>NZ_JAUYNP010000283.1 GCF_030696055.1 Pseudomonas sp. | reverse complement strand
AAGCAGCCGATATATTCGCCGCTGGCCAGCTTGGGCAGGTATTTCTGCTTGGTCGCCTCGTTGCCGAATTCGTTGATCGGCACCATCACCAGGGACGACTGCACGCTCATCATCGAGCGGTAGCCGGAGTCGACGCGCTCCACTTCGCGGGCGATCAGGCCGTAGCACACGTAGTTGAGGCCGCTGCCGCCGTAGGCTTCGGGGATGGTGGCGCCGAGCAGGCCGGTGTCGCCCATCTCGCGGAAGATCTTCGGGTCGGTCTGCTCATGGCGGAAGGCTTCCAGCACACGCGGGGCCAGCTTGTCGGCGGCGAACTGCTGGGCGCTGTCACGCACCATGCGCTCTTCTTCGGTCAGTTGCTGGTCGAGCAGCAGCGGGTCGATCCAGTTAAAACTTGCCTTGCCGGCCATGGGCGGAATCCTCAGAGGTAGGTTGGGCTGAGCATAGCGAAGCCCAACATAGGTACAGTCAACCTGATGTTGGGCTTCGTCGAATTCAGCCCAACCTACGCCGCACATTTGATTTAGGCAAACGAGGATTTTGCACGCTATTGTGCATAAACTGCACTTCAAGAGAGCTGTAATGGCTAGTTATCCGACTTATCAGTGAGGCTGTCGCATAGATGCGCCGCAAGATACCCAGTACCGCCGCCCTGATCGCCTTCGAATCGGCGGCGCGCCACCAGAGCTTTACCAAGGCCGCCGAAGAGCTGGCGCTGACCCAGAGCGCCATCTGCCGGCAGATCGCCGGGTTGGAGGCCTTCCTTAATATCGAGCTGTTCCGTCGCTCGCGGCGTGGCGTCAAGTTGACCGAGGCCGGGCTGTCCTACGCCAGGCGGGTCGCCGGGCAACTGGATGCGGTGGAGCGCGACACCCTGGCGGTGATGGGCCAGCAGGGTGCCATGAGCATCGAACTGGCGGTGGTGCCGACCTTCGGCACCCAGTGGCTGCTGCCGCGCCTGAAGGATTTCCAGCGCCTGCATCCCCAGGTCACGGTCAACCTGACCAACCGCACCCGGCCCTTTCTGTTCGCCGATACCGAGTTCGACGCCGCGGTGTATTTCGGCGATGGCGACTGGTCGGGTACCCGCTCGCACCTGCTGATGCGCGAGAACCCCATGCCGGTGTGCAGCCCGGCGCTGCTGCAGGGCCAGGCGCAGCTGAATGCCGAGCAGATCGCCGCGCTGCCCCTGCTGCAACAGAGCACCCGCCCCTATGCCTGGCGCCAGTGGCTCAACGCCCAGGGGGTGAACACCCCGCGGGATATGAGCGGGCCGCGTTACGAGCTGTTTTCCATGCTGGCCCAGGCCGCCATGCATGAGATGGGTATCGCCCTGATCCCGCCCTTTCTGATCCGCCGCGAACTGGATGAAGGCCGTCTGGTTATAGCCTCCAGCTATAACCAGCCGAGCGACAAGGCCTATTACCTGATCATTCCCGAGCGCAAGCTGGAATCGGCGGCGCTGTTGGCCCTGCGCGACTGGCTGGTGCAGGAAGCCAGCGCCTATGCCGAGGCCAGTGGTTTGAAATAGACAACAGTCGCCAAGGCCCTGGCGCCAATAGGCGTCAACAGGGCGTCGTTGGCGGCCCCGAGCCCCGTTCGGCAATTGTGCAGGCGCCAGCTGTGTGGGTGTTTTCGGTTAACCTGACCCCGTAGTCAGCTATATAGGCTGCTACAGTCCGGCAAAAAAGCTTAGGTTGCAAATGTTCTATTTATTGCACACCTGACACGGCCAAATGCCCTGATTCAGTGGCCTGCACCGGTTTTTCCGGCGCGGCCCGTCACTCTGATGGGACAGTATCGACGGCGGGAATAAGCGGGTCGGACAATTTGTCGCTTGTGATGGCTGCAGCCCAGGCAGCACAAGGCTTTGCGCGGCATAGGTGGCTTGATGGTCAGCCAGTGACTTGTAGTTATCGCCAGGTTTTACTTCATAACGCCTTGAAGGTCATGGCCTTCGCCTGCAAAATGCCGCGCCCCGCCATATTGCAACTGCTGCTCAAGCGGGTTTGTGCTGATCCTCCCCAACGCCCGCGTGCCATCCGCAGTGCGCCGGTTCACCAAAAAGATCACGCAGGAGAATTGAAGTGCACATCGGTGTTCCTCTCGAAACCCATGCAGGTGAGACCCGCGTTGCTGCGACTCCCGAAACCATCAAGAAGCTGATCGGCCAAGGCCATCAGGTGACTGTACAGACCGGTGCAGGCGTCAGCGCGAGCATTCCGGACAGCGCCTATGCAGCCGTTGGTGCCGCTATCGGCAACGATGCTGCGGCCTTCGGTGCCGATCTGGTGCTGAAAGTGGTGGCTCCGACCGACGCCGAGCTGGCTCATATGAAGTCCGGCGCCGTGCTGGTGGGCATGCTCAACCCGTTCAGCAACGAGACCATCGCGCGTATGAGTGCCCGTGGCATCACCGCCTTCGCCCTGGAAGCCGCCCCGCGTACTTCCCGCGCGCAGAGCCTGGACGTGCTGTCGTCGCAAGCCAATATCGCCGGCTACAAGGCCGTGCTGCTGGCCGCGCACCACTATCCGCGCTTTATGCCGATGCTGATGACCGCCGCCGGTACCGTTAAGGCCGCGCGCATCCTGATTCTCGGTGCCGGTGTGGCCGGCCTGCAGGCCATCGCCACGGCCAAGCGCCTGGGTGCGGTGATCGAGGCCTCGGACGTGCGTCCGGCGGTGAAGGAGCAGATCGAGTCGCTGGGCGCCAAGTTCGTCGACGTGCCGTTCGAAACCGATGAAGAACGCGAGTGCGCCCAAGGCGTGGGCGGCTATGCCCGGCCGATGCCGGCTTCGTGGATGGAGCGTCAGGCCAAGGCGGTGCACGAGCGCGCCAAGCAGGCCGATATCGTCATCACCACCGCACTGATTCCCGGCCGCAAGGCGCCGACCCTGTTGCATGAGGCCACTGTGGCCGAGATGAAACCGGGCTCGGTGATCATCGACCTGGCCGCGGCGCAAGGCGGCAACTGCCCGCTGACCGAAGCCGAACAGGTGGTGATCAAGCACGGCGTGACCATAGTCGGCCACAGCAACCTGGCGGCCCTGGTGCCGGCGGACGCTTCGGCACTGTACGCACGCAATCTGCTGGACTTCCTCAAGCTGGTCATAGACAGCGAAGGCAAGTTCCACCTCAACCTTGAAGACGACATAGTCGCCGCGTGCCTGATGTGCACGGGCGGCCAAGTCGTGCGCAACAACGGCTAAGGGGAGAAACGCTCATGGATATGATTTCCGACGGCATCTACAACCTGATCATCTTCGCGCTGGCGATCTATGTCGGCTACCACGTGGTGTGGAACGTCACCCCGGCCCTGCACACCCCGCTGATGGCCGTGACCAACGCCATCTCGGCCATCGTCATAGTCGGCGCCATGTTGGCCGCGGCGCTGACCGTCACCCCGCTGGGCAAGACGATGGGCACCCTGGCCGTGGCCCTGGCCGCGGTCAACGTGTTCGGTGGCTTCCTGGTGACCCGGCGCATGCTGGAAATGTTCAAGAAGAAAGCGCCGAAAGCCGCTGCAGTGGAGAAGCATTGATGAGCATGAATCTGATCACCCTTCTCTACCTGATCGCCTCGATTTGCTTTATCCAGGCGCTCAAAGGCCTGTCGCACCCGACCACCTCGCGTCGCGGCAACCTGTTCGGCATGCTCGGCATGGGCCTGGCCATCATCACCACTATCGGCCTGATCTATAAGCTGGGCGCGCTCTCTTTGAAAGACGGGGGCGTCACCCAGGGTATCGGCTACGTGATAGTCGGCCTGCTGGTCGGCGGCACCGCCGGCTCGATCATGGCCAAGCGCGTGGAAATGACCAAGATGCCGGAACTGGTCGCCTTTATGCACAGCATGATCGGCCTGGCGGCGGTATTTATCGCCATCGCCGCGGTGGTCGAGCCGCAGTCCCTGGGCATTGTTGCCGCCCTGGGCGATGCGATTCCGGCGGGTAACCGCCTGGAACTGTTTATCGGCGCGGCCATCGGTGCCATCACCTTCTCCGGTTCGGTGATCGCCTTCGGCAAGCTCTCGGGCAAGTACAAGTTCCGCCTGTTCCAAGGCGCACCGGTACAGTTCAAGGGCCAGCACTGGGTCAACCTGGCAGTCGGCCTGGCCATCCTCGGCCTGGGTCTGCACTTCACCTTCAGCGGCAACCTGACGTCCTTCGCCATCCTGCTGGCCCTGGCCTTCGTCATCGGCGTACTGATCATCATCCCGATCGGCGGCGCGGACATGCCGGTGGTGGTGTCGATGCTCAACAGCTACTCGGGCTGGGCGGCGGCCGGTATCGGCTTCTCGCTGAACAACTCGATGCTGATCATCGCCGGTTCGCTGGTCGGTTCGAGCGGTGCGATCCTCTCCTACATCATGTGCAAGGCGATGAACCGCTCGTTCTTCAACGTCCTCCTCGGCGGCTTCGGCGGTGCGGTAGCCGCTGGCCCGGCTGGTGCCCAGGAAGCGCGCCCGGTGAAGTCCGGATCAAGTGACGACGCCGCGTTCCTGCTGACCAACGCCGACACCGTGATCATAGTGCCCGGCTACGGCCTGGCCGTGGCCCGTGCCCAGCATGCGCTGATGGAACTGGCGGAGAAGCTGACCCATCGCGGCGTCACCGTGAAGTACGCGATCCACCCGGTGGCCGGTCGTATGCCGGGCCATATGAACGTGCTGCTGGCCGAGGCCGAAGTGCCTTACGAGCAGGTGTTCGAGATGGACGACATCAACTCCGAGTTCGGTCAGGCCGACGTGGTGCTGGTACTCGGCGCCAACGACGTGGTCAACCCGGCGGCGAAGAACGATCCGCAGTCGCCGATCGCCGGCATGCCGATCCTCGAGGCCTACAAGGCCAAGACCGTGATAGTTAACAAGCGCTCCATGGCCAGCGGCTACGCCGGCCTGGATAACGAACTGTTCTATCTGGACAAGACCATGATGGTCTTCGGCGACGCGAAAAAGGTCATCGAAGATATGGTCAAAGCGGTCGATTAAGCGCCGGCTGCTGCGCTGTAGGAAGGAGCCCGGCTTATTTAGCCGGGCTTTTTTATGCCTGCCATCCCTGACGGCCACCCTCCGGGCCGTCGCTACGCGACGTTAAAAATTGCTCCAGACAATTTTTTATGCCTGAAGGTTATGAGCGCCCGGAAGCTCAAGACTGCCCAAGGCAGGTACAGCTGGATCGGGTTCAAGGGCCAATGTGAGAAAAAGCTGAATAACAGGTCAGTGCAATTGGCCAATCAATTTACAACTGTACCTATTGCTGTTAACTGCAATTCACAGCTATGGCGAGATAAATCACTGGAACTATGATTTAGGCGAGTCATTTAACTTATGGCCAGTACAGCTGTGCTGGAAACAGGTGAAACAGTTGCAAAGCAACCTATCTATTAGGTCTGCAATTTAACTCAGCTGTGGCTACTGAGTGCTTGGCGGGAAGGGCAATATAGCCATCAAGTTACAGCAGCCCCTCAGAACCGCCACAAGCGGAAGGATGACCACCATGGAACGTACCCTCAGTTCCGACCTGTTTTTTGATCATAGCCAAGCCACTAGCGTCAGCGCCCTGCCGCTGCGCCTGTTCAGCACCGCCCTGCAATGGCAGCGCCGCGTTATCAGCCGCCGCCAGCTTGCTCGCCTGGATGCCCGCCTGCTGGCCGATGCCGGTATCAGCGAAGCGCAGCGCCACGCCGAACTGAGCAAGCCTTTCTGGCGTTAATTGCCGCCAGACACCGATTTCTGCTCCGCCCTTTTTTGGGACTTTTGAAGGCTCCATCGCCCTTGCGCGATGGGGCCTTCTTTTTGTGCCCTGCCATCCTTGGCAGGCACCCTTCGGGCCGTCGCTACGCGACGTCAAAAATTACTCCCGGTAATTTTTTGTGCCCTGCCATCCTTGGCGGACCGCCTTCGGGCGCGTCGCTGCGCGACGTCAAAAATTGCTCCAGACAATTTTTTATCCGCAACAGTCTGCCGGCTTAGCGAGCGATACAGTTTCAATAGACATTAAACTGCGCCGTAACAATTGTACGGTGCTGTGTCTGCACCTTTGCCCCCTACCCGCGCACCATAGACTGCCATTCCTGGTTTCAGACAAGGACAGCGCCATGGAACGCACCCTCGATCACACCCAACCCCTGCCGCCGCAACCTCACCCGTCATTCTGGTTCAGGCTGCATGCCCGCCTGCTGTACTGGCGTCGCAACCTGCGCACGCGTGGGCAACTGGCCCGTCTGGATGCCCGCCAACTGAGTGACAGCGGGATCAGCGAAGCGCAGCGCCAGGCGGAGCTGGATAAGCCGTTCTGGCGCTAGTGGTTTGGCGCAACCTATTGGCATGGCCGGGGTCTACAATTGCCGCGTCTGTTTGACGGGTATTTTTAGGAGCTTATGTATGAACCCTGTGCGCATTATCGGGTTGGCCGCCTGGTTGGCCGTAGCCAGCCAGGCCTCGGCCAGCAGCTTTGTGGTCACCACCGATTCTCTGGTTGCCGGCCTTGCCGCCACCTCTGAGGCGACCTCGGATATTTCCTCTTCCCTGAGTGACGACAAGATCGTCCTTGCCGGCCGGGACGATGCCGCCAGTTTCGTCGCCAGTCAGGGGCGCATCCGTGGCGCGCGCCTGGAAGCCGCGCTGCAGCATATCCGCCAGCAAGCTCCGAGCCTGCAGGCCGATGACTTGCAGTTGGCTGTAGCTATTCTCAGCCTGTAAGCGGCAGGCGCCGTCGCACTGACCCAGCTTTGGCATTATCCGGCCGCCTAGAGATGGGCCCGGAACCGCAGGGCGCCGTGCTCGTCCAATACAATGCCCACCCACTGTTTGGGTTTTCTCGGAGATTGCCATGTCCCGTTACTTACTCGGCGCTGTAGCCACCATCGCCCTGCTCGCCGGCGGCGTGCAGGCGCAAACCCTGGTCGCCAGCAGCAATGTGATCATCCGCGCGGTCGATCGCACCTTCGACTTCACCTCGGATACCACCACCTCGATCCGCGACTCGAAGATAGTGCTGGCGGCCCGTGACGATGCCGCCAGCTTTGTCGCCAGCCAAGGCGCCATTCGCGGCGCACAGCTGGAAGCGGCGCTCACCAGCATCCGCAGCCGCGTGCCGGAAGCCCAAGACGCCTCTGATCTGGTCTTGGCCGAAGCCATTCTGGCACTGTGAGTTTGCCGCGTCCCTGGTGGCTGCTACTGGCGCTGTGGGTCAGCCTCAGCAGCCAGGCCGAGCTGCGTCTAGCACTGGATAGCGGCGCGTTGAGCAATGCCGAGCAACAGGCCAGTCAGGCGCTGTTGCAGGAAGCCCTGAACGCGCTGCCTCCGCAGTTCAAACAACGACTGCAACGGCGCGTGCCCGTGCGCTGGCGGCAACTGCCGCCTGAGGTGTATGGCCGCGCCGGGCGCTTTAGCGGTATCGAACTGAATGCCCTGCTGCTGCCGGCACTGAGCGATGGCTCGGCCGCGCTGCAGCCTTCCGGGCGCGTACACGGCAACGTGCGCCGTGAACTGCTGGCCACCCTGCTGCATGAACTGACCCATCTCTACGACCGCGCGCGGCTATGGTCGCCGGATGATAAGCGCCTGCTGCAACAGTGCCGCCAGCGCCAGAGCAGCTTGGGCCCGGTTGGTCTGCCGGATGCCTGTCGTGGCCAGACCGCGCGGCGTTTTACCCTGAGTGACGACCCGCAGCTGCTCGATCTGGCCGGTTGGCCCCAGCAGGTCGGCCGCCGGGGGGCGCGTGAAGGGCATAACCGCCAGCTGGCGCGCAGCCCGGATAGCTACGAGCTGAGCAACCCGCGGGAATTCGTCGCGGTGAATATGGAGTACTTCCTCCTCGACCCCAGCTATGTCTGTCGCCGCCCCTCGCTGGCGCGCTACCTGAGCCAGCATTTCGCCTGGACGCCGCCCGGGCAGCAGAGCTGCGCCGAGGGGCTGGCCTACCTGAATGCCGGCCGCGACTTCGCCCGCCAGCCCCTGGGCAGGCTCGACCCGGAGCGGGTCTACCAGGTCGATTACCTGCTGGCCGAGGCCAACCAGGCCTGGGCCAGCCGTTGGGGCCACAGCATGCTGCGCCTGGTGATCTGCGCCCCCGGTCGGCCGCGCGGGCCGGCGTGCCGGCTGGATCTGGACCAACACCTGGTGCTGTCCTACCGCGCCTTTGTCGGCGACCTGCAGCTGTCCAGTTGGGACGGCCTGACCGGTGCCTACCCCTCGCGGCTATTCGTCCTGCCGCTGCAGCAGGTGATAGACGAATACACCAAGGTCGAGCTGCGCAGCCTGGCCTCGCTGCCGCTCAAGCTTACCCGCGCGCAGCTGGAGCAACTGGTCACCCGCGCCGCCGAGCAGCACTGGAGCTACGACGGCCACTACTACTTCATCTCCAACAACTGCGCGGTGGAAACCCTCAAGCTGCTGCGCAGCGGCAGCCAGCATCCCGGCCTGCAGGCGCTCGACAGCATCATGCCCAACGGCCTGCTCGACAGCCTGGTGGCGCGCGATCTGGCCGAGCGCGGCGTGCTGGATGACCCGCGCGAAGCCTTGCGCCTGGGTTATCGCTTCGACTCCTTCCTCGAACGTTACCAGGCGATGTTCGCCGTGCTGCAACAGCGCCTGCCGATCGAGCAGCAGCGGGTCGAAGACTGGCTGGGACAGCCTGCCGCGGCGCGTCGGCCCTGGTTCGCCCAGGCCGACCTGCGCGCCAGCGCGGCGCTGCTGCTGCTCGAACAGGCGGCGCTACGCCGCCAGTTGCTGCTGGCCCAGGAGGAACTCAAGCAGCGCTACCTGAGCGGCCGCGTCGCCCAGGACCCGAACCTGAACAAGGCCGGCGGCGCCCTGCAGAAGATCCTCGCGGGCAGCGGCTTTCTCAGCCGTCCGGCGGAGTTGCTGGACGGCGGCTACGGCCTGCCGCAAAGCGCCGAGTGGCAACGCCTGGAAGCCGAGAGCCGCAACCGTCAGCAGCAACTGCGTCAACTCAGCGACGACCTCGACCAGGAAGTGCGCCGCCTGCTGGAACCGGCGCGGCTGACCGAGCTGCAAGCCAGCGAGGCCAATCTGGCGCAACTCGGCGAGCACCTGCGCGCCCTGCATAAGGCCAGCGGCGGGCTGCAGCTGCCCTAGGCCATAGATTCCTGATCTTCCTCGGGCAGCTGCGGGTCCAGATGCAGCCAGGGCAGGCGGCTCTGCACCCAGATATGGCGGTCCGCCGGCGCCTGTTCCGGGTGATCCAGGGTGGCGATGGTCACGTCCAGGGTCTCTGGGCTGAGGCTGGTGAACAGCGTCAGGTGGGCGCCGCAGGTCGGGCAGAAGCTGCGCGTGCAGCTGAGCGAGGAGGCGTACTCGCGTGGCGTGCCGGCCAGCCAGCGAAAGCTCGCCAGCGGCACAGTGATCCAGGTGGTGACTATGCCGCCGCTGCAGCGCCTACAGATCGAACAGTGGCAGTGGGCGATATCCGCCAGCGGTGCGCGGAACTGGTAGCGCAGGGCGCCGCACTGACAGCCCCCGGAATGTCGCGCCGACATAACCCCTCCTCAGCCTAATAGCTATGCCGCCCTTGCGTCATAGCATAGCGCTGACCAAGATGGGCGCTTATGTCTTGGCTGGGGGTTGCCGTGCTGGAATTGCTGTTGGCCTTGTGGCCCTTGTTTGCCTTGATAGTCGGCGGCTACCTGCTGCGCCGCCAGGCCTTCCCCAACGAGGCGTTCTGGCCCGGCGCCGAGCGCTTGAACTACTTCGTGCTGTTTCCCGCCCTGCTGCTGAGCAGCCTGGCCAGCGCGCCGCTGGATAATCCGGCGCTGCCGCGCCTGGCCTTGGCGGTGCTGCTGGGGCTGGCGCTGGCCTGGCTGGCACTGTTGCTGCTGCGCCGTCTGCGCGGTTGGCCGGCCGGGCGTTTCGGCGCCTTTACCCAGGGCATGCTGCGCTTCAACACCTACCTGGGCCTGGCGGCGGTGAGCAGCCTGTTCGGCCAGCCAGGCCTGACCCTGGCCGCGCTGATGCTGGCCTTGCTGGTGCCGACGGTGAACGTGCTGTCGGTCTGGTCGCTGACCGCCGAGCGTGGCGTCAGCGCCCGCAGCCTGCTGTTGCCGATCCTGAAGAACCCGCTGATCCTCGCCTGCCTCGCCGGCGCCGTGCTCAACCTGAGTGGCCTGGGCCTGCCCGGTGGCAGCGAGCGCCTGCTCGGCCTGCTGGCCGCCGCCAGCCTGCCGTTGGGCCTGCTGTGCGTGGGCGCGGCGTTGAAGCCCGAGCAATTGCGGGGCGAGGTCGCGGCTTTGAGCTGGAACAGCCTGCTGCGCCTGCTGGGCATGCCGCTGCTGGCCTGGGCGGTCGCCTATGGCCTGCGTTTGCCGGCGCTGGAAAGCACGTTGCTGGTGCTGTTCTTCGCCTTGCCGACCGCGCCGACCGCCTATGTGCTGACCCGTCAACTGGGCGGCGACAGCCAGTTGATGGCCGGCCTGATCACCCTGCAAACCCTGTTGGCGGCGGCCAGCCTGCCCTTGCTCTTGCTGCTGCTCGGCAACTGAACGCGGGGGCTAGGGCTTAGCCACAGGTTGCAGGTGGCCCTCGATCAGGCGCTGGTACTCGCCGCTGGCGTGCAGGGCGGCCAAGCCCTGGTTGAACTGCTCGATGATCGCCGCCGCGCGCGGGTGGGTGCGCGGCACTATCAGGTGCAAGGCGCTGCTGCTCAAGGCGCTGGTCGAACTGCGGAACTGCGTCAAAGGCGCCCCGGTCAACCGCAAGGCCGCCTCGCCCAGGCGTTTATCGGCGACGAAGAAGTCATCGCGGCCCAGCAGCAGCAAGCTGGCGCATTCCTTGAGTCCGGCGGGCGAGTGGCGGGTCAGCAGCTGTTGATCGAGCAGCTCCTGGATGATTTTCGGCGGTTGCCAGCCCAGCGGATAACACAGGCGCTTGCCCCGCATGCTCGCCGGGTCATCCATCTCTATGGGCTCGCTGGCGCGACTGAACAGATGCTGTTCGGCCACAAACAAGGGCGCGGAATACAGGTACTCGGCTTCGCGCTGCGGGCTGCGCACATAGGGAAAGGTGGCGTCGTACTCGCCCTGCAGGGTCTTCAGATAGCCGCGGTTCCAGGGCCGCCAGTCCAGGCTGCTGGCGATCTGGCGCTTGGCCAGGGCGCGTTGCACCAGTTGGGTCAGCATGCCGCCGGCGGGCAATGCCTTGCCGGTGAAAGGCGCGTAGTCATCGCCGGTGACCAGGCGCAGGCTGTCGGCCTGGGCATAGGCCGGCAGACTCAACAGCAAACCTAGCAACAAAAGCTGCAGCATCGTGCACGGACCTTCTGCGTGGTGGCCCGAGGCAGGCCGGGGAGTTCAAGCCGAATAATGGCTGCAGTGTAGTTGCTCGCATCGGGGGCATGCCGCGCCGCGCCTTGACCATGGGCCGGCGAAAGCCGGCTGAAAGCTTTGCCCCTTAGCATTCACCCAGGCCGGCAAGATTGTGACGTTGCTCGTCATGCGGGCATGGCGTTAAGCCTTGGTTTCGCCGCACGGCTTTTTATTACGACCTATTACCGCTGCCGCGCCAGCTCGCCGGCCTTGGGCGAAGCCCCGGTTAGGCGGACGCGGGGCTCTAGCCTAGGCCAGTCGGCGCATTGGCAGGGCCCGCCGGTAGCCTCCGTTTAGTCGCCGCTGGGCCTGGCCCAGGGCGAATTCGGCGACCCTCGGCGGCCTACATTAAAGTGGGCGGTTGCGATTTGCCTGTGTATCCTGCTCGCCGCACTGCTATTCGGCGTAATCCCATGGCTCGGCTCAGCCCGCAGCCGCGCGATCACGCCCTCGAAAAAGGCGGAAATGGCCCCAGCACTTTCCGACCTGTGTGTGCTCCACCCCTAGTCGCTGACACTCAAGAGGAATTCGTATCATGGAATGGCTGACCAGCCCGGAAATCTGGGTCGCCTTCTTCACCCTGACTGCCCTGGAAATCGTCCTCGGCATCGACAACATCATCATGATCGCCATCCTGGTCGGGCGCATGCCGCCGCATATGCAGAAGCGCACGCGCCTGTTCGGCCTGGCCCTGGCCATGGTCACGCGGATCATGCTGCTGCTGTCGATCACCTGGATCATGCGCCTGACCAGCGACCTGTTCGAGGTCTTCGGCCAGGGCATCTCCGGACGCGACCTGATCCTGTTCTTCGGCGGCCTGTTCCTCCTGTGGAAGAGCAGCTCGGAGATCTACCAGGGCCTGGAAGGCGAAGATGAAACCGCAGGCGAGCCGAAGAGCATGATGGGCGGCTTCGTCGGCACCATCATCCAGATCGCCATCATCGACATCGTATTCAGCCTGGACT
The DNA here is from genome assembly GCF_030696055.1 of Pseudomonas sp. Classification (GTDB taxonomy): domain Bacteria; phylum Pseudomonadota; class Gammaproteobacteria; order Pseudomonadales; family Pseudomonadaceae; genus Aquipseudomonas. The sequence continues at coordinate 506 of NZ_JAUYNP010000283.1, read as the reverse complement.
CGGTGATCACCGCCGTCGGCATGGTCTCCAACGTGCCGGTGATGATCGCCGCCATAGTCGTCTCCGTGCTGGTGATGATGGCCGCCGCCGGCACCATCAGCGACTTTATCGACAAGCACCCGAGCCTGAAGATGCTGGCGCTGTCGTTCCTGACCGTGGTCGGCACCGTGCTGATCGCCGAAGCCTTCGAAGTGCATGTGCCCAAGGGCTACGTCTACTTCGCCATGGCCTTCTCCCTGGCGGTCGAGGCGATCAACATCCGCATGCGCACCGCCCACGGGCGCAAGGCCGTCGAGCCGGTCAAGCTGCGCAAGGATATTCCGGGCGAGTAAGGCTTTAGCGCACGAATAAGAACGGGGCCACAAGGCTAATGCCGATCAGTTAAGCCCTCTTACTTGACCTTTGGCCGCAAGAAATCAAAATCCGATGCCAGTATTGGCATCGGATTTTTTATGCGTCTCGCTCGGGCACTGGAACTCACCCACAACCTCGCCTCCACTCCCAAC
>NZ_JAUYNP010000277.1 GCF_030696055.1 Pseudomonas sp. | reverse complement strand
GACCGCGATTATCTCGGTGAAGGTCCCGGACCCCAAGTTCAGCTCGCAGACCAAGGACAAGCTGGTTTCCTCCGAGGTGAAAACCGCGGTCGAACAGGAGATGGGTAAGTATTTCTCCGACTTCCTGTTGGAAAATCCGGGCGAAGCCAAAGCCGTGGTCGGCAAGATGATCGATGCCGCGCGTGCCCGCGAAGCAGCCCGTAAAGCGCGTGAGATGACTCGCCGTAAAGGTGCGCTGGACATCGCCGGCCTGCCCGGCAAACTGGCCGACTGCCAGGAAAAAGACCCTGCCCTTTCCGAACTCTACATAGTGGAAGGGGACTCCGCGGGCGGTTCTGCCAAGCAGGGCCGTAACCGCAAGACCCAGGCGATCCTGCCGCTCAAGGGCAAGATCCTCAACGTCGAGAAAGCCCGCTTCGACAAGATGATTTCCTCCCAGGAAGTCGGCACCCTGATCACCGCCCTGGGCTGCGGTATCGGCCGCGATGAATACAACATCGACAAGCTGCGCTATCACAACATCATCATCATGACCGACGCCGACGTCGACGGTTCGCACATCCGCACCCTGCTGCTGACCTTCTTCTTCCGTCAGTTGCCGGAGCTGGTCGAGCGCGGCTACATCTATATCGCCCAGCCGCCGTTGTACAAGGTCAAGAAGGGCAAGCAGGAGCAGTACATCAAGGACGACGAGGCCATGGATGAATACATGACCCAATCGGCCCTGGAAGACGCCAGCCTGCACGTCAACGAAAGCGCCCCCGGCCTGTCTGGCGGAGCGCTGGAGCGCCTGGTCAACGATTACCGCCTGGTGATGAAGACCCTCAACCGTTTGTCGCGTCTGTACCCGCTGGAGCTCACCGAGCACTTCGTCTATATCCCGCGGGTGGAAAGCGAGCAGCTGGCGGATAAAGACGCCATGCAGCACTGGTTGAGCCTGCTCGATGCGCGCCTGAAAGGCATGGAGAAATCCGGCCTGCTGTACAAGACCAGCCTGCGCGAAGACCAGGAACGTCATCTCTGGTTGCCGGAAGTCGAACTGATCTCCCATGGGGTTTCCAGCTATATCACCTTCAACCGCGACTTCTTCGCCAGCAACGACTACAAGACGGTCACCAGCCTCGGCGACCAGTTGAACAGTCTGCTGGAAGAGGGAGCCTACGTGCAGCGTGGTGAGCGCAAGAAGTTGGTCACTACCTTCAAGGAAGCCCTGGGCTGGTTGATGACTGAAAGCACCAAGCGCCACAGCATCCAGCGCTATAAGGGTCTGGGTGAAATGAACCCGGATCAGCTGTGGGAAACCACCATGGACCCGGAAGTGCGCCGCATGCTCAAGGTGCGTATCGAAGACGCGATCGCCGCCGATCAGATCTTCAACACCCTGATGGGCGACGCCGTAGAACCGCGCCGCGACTTTATCGAGACCAACGCCCTGGCGGTGTCCAACCTGGACTTCTAAGGCCGTTGTAGAGGGGGCAGTTGCTTGCCCTCCTCGCTCAAAGTTATGTCTCGCTGCACAAATAAAAACCCCGCTAGGCCTGCCCAGCGGGGTTTTTATTTGTGCGTTGTTCGGCGTCAGCTATGCAACTTAGTTGAGCTTGGCCTTGATGCTGTCCAGGGCGGCGATCCCGCACTGCTCGTCCAGATGGCCGCCTGGGGCCCCGCCTATACCCAGGCCGCCCACAACCTCATCGCCCACCTTGATCGGCATTCCGCCGGCCAGAATCAGGAAGTCGTCGATCATCGGCAGGTTCTGCGCGGCGGCATTCTTCTGCACGGTCTCCAGCACCTTGGAGGTTGGTGCCTTGATCGATGCCGAGGTGTAGGCCTTGCGCCGGCTGGAGTCGAGGGTATGCGGGCCGGCATTGTCGGCGCGCAGCACGGCCTGCACATTACCGGCACGGTCCACCACTGTGGCGCTGACCTGATAGCCCTGGGCCGAGCAGCTGGCGACGGCCGCATTGACTATCTCTGCGGCGAGTTGTTGGCCGATGGTCCGTTCGATCACAACGCTGGCCTGGGCCTGGATGCTGAGAGCGGCAAGGCCGCAGATGGCCAATGGGGTGAACAGTTTCATGCTGCCTCCTGGTTGCTGGATGACTGAGTGACGAAGCTGGATTCTGTCCTGCGGCCACTCGGCAAACCATAGACGCAGCTGCGGAGGCGAGTCGGTAAAACTACTTAGGGATACTCTTCAGAACCTGTTTACGATCTCGCGAGCTAGAGCCAGACAAGGCAAAAACAGCCGAGGAAGCGGAGTTTACGAGCTGTAAATGAGCATTCCGAGGCTGTTTTTAACGCCGGATGGCCGACGCGCAGCAGATCGTAAACAGGTTCTCAGGGCGGATCGAGAGCTAGCCAATACAACCTGACCAGTTGCGCCAGTGAGCTCACTTCGAGCTTGTCGAACAGGTTGGCCCGGTGCGTCTCCACAGTGCGTGGCGACAGGCTGAGCAGCTTGGCGATCTGCTTGTTGGACAGCCCCTCGGCGATACTCGCCAGCACTTCACGCTCGCGGCCGGTCAAGCGCGCCAGATGCGCCTGGGCCTGGCTGGACACCTTGCTCTTCTCGCGGCTGTCGATATGGGCGCGGATGGCGCTCTGCACGGCCTCGATCAGGGCCTCTTCGTCCACCGGCTTGGTGAGGAACTCCACCGCGCCGCTGCGAAAGGCGCGGCGGCAGGCGCTCAGGTCGCCGTGGCCGGTGAGCATGATCACCGGCAGATCGATCTGCTGCTCGGCCAGGCTTTCCAGCAACTGCAGGCCCGATTCGCCCGGCATGCGGATATCCAGAATCAGGCAGCCGATAACAGAGGGGTCCCAGCCGGCGCGAAAGTCCGCACAGCAGGCATAGTCTTGGCTGCGCACACCGACCGAGCGCAGCAGCAAGGCCAGGCTCTCGCGCACATCGGGATCGTCATCGAGCAGATAGACCACGGGGGATTGCTGGTACATCCAGGCTCCTTATGCAAATAGCGGTAGAGTCAGGCTGAGGATGCAACCGCCCGCTGGACCATTGCGCGCGCTCAGCTGGCCCGCCGACTGTTCGACGATGCTAGCGCAAATGCTCAGGCCGAGTCCGAGCCCGGCGGGTTTGGTGGTGTAGAACGGCTCGAATAGACGCTTGCTGGATTCCGCATCGAGGCCGGGGCCCGAGTCGCTGATCTCCAGCAACAGCTTCTGCCCGGCGCGCTGCAGGCTGATATGCAGATGACGCTGGCTCAGCTCGGCCATGGCCTCGCTGGCATTCAGTAGCAGATTGACCAGCACCTGCTCCAAGCCGACCGCATCGCCGAGCACCGGCGGCAAGCCGCCCGGCAGTGCGGTGCTGACCCTGATCTGCTGTTGCTTGAAGCTTTCCTGCAACAGCGCCAAGGCCTCCTCGACCACCGCCTTCAGCTCGACCGCAGTGGCCTGGCTGGTCTGCGGCGAGATAAATTGGCGCAGGCGGTGAATGATAGCCCCGGCGCGCTTGGCGTGGCGGGCCAGGTTGGCCGCGGCCTGACGCACGCCGGCTAGATCGGGCGGCTCATCGTCGATCAGGTGGGCCAGGGCCTGGCTGGTGGCCAGGATGGCGGTCAGGGGTTGGTTAACCTCGTGGGCGATGCCGGCGGCCAACTCGCCCATGCTGCTGATCCGCGAGGCCTGGGCAAACAGCAGGCGGCGCTGGGCCAGGCGCGAGCGCTGGTACTGCTCGAATGCCCAGAAGAACAGCGCGCAGGCCAGGCCGATAATCCCCAGCCCTGCCAGCCAGCGCAGCCAGGGCAAGGTTTCCGCCAGCGGTGGCTGCCGTGTGCTGAGGAGCAAGGGTTGCGAGCGGCTGCTCAGTGCCTTGTGAAACTCCAGCGGGGTGAGCCAGGGCCAGCTCTGCCGTTCGGCCGGCACCTGCCACAGCGTCAGGCCGGCGTCCGTTGTCAGCTGCAGGCTCATGGTCGCCGGCGGCTTCTCCTCGGCTTCGAGCAAGCGCTGGGTAGCGATACGGATGCTATGCACGCTGCCAGCCGGGCTTTTGCGCAGCAGGCGGAAATAGCCGTCCGCGTCCGCCAGCACAGTCAAGGCCCCTGCGCTGCTGGCACTGTCCAGCACAACGGCAGGCACAGCGGTCTGCGCAGGCGCATGCCCAGCCTCCATCTGTTGCCATTGACCATCCGCGCTCTGCCGATAGCGCTCGATGCCGGCGACCTGGGGGTAGGCATGCTGCAGGGCGACGGCGAAGCTCTGCAGCAGTCCTTGGTCCTGTTCCGCGACTGTGGCTTCGGCGGCCAGCAAGGCAGCGAAAATCGCCTCATGCTGTTCGGCCCTCTGAGTCAACAGCCGATGCAGGATGCGCGAGTCGGTTTCGAAGGTCTGAGCGTGGCTCGCCTGACTGTCGAGCAGCAGCCAGGCGCTGTAGAGCAGCATCAGCGCCAGTCCGCTGGCAATTGGCAGCCACCAGCGTCTGGCAAGGGTGGATTCAATAGGCATTTGGAATAACTCGGCCGATGGCTAGAAAACCCGCCGGGCTGATCTGTTGGTTTTTGACCAGGTTCTGGATAAGCAGCCATTGCCGCTGAGCGGCGCAGGCCGAAGTATTGGCGTTATCTTCAATAACCAGCGGCGCCCAGGCAAGCACAGCTTGCCTGGTTTTAGACCCGCTAGTTCTGATGACGAGCTGGTTTAGGCCAGCGGCACCCACCAGTAGCGCACGAAGTGGAAGAAGATAGGTGCGGCAAAGCACACCGAATCGAGGCGATCGAGCATGCCGCCGTGGCCTTCGATCATATGGCCCCAGTCCTTTACCCCGCGATCGCGCTTGATGGCCGACATCACCAGGCCGCCGGCGAAACCCAGCAGGTTGACGATAAAGGCCATCAACGCGGCCTGCCAGAAGCTGAAAGGGGTAATCCAGCACAGCAGGGCACCCACCAGGCAGGCCAGGCTGATCCCGCCGACAAAGCCTTCCACGGTTTTCGACGGGGACAGCAATGGGGCGATCTTGTGTTTGCCGAACAGCTTGCCGCAGACGTACTGCAGTACATCGGAGAGCTGCACCACTATGATCAGCCAGGCGATCAGCAGCAGATTGCGCCCTTCATAGCCCGGGATATCCAGGGTCAGCAGGGCCGGCACCGAGGAGATGCAGTACACCGCGATCATCAGCCCCCATTGCACCTTGGACGTACGCTCGAGAAAGCGCGTGGTGTCGCCCCCCAGGGAGGCCAGGATCGGCAGCAGGAGAAATAGGTACACCGGGATAAAGATGACGAACAAACCGTACCAGTCGAACGCGATCAGCAGGTATTGCATCGGCAGGGCGAAATAGAAGGCCGCCACCAGCGCCGGGTAGTCGCTACGCCGGGTTGGGGTCAGGGTCATAAATTCACGCAGGGCGTAGAAGGACACGCAGTAGAACAGCAGGATCACGCCGCTATTGCCGAATAGAAAGGCCGTGCCGATCACCAGCACCATCACCCACCAGGCGTTGATCCTGGCGTTGAGGTTATCTATGACCGGATTGGGTGCATCGCCGCAGCGGCGCTTGAGCAAGAAGCCGATGGTCGAGGCGAGTAGCAGCAGCGCACCGATACCGGCGAACAGCAACAGGGTGTTGTTATCCATCTCAAGCTTCCTCGGGGGCCATGGCCAGCAGGGCGTCGCGCGCACGTTCGAGGAACGCCTCCTTGCTTTCAGTTTCGAGCCGTTCCAGCGCTGCGCCAAAGCTCAGGGTGCACAGCAAGGGCAGTGGCAACGCCCTGCCCTTCGGCATCACCCGGTTGAGGTTGGCAATCCATACCGGAATCAGTTCGACCTGTGGGCGGGCCTTGGCCAGGTGGTACAAGCCACTCTTGAAGGGCAACAAGCCGTCTTCCAGATTGCGTGTGCCTTCGGGAAATAGAATCAGCGAGTCGCCGTTATCCAAGGCATCCAGCATGGGTTGCAAGGGATTGCTGTGGGGCGAGCTGCGCTCGCGCTCGATCAAGACGCCGTTGAAGACCTTGTTGATCAGGTAACGGCGCAGCTTGTCGCGTTGCCAGTAATCGGCGCCAGCCACCGGCCGAGTGTTGCGGCGTAGCTCATCGGGCAGCGCAGCCCAGAGCAGCACGAAGTCGCCGTGGCTGCTGTGGTTGGCGTAGTACAGGCGTTGTACCGGCTGCGCCGTGCAGCCGAGCCAGAGCGCACGGGCGCCGGTGAGCAGGCGTGCAGCCGAGGTGATGGCGAAGGCGGTCAGGGCGGCGAGCATGGACGGTTCCTTATCCGGTGATGGAAAGCCAGGGCAGGCCGAGGATGATCAGCCCGGCCAGCAGCAGTTGGGTCAATAACCAGAGTGCCTGCAGACGCAAGAGCCGCAGCGCGCCACGGCTGCGTTCGTCCCAGGGGCGTGCAGGCATTCCCGGCGGTTGCAGGCCGAGCTGAGCGAGGGCCTGATCGAGCTCGGCAGTACGGCTTGGCAATTGTTCCGGGGCAGCGGCCAGGCGCTGGAACAGCTCGGCATCCAGGGCCACGCGCAGCGCCCAGTACTTCTCTATCAAGCCCAGGGTTACCAGCAAGGCGCAGAGCAGGGCATTCAATGGCTGCGCGGCGGCACCCAGCAGCGGCGCCAGGCCTAGCAGCAGGGCGAGCAGCGTCAGCCCGCTGGACAGGCAATCCAGCGAGCGGCCACGGCGCAGCAGGCTGGCCACCACGTGCAGATGCATCTCAGCAGCCATGGGCAACCGCCAGCTCATCCTGTGGTTGCTTGCGGCTGAGCTGCAGCATGTCGCTGAGGGCGTGCTGCTGGGCCTCGGCCAACACTACTTGCGGCCGCGCCAGGCGTAGGCGTTCGATTGCCTCGGGCACATCGCGGCAGCGACCGCTGTACAGCAGCCAGGCCGCCACGGCGGTGGCGCTGCGGGAATAACCGAGGGCGCAGCACACCAGCAACGGCCCTGGCTGACGCAGGGCTTCGATGGCTTGCGCGGCGTGCAGGCAGGTTTGCGCGCTGGGGGCGGTCAGGTCCAGTACTGGCAGTGAGCGGTAGGTCTTGCCTTGAGTGTTTACCGGCAGCTCGGCGCAGAGATCGAGCAGGGCGTTGAATCTATCGGCCTGCCCCGCCGCAGGAATACGCCCGAGCCAAACCCCCTCGCCTACTTCATCGGCGTGCGCTTGGGCCCGGGTCCAGAGCCGCGAATTCAGCCAGGCCGCGGCTAGATAAGGCGCGAGCAACCAGCAAGAGGCAGTGCTCAGACGGCCATCGGCACCCTTCTGGAAACCCTCGGCGCCGAACAGGGCATAGTTCAACGCCACCAGCAGCAAGGAGCCGATCGGCCATAACAGCCATAACCAGGCGCCTCCTAGGTTTACCGCCAGCGCCGTACCCAGGGTGGCGCCCAAGCCATAGCGCAAAGCCAGGCGCCAGCGCTTAGGATCGCGCGTCAGTTGCCAATGCTGCAGCGGGCTTGGCGCGGCGAGCGGCCATAACCAGACGCACAGCCAACCGGCCAAGGCGCCTGTGGGCAGATCGATAAAGTGATGCTGCCAGGTAGTCAGTACCGACAGGCCGATCAGGGCCATCCAGCCATGCAGCAGGCCGCGCAGCCACAGGCCGCGGGTATGCCGGGCGAACATCACCCAGATGATCACCAGCAGGGCGATATGCAGCGAGGGTGCCTGGTTGAAGGGTTTGTCGAAGCCCATCAGCACATCGAACATCTGGCCGAACAGGCCATCCAGCTCGGGGCGCTCGAAGGTGAAACGCAGCGGCCAGAGCAGAAAACAGCCGATGCACAGCAGCTGCACGCTGAGCAGGCGCAAGGCATGGCGATCCATCTCGCGGCGTGTAGCGGGCAGCAGGAAGGACAATCCATAAAGCAGGTCAATCGACCAGTACGGAACGATAGTCCATGGCCAGAGTGGAATCTGGCTTTCCCAGGCGAATACCAGGGTGCCGACATCCTCGCGCTGGCCAGTCAGCCAGTTGGCCAAGCTGTAGCTGGCGAAGAACAGCGGGGCGAGCAGCAGCAGCCAGAGTACGCCGCGCTTCCACAGCCCGGCTTCGCGGGTAACCGAGGCACTGTTCATCAGGACACCCGTTGCGCCAGGGACACGCTGAAGATGCCCCATTCATCGATGCGCTGGGTCAGCTTGCGGAAACCCGCGGCCTCGACCAGCTGGTCCATCTCCGCCTGGCTGCGCCGGCGCATCACCCAGGCTTCGCCGCCGCGATGGCTGGTCAGGGCGCGGGCGATCAACTCCAGCTGGGGATGCCAGGGCTGCCCGGTGTACACCAGATAACCGCCCTTTTCCACGGCCGCCGCCAAGCCGGCCAGGGAATCGCCGACCATCTGGTTGCTGCCGAACAGCTCATACAGACCAGAAACCACCGCCAGGGTCGGCTTGGGATTCAGTGCCGCCAGGTCGTTGCGATCGAAGGCATCGCCTTTGACGAAGCGGGCAATCGCCCCCAGGCCTTTCTGCTCGATCAGCGCGGCACCGTCGCGCACGTTGATATCGCTGTAATCGCGCAGCAGGATCGAGTCCGGTTGCTGCTCCACACCCTCCAAGGCCTCGAGGATATAGCGGCCATGACCGGCGGCGATGTCGAGGATACGCACCGCGCTGCCCTGCTCGCGCAGTTTGCCCATGGCCAGGCGCAGCAGTTCCTCGGCGTGCAGCTTGCGCTGGCGAATGCCGCGCCAGCCGATGGAGTTGAGGTAGTTCTGATCGATCATCCGGCCCAGGGCCGAGGTGCCGGCGGGCTGGTTGCGGTAGACGTAATCGAGGGTGCTGCCGGAGTCGAAACCTGTGGCAAAGCCCAGCTTGACCCCATCGGCCAGGCCGCTGCCGAGCTTGAGCCCGGCGCGGGTGGCGCGCCAGTAGAGGTCGCCGAGGGAGTTCTTCGGCAGCGGCGCCGCCAGGCTTTCCGCCTCGGCGCAGGTCGCGCCCAGGCGGTCGGCATCCAGCAAGCTGGGGCGCGCCACCGGCTCTTCGAAACATCGCAGGAGAAAGCGCCGGGCGCGGCTCAAGGCATGGCTGCGATCACGTTCGCCGAGGGTGTCGTGGAAGAAGCCGGGGAGTATGTGCTTCTCCTTGCGCAGGCTGCCGAGGCGCTCGAAGAACTGCTCCTGGGGCTTGCGCTGCACCACGAAGTCGGCCCCGGAGATCAGCAGCTGAGTGGGAATCTGGATCGCCTGGGCATCGGCGACCACCCGCTCGGCGGCGTCATACAGGCCGAGCAGCATATTCACCGAAATCGCCCGGGTGATCAGCGGGTCGTTGTCGAAGGAAGCGATACGCGCCGGATCATGGCTAAGGAACTTGGCTTTGACATAGCTGTTGACGAAGAAATTGCCGCGCAGCGCCCGCATCAACTGCAAACCCGGCCGGGCAAAAGGCACATAGAGCTTGACCTTGAACGCCGGCGAGGCGAGCACCAGGGCGCGGATCTTCGGCGCATAGTCATGGGCCCAGGCCGAGACCAGCACGGCACCGACGCTCTGCGCCAATACGGCGAGGTCTTCCACCGCCAACCCATGGCTGGCGCTTATATGGTCGATAAAGCTCTGCACGTCGCGCACGCTGGTGGCAAAGCTGGGGCTGTCGCCGCGTTCACCTGGCGACAGGCCATGGCCGCGGGCGTCCCAGGCGAAAAAGTCGTAATCGGCCAGATCCAGTTCATCGACCAGATGGGCCATGCGCCCGCCGTGTTCGTGACCGCGGTGGAACATCACTAGGGCGCGCCGTGCTGTTGCGGATGTAGTCGAAACGGCGGGCCAATGGCGATAGCACAGCTCGACGCCGTCATGGGTGGTAAAGCTGAGGTGTTGGGCTTCGCGCATCGAGATGTCCTTATTTCGAATCGACAGAGCGTGCGGCTTCGGCCAAGCCTTGGCGCACGCGGTTATAGAGGGTGTAGAGCAGCAGGGCGAGAATCAGCGCGAGCAGGCTGTTGATCCATAGGGGCGGGAGCAGACCGCAGGCCACGCCGGCACCCAGCACGCCGAAACACAACGCCCTATCGCTTTTCCCCATGGGGCCGTCGTAGCGCCGCGAGGCACCGACCATGGGCCCGAGTACGCCAGCGTATTCGCTGATCAGGGCCGCCAGTACCAGCGTCACCACCAGCAGCGGCGAGACGCCGGGCAACAGGGCGAACGGCAGGAACAGGGCGCTGTCGGCGATCAGGTCGCAGAGTTCATTGAGGTAGGCGCCGAGTCTGGACTGTTGGCCGAATTCACGGGCCAGCATGCCGTCCACCGCGTTGAGCGCCATGCGCAGCAGCATCCACAGGGGGATCAGGGCAAACAGCCAGCTGTGCTGAGGAAATGCCGCCAGCAGGACGCCGAGCAGTACGGAAACCACGGCGGCGGCCAGGGTCACCTGATTGGCGGTGATGCCCATGGCGTGCAGACGGGTTACAGCGGGGCGTAACAGGTTCTGAAAACGTGGCTTGAGCTGGTAGATCGACAGCATTCAGCAGAATTCCCTTTCGATGCGGTGATGGGTCGAGTCAGCTTAGTTGCTTTAGCCGGCGCGCAGTGGCCGAAGACTGTGCGCGAGTGCTTGATTCGCCAACTCGATATTCAGCGGGTAAAACTTATACCCAATGGCCGAGCCTTCCTGGCTCGACTTAAAGGTTTTAGTAATCAGCTAGTTGAGTGGGTTAATAGCAGTCTGCCGGTATTTGACGCACAGCTTATCCACAAGTGGCCTAGGGTCTGTTGACGTTTCGCAGCGAGCCGCGTTGCTGCGCCAAATTGCGCCAGGCAAGGCGCTGGACGCCGGCAATGGTCGTTCCCTTGCCAAGTCCTGCAACACCGCCTGGCGCAATTTGCCGCGCAACCCGAAGGGCCGGGCCTGTTTTTGCGCGCTGCTGCGTTTCTCGTCACTTATTTGGAATGACCAAACTACGCTCCTCGTGCCTGGCCCCGCGCAA
>NZ_JAUYNP010000274.1 GCF_030696055.1 Pseudomonas sp. | reverse complement strand
TTTACACCAGTAAACTCCGCTTTCTCGCCTGTTTCTGCCTTGTCTCGGCTGCCTCGGCTACGTTTTTCAACAACCTGTTGCGTAACACCCAAGGGGGCTGGTCGCAGGGTCAGCCCCCTTTTTTGATTTTTTGCATGGCTGCGCAGAGGGTTCAGCAGAAGGGCGAACGTGCCTTCACCTGATCGCAGCCACACCGCAAACCCTGTAGGAGCCAGCTTGCTGGCGATGCTTTTGACCTGAAAAGATCGCCAGCAAGCTGGCTCCTACAAAAGCAGCACCGCAACAAATTTACGCAGTAAAACCAGCCGCGCGGGCGCGGCGTTGGTGCAGTGACCCGGCCTGGCCGGTTACGGCACCCCTTGGGTGAGCGGGTTCAGGGTTTCCTGACCCGCAAGCCCGCTCTCCCAAGGGCAGCCCACTTCAACTAACTATGAAGAGGACTCCCTATGACAAAACCCATGATTGGCCTACCCCTGTGTCGTTGGCAGCTGACCGACCGCGATATCGGCTGGTTTCATCTAGTCGGAGAGAAGTACATCCGCTCGGTTACCGGCTACGGCGCCTTCCCGCTGATGATCCCGGCCTTCGGCGACGACCTGGATATGGACACGGTGCTGGATAACGTCTCGGGCATCATGTTTGGCGGCTCGCTGTCTAACCTGCACCCCAGCTTCTACGGCGACGACCATCCCGGCCTCGGCCTGGCCGACAAACCTCGCGATGAAACCGTGCTGCGCCTGATGCGCGCCTGCCTGGAGCGCGGCATTCCCTTTCTCGGCATCTGCCGGGGCGTGCAGGAGATGAACGTGCTGTTCGGCGGCACCCTGCATCGTGAGGTGCATAACGTGCCCGACCGTCTGGACCACCGCGAGGTCAAGGACGTACCGGACGACGTGGCCTACGGCCCGATGCATAGCGTGACCCTGACCGAGGGTGGCGTGCTGCACAAGTTGCTCGGCGAGCGTGAAGTGAAGGTCAATTCGTTGCATGGCCAGGGTATCGATCGTCTGGGCGAGGGCCTGCAGGTCGAGGCGGTGTGTGAGGACGGGCAGATCGAGGCGGTCAGCGTGGTCGGCGCCAAGGCGTTTGCCGTTGGGGTGCAGTGGCATCCCGAGTATCGCTATTGGGAGAAGGCGGACTACAACACGCTGTTGCAGGCGTTTCATGATGCGGCCAAGGAGTATCAGGCGAAGAAGTTGGAGAAGAGCAGGGTGGGGGAGGTGGCCTAAACATCTGCGTTGTTGATTGAAAGCAAAAGGCCCGTCATTCGACGGGCCTTTTGCTTTGGGTGTTGATGGGTATCGCTTTGCTCAACCTATCCTACAAAATTTCGGTGTTTTCAGTAGTGCGGTCGTTCTAGCTTGCATTCTCTGAAAGTTTTTTCCCTAGTTTATGTGAGCGAGCATTTATTACCCTACGAAGACGATCAATGTCTTCTTCTAATTCGCTTAGCATGGCTTGAGCATCTGGTTTATATGCATTTATTACGGTCGAGTCGTAGTGTTTTATTTCTAGGGAATAACCTTGGTTGGCTGTTCCTTGAACAGTTTGTCCCATAATCGTGTGAGGATTTTTTTTGCTCATTTTTCTTCCTCCTGATTGATATGTTCAGCGTGAGTCTGAACTTTTTCCAGTAATATTGCCATCAGATTAGCATAGATGTTCAGAAATACAGCGTCTCTATCTAGATTGAACTGCTCTGGTTCGCTGCTGGTTATAACTAAAACGCCAGATGGTTCATGATCTGATACGCTGGAGCTGTCCTCGCACGGTATGATTGGGACTGCAATGATACTGCGGTAAGTTTCCATGTCACTGGTGGAGTTGTGATCGCTGTCAGAGTGTTTCTGAATGTCTTCATAATACTTTATTGTCTTATGAAGATAGGACATTCCTACGACTCCAAAGCCAGGTTTCCAATCTCGGTTTCTAGGCTTAATGCGTTTGTCATATTCCCGCCATTTAGGAGTTAAATTTCCATCTGCATTCAGCTGGTAAAGAGCCATGTTCCATAGTGAGCCAGATGGAAAGGAAAAAAGCTTCTCCCTGTAAACTACTATAGGCCATATCAGGCTATGGATCATTGCATGGGTGTCTTCATCGCTTAGGCGTGTTCCTTGTAATTCGCTATTTCTAATTTTCCCTACGGCATAACTAAGGGACTCGACTGCAAATCGAGTTGCGGTTCTTTGGGTAGAGAAATAAGAAGCGTCAGTTTCATAGAAACTCTTTAAGTCCAAAAATTCTTTCGATATCTCATCTAGTTTTTGGGATTTTTCTTGATACTCAATTAACATTGTGTCCAGTGTTGATCCCTTTATTTGTAATATGATTGTAGATATATGAATTGTTGCGACTATGCCCGCGAGTGCCCAGACTATTAAGTCTACTATTCCTTTGTTGTTTAGTAGGTATGTTACGAAAATGGCAATCAGTAAGGGTAGTAGTAAGGTATTCCAGAATATTACCCAGGATTGGGCGGCTTTATTTATTTTTACCAGCTTTCGGAGAAGTGCTGTGGTTTTTTCGGAATGCATATTTGGTTGTTTCCTATAATCCGTAGGATGGGTTGAGCGTAGCGATACCCATCAATAACGGCAACGGCCATTCGAGGTCACAATTTATTACGCTCACCGACTGCCATATCGGTGTCCTCACCACCCGCCCAATCCGCCGGCAATACCCCCGCCCGCACATAACGGTGAAACGACGACCACGGCCAATCGGTTAGCCGCTGCACATGCCCATGTTTGCGTGGGTTGTGGTGGATGTAATCGAGATGCCGGTTGAAATCCGCCTGGTCGCGGATGCGATGTTCCCAATAACGGCGCTGCCAAATGCCGCGTTCGTCCTTGCGCTGTCGGCTGGCGGATATGCGCTCGCCATAGGGCAAGGCACGGGAAAAGCCGGTTTTGATCAACCGCCAACGCAGGGCGAAATCGGTATCGCCGGCTGGCAAGGTGCATAGAGCATGCAGATGGTCCGGAAGGATCACGATGGCGTCGATACGCCACGGATGTTGGCGCATCACTTTCCGGAAACTGGCGCGCAACAGGTCGATCTGTTCGGTCAATAACGCCTGGCGACGGTCGGCCAGGTTGAGGGTGAAGAACCAGCTGGCGCTTGGGGTGAGGTCGCGGCGGTAGTCGGTCATGGCTGCAGTCCTTTGCAGGGGCGGGTTTGGCTGAGTGTAGTAGCGGATTTGTGGTGGTTGGGTGATGGGTATCGCGTTGCTCAACCCATCCTACGGGTGTTGTTTGATGGTTGGCGTGTACCCGCCGCTTGTGCGGTGGTTTTGATATTGGTTCCGCCCTTACGGCGGCTCACTTGTGCGCCCAGCATGGGCGCCATCCTAGAGGTGAAAGTCCTCTCTTGAGCTGGCCACAGCGAATGAAGCGAAGCGCAACTGCATGAGGGCGACCGAGTGTGGGAAGGAAGCGTGGAGCATAAACCGCGAGCCGAGG
>NZ_JAUYNP010000270.1 GCF_030696055.1 Pseudomonas sp. | reverse complement strand
CGGTGTAGCGGCACTTGGCAAGGGAACAACCATTGCCTGCGTCCCGCGCCTAGCCTGGCGAGACATTGCGCAGCAACGCGGCACGCTGCGAAACGTCAACAGACCCTATGAGTGCCGGTAGCGCTGCCGTTCGGACTTCATCAGAATCCGCACTATGGCGAATTCACGCTCGATCTGCTCGACCAGCTCGGGCGCCAGGTCAAGCTGCTCGCGGCGCCCGGCCTCCTCCAGCTGCTTGCACAGGCCAGCCAGCATCAGTGCGCCCATATTGCTGCAGCTGCCCTTGAAGCTGTGCGCCGCCAAGCGCAATGCCTGGGCGTCCGCCGCCTGTTCGGCTTGATGCAGGCCGAGCAGGCGCTCTTCGGAGTCGAGCAGGAAGGTATCCAACAGCACGGGATACTCATCCTCCATGACGTCCTGCAAGGCAGCCAATACGTTGCTATCAAGATGAATATCGGACAACGCTTAACCTCTAGGGTCTGTTGACGTTTCGCAGCGAGCCGCGTTGCTGCGCAGGATTATGCCCCAGACGACCAGGAAAACTCCACGCTGACGCCCGGCCCGCCCTCGCCCCAGCTGCAGCGCTCACTCAATTGCCTGACTAGGGTCAGGCCGCGCCCGCTCAGGCGCGCGGAGCGCAGTTGCTGCTCGAGGACGCGCGGGCCATCGTAGCCCGGGCCACTGTCTTCGACCCGTACCACCAGTCGGCCACCGCTGCCTTCGGGCAACAGATGCAGGTGAAAACGCACAAAGCCATCGCTCAGCTGGGCCAAGCGCTGACTGCGCTGCCGGTAATACTCGGCGAAGCCTTCGGCATCGGATTTGAGCGCCGAGTCCAGCCCCAGCACGCCGTGCTCCAGGGCATTCGAATAGAGTTCGGCGAGTACGGTGAACAGCGCGCCCCCCTGGGGCCGCAGGCCCTGGACCTCGAGCAGCAGCTGCAAGAGAAACGGCAGTGGATTGAAATGGCGCAAGGTTTCGCCGCGGAACTCGAAACTCGCCGACCAATCCAGCGGATGACTCTGGCCGCTGTCGGCGAAAGCCAGGGGCGGACGAGCCAGGCTGCCACTCTCGACCAGGCAGACCTCCAGCAGACTGACATCATCCTGCTGCTCGCCACTGAACAGGGTCAGCGCCTGCTGAACTTCGCTGAACAGCGCCGGCGGCAGCTGGTTGCGCCTAAACACCTCGAGCAGGCGTTCCTCGCCGAAGACCTCGCCCTGCTTATTGCAGGCTTCCAGCACGCCGTCGGACAGCAGGAACACCCGATCCCCCAGCTCCAGCGGGTAGACCTCGTATTTGTCATTGAACGCCGTCGGCTCCAGCACCCCCAGGGGCAAATGCCGCGACTTCAGCGGCAGGCGCTCGCCGCTGCTGCGCAGCAGGTAGCCGTCCGGCAAGCCACCGTTCCACACCTCGACCACCTGGCGCTGGAAGCTGACATTGAGCAGGGTCGCGCAGCAAAACACCCCGACCGGCAGGATGCGCTTGAGCTTGGCATTGATCTCGCGCAGCACTTCGGCCAGGGAGTAGCCCTTGGCGGTCATGCCGTAGAACACCTCGGCCAGCGGCATGGCACCTATGGCCGCGGGCAGACCGTGGCCGGTGAAATCCCCCAGCAGCACATGCATGCCACCGGAAGGTTTGAAGGCGGCCAGCAACAGATCGCCGTTAAACACCGCATAGGGCGATTGCAGGTAGCGGATATTCGGCGCATCGAGGCAGCCGGAATGGGTCACCTTGTCGAATACCGCCTTGGCCACGCGCTGCTCGTTGAGCAGGTGTTCGTTGTGCTTGGCGATCAGGTCGCGCTGCTGCAGCACGGTATCCTGCAGGCGGCGCAGGCGCTCCATGGCCTTGATCTTGGCCTCGAGTATCACCCGGTTGTAGGGTTTGGCGAGAAAGTCATCGCCGCCGGCCTCCAGGCAGCGCACCAAGGCTTCGCCTTCGGTCAAGGAGGTGAGGAAGATGATCGGCACCAGCTCTTCGCCGGCCGCCTGCTTGATCCGCCGCGCGGCCTCGAAGCCGTCCATCACCGGCATCAAGGCGTCCATCAACACCAGTTGCGGACGCTCCTGCTCGAACAGGGTCAAGGCTTCCAGGCCATTGCTGGCCGTCAGCACGCGGTGCCCCTGACGACTGACGATGGTCGACAGCAGCATGCGATCGGCGGCGTTGTCCTCGGCGATCAGGATGGACAGACGCTCCAGCATGGCTCAGCGCCTCGTGTTAGGCGATCTGGAACAGCTGCTCGAAATTCGAGATGGCCAGTATCTTGCGCACGTCGGGGTTGCAGTTGAGCAGACGGATCTGCGCGCTGTCGCCTCCGGCATGGTCACGCAGCAGCAAGAGCATGCCCAGCGCCGAACTGTCGAGATAAGTGGTGCCTTTGAGATCCACGACATAGCTCTTCGGCGTAGTACTGACCCGCTCGTAAGCGTTGCGAAATTCTTGGTGCGCGCCGAAATCAAAACGTCCCTGAATCAGGATGGTCAACTCTTGCCCATCAGACGAGGGCAGCGAGGTGATAGTCATGAATCACTCCTATAAACGAAAAAATCTGGGGGCACTGCTGGCACAGCTGACTGCGTGTTAGGCATGTTCAAGATGTAGCACCCTAACGCCTGGGGGGCAACTTTCAGATGGCTTTAACTGGCCGCTGCAAAGCATTGCGCGCGGTTGGCCCCGCGCCTGCAACGGCTACAGGCCAACAGCCGCACTAAGAGTTGGAGTCGCGCCCGGATAAACGCTGCGCCAGCTCATCCAGGAGTTTCTGCTCGCGCTTGTCTTCGGCCAGGCGCGCCTCCTCCAGATAGCGCTTGACCAGCTTGCGCAGGCCCTCCAGGCGGGCATAGCGCTGCTGCCAGACCTCGCGCACCTTGTCCATATTGGCGCGGTGCCAGGCGACGCTCTGGCGTTGCTGGCCGATGGCGGTTTCCAGCTGGGAGAGAAAACGCTGATAGTTCATCAGCCACTGCCCGGATACGCCGCGCTGGCCCTCGCTGATCCACTGTTGCTGGTAATCGCCGCGGTAGCGTTCCAGATCGCCCAGCTGCACTTCCGCCTGCCTGAGCAGGCCCTGGCAATGCCCCAGCTGTAACGCCGCCTCGCGCTCGGCCCGCTCGGCCATGGCGATGACGGGCGCCAGGCGCGCCGCGCGGCTCTGCGCCATGGCTTAAGGGGCGCTGGCGGCAGCGGGGTTGAAGGTCGCGGCCAGCAGCGCGCTGCTGTTTTCCAGGCTTTCGTTGTCGCCCAGGTTCTGCCGCAGGTATTTGGCCATCGCCGGTTGCCGGGCAATCGCCAGGTCGGTATCGGCATCGCCGCCCGCCACATAGGCGCCGACGCTGATCAGGTCGCGGCTCTGCTGGTAACGCGACCACAGCTGCTTGAAGCGTTGCGACAGGCGCAGGTGCTCGGCCGACACCACCTGCGGCATCACCCGGCTGATCGAGGCTTCGATATCGATGGCCGGGTAGTGCCCCTCCTCGGCCAGGCGCCGTGACAGCACTATATGGCCATCGAGCACGCCACGGGCGGCGTCGGCGATCGGGTCCTGCTGGTCGTCGCCCTCGCTGAGCACCGTATAGAAGGCGGTGATGGAGCCACCGCCCTTCTCCGCATTACCGGCGCGCTCCACCAGTTTCGGCAGCTTGGCGAACACCGAGGGCGGATAGCCCTTGGTCGCCGGCGGCTCGCCAATGGCCAGGGCGATCTCGCGCTGGGCCTGGGCGAAACGGGTCAGCGAATCCATCAAGAGCAGCACGTTATGCCCTTTATCGCGGAAGTACTCCGCAATTCGCGTGCAATACATCGCCGCGCGCAGGCGCATCAAGGGCGCGTCATCGGCCGGCGAGGCCACCACCACCGAGCGCTGCAGGCCCTCGTGACCGAGAATCTCGTCGATAAACTCCTTGACCTCACGGCCCCGCTCGCCGATCAGCCCGACCACTATGATGTCGGCCTCGGTAAAGCGCGTCATCATGCCGAGCAGCACCGATTTACCCACACCGGTGCCGGCAAACAGGCCCAAACGCTGGCCACGCCCCACCGTCAGCAGGCCATTGATCGAACGTATGCCCACGTCCAGCGGCTCGCTGATCGGGTGGCGGTTGAGCGGATTGATCGCCGGGCCATCCATCGGCACCCAGTCTTCGGCCTTCATGCCGCCCTTGCCGTCCAAAGCGCGCCCGGTGCCATCCAGCACCCGGCCGAGCATCGACATGCCCATCGGCAGGCGCCCGGTGTCCGGCAGCGGCACCACCCGCGCGCCGGGCGCTATGCCGGCCAAACCGCCGACCGGCATCAGGTAGATCCTGCCATTGGAAAAACCCATCACCTCGGCCTCGACCTGCACCGGGTGGTAGCTGTCATCGTTGATCACCAGGCAGCGACTGCCCAGGGCGGCGCGCAGGCCTTCGGCTTCCAGGGTGAGGCCGACCATGCGCAGCAGGCGCCCCTCAACTACCGGCTGACTGGGCAACTGCACGGCCTCGCTATAGCCCGCCAAACGCTTGGCGAAGCTCACCCGCTTAAGAAGCATCGTGGCTTGCCATGGGCGCATCCAGATCGGTGTGCAGATCGGCCTCCAGCGGATGGGCCTGCTGTTCGCGCTGCTGCTCGAACAATTGCTTGAGCGCCAGACTAAGGCGGGTCTCCATCGTGGCGTCGATACGGCTGAGTTCGCTTTCGACCCGGCAACCGCCGGGCAACAGGGCTTCGTCTTCGAGAATGCGCCACGTTTCTTCGTGGCGCTCGCGCAGCGCCTTGATCATCTCGAAGTCCTGGGGATTGAGGTGGATGCGCACATTGCTGGTGCCCATCGGCAAGAGCTTCAGGGCCTCGCGCAGCACCTGGCGGATCTGACTGGAATCGCTGCTCAGTTCACGCTGGAGCACCTGGCGCAGCATATGGCCGAGCAGGTCGATCATGGCCGTTTCCAGCTGTTGATCCTGTTCGGCAATGGGCTCGAACAGCTGCGTCATCAATTGCTCGAGCCCGGCCATCTTGACCGCCAGGGCCAGATCGGCCTCGTGCTTGGCCTTCAGCTGACCGGTGTGAAAGCCGTCTTTTTCACCGGCGGCGAAGCCTTCGTTGTAGGCGTCCTGGCGGATGGCCTCCAGCTCATCCAACGTCAAGGGTTTGACGTCCTCCAGGGCCACTTCCTGACTTTCGACCTGCGCCTGCCCTGCCGCCTCGGCCTGCTGTTTCTCGGTGTGCTCGGCCGGCTCGACCTCAGGCGCTTCGACCTCGGGGTCGAAACTGGGCAGCGCCCACAGATCGACAGCCTTGATATCCTTGGCGCGAATCAGCTCGCTCGGCGCATCCTTGGTCGACATGGCTTACACCATCTCTTCGCCGCCCTTGCCACCGAGGACGATTTCCCCGGCTTCGGCCATGCGGCGGGCGATGGTGAGAATTTCCTTCTGCGCGGTTTCCACGTCGCTGACCCGCACCGGGCCCTTGGCCTCCAGGTCGTCGCGCAGCAGTTCGGCGGCGCGTTTGGACATGTTCTTGAACACCTTGTCCTTGATCGCCTCGTCGGCGCCCTTGAGCGCCAGCACCAGCACGTCGGAGGACACCTCGCGCAGCAGCGCCTGGATGCCGCGATCATCGACATCGGCGAGGTTGTCGAAGACGAACATCAGGTCTTCGATCTGGCTGGACAGGTCTTCGTCGACTTCGCGGATCGAATCCATCAGCTGGCCTTCGATCGAGCTGTCGAGGAAGTTCATGATATCCGCGGCGCGCTTGACCCCGCCGAGACTGGCGCGGGTGGTGCTGGCGCTGCCGGAGAACTGCTTCTCGAGAATCTGGTTGAGTTCCTTGAGCGCTGCCGGTTGCACGGTATTCAGCGAGGACACGCGCAGCACTATGTCCAGGCGCACCTTATGGTCGAAATGCCCGAGCACTTCGCCGGCCTGGTCGGGGTCGAGGTAGGCCACCACTATGGCCTGGATCTGCGGGTGTTCGTAGCGGATCACGTCGGCCACGGCGCGCGGCTCCATCCATTTCAGGCTGTCCAGGCCGCTGGTGCTGCCGCCCAGCAGGATACGGTCGATCAGGTTGCCGGCTTTGTCTTCGCCCAGGGCCTGGGTCAGCATCTTGCGGATATAGCCGTCGGCACCCACGCCCAGGCTGGTCTGGTCGCCGACTATGTCGACGAACTCGCCCATCACCTTCTCCACCTGCTCGCGGTGCACATTGCCCATGCCGGCCATGGCCACGCCGACCCGCTGCACCTCTTTCGGGCTGAGATGGCGCAACACCTGGGCCGCATCGGTCTCGCCGAGCGAGAGCAGGAGAATCGCGGCCTTGTCGACCTTATTCAATTTGGCGCTGCGGGCGTTGTCGTTACTCATCGGCGTTGATCCAATCTTTCACCACCTGGGCCACGCGACCCGGGTCTTCTGCCACCAAACTCTTGATGGCGTTCAATTGTGCATCATACCCCTCGCTCGGGCTGGGCAGGAGGATGCTTTGCGGGCCGCCCAGGCTGACCCGGTCCTCGCTCAGGTCACCCTCCAGGCCACCCATTTCACCCAGTTCGACATCGCCACCACGGCCGCCCCGCATCGGCCCGCCCTTGCCGCCCGCGGTGATGTTCTTCATCACCGGGCGCAACACGAACCACACCAGGATAAAGATCAGCAGCGCCGGCAGCAGCTGCTTGAGGCCGCCCATGGCCAGCAGGAACAGCTCATTCTGATACCAGGGCAGCGCCACCAGCTCCTCGCCCGGCTCGGCGGAGAACGCCGTGTTGATCACGCTGACGCTGTCGCCGCGGCTGGCATCGAAGCCCACCGAGTCCTGCACCAAGCGGGTAAAACGCGCCAGGTCATCGCTGCTCCAGGGCGCCCGGGTGGTTTCGCCGGTAGTCGGGTCGAGCTTGAACTGATCGTCCACCACCACCGCTACCGACAGGCGGCGCAGGCGCCCCTGCTGCTGCTTGGTGTGGCTGATGGAGCGGTCCAGTTCGAAATTGCGCGTGGATTGTTCGCGCTTGTCCGCCGGATAAGGCGCCAGCATGGCCTGCCCCGTGGCGGGATCTATGACCTGAGCACCATTGGCATCCAGCAGCGGCTGACCGGCTGCAATCGGCCCCGGCACAGCGGCGGCGCCACCTCCGGCCTGCTCGGGCGCACTGGCGGCACCCGGCGGCTGATTGCTCAGGGCGCCCGGCACGCCCTGGGGCGGCAGGCCGCTGCTGCGTTGTTCGTTGACCTGCTGCTCGCTGCGCAGCGCCGGCTGGTCGGGGTTGAACATTTCCGCGGTGGATTCCACCGCGCTGAAGTCCACATCCGCCGAGACTTCGGCCTTGTAACGGCCGGCGCCCAGCACCGGCTGAAGGATATTGTGCACGCGCTGGGTAAACAGACTTTCCATGCGCCGGCTGTAGTCGAACTGCTTGCCGGCCATGGTCAGCTCGGACATCTCCTGAATATCGGAGAGCAGCGTGCCCTTCTGGTCGACCACTGTGACCTGCGCCTTGTTCATCTCCGGCACGCTGCTGGCCACCAGATTGACTATGGCCATCACCTGGCTCGGCTCCAGGCCACGGCCCGGAAACAGCTCCACCAGCACCGAGGCGCTGGGCTTGCGTTCATCGCGGACGAACACCGAACTCTTCGGAATCGCCAGGTGCACCCGCGCCGCCTTGACGTTGTTCAGGCTGGCGACGGTGCGCGCCAACTCGCCTTCCAGACCGCGGCGATAGCGGGTGGCCTCCATAAACTGGCTGGTGCCCAGGCCTTGTTCCTGGTCGAGAATCTCGAAGCCGACGCTGTTGTCGGTCGGCGACACACCGGCGGCGGCCAGGCGCATGCGCGCGCGCGCCAGGTCGTCGGCCTTGACCAGCAAGGCGCCGGAATTGGGTTCCACCGTGTACTTGATGTCGGCGGCGGCCAAGGTCTCCATCACCTGGGAGGCGTCCATGCCATCCAGGCTGCCATACAGCGGGCGGTAATCCGGCTGCTGCGACCAGAGCACCACGGCAAAGCCGATCGCCACGCTGGCGGCCAGGCCGACCAACAGGCCGATCTGGCGCAACATCGACATATCGGAGAGATTTTCCAGGAAGGTCAGACCAAGCAGCGGCTTCCTCGCCTGATCGCCACCGGTGGTGGCAGGTACGTTTGCAGCGACGGCTTCAGCCATGATCTAAACCCTACCCTTAAACCGGCATCTGCATGATGTCTTGATACGCCTGCACCAGCTTGTTGCGCACCTGAGTCATGGCCTCGAAGGACACACTGGCCTTCTGCGAGGCGATCATCACGTCCGTCAAATCTACGCCGCTCTTGCCTATCTCAAAGGCCGTCGCCAGCTGATTGGCGGACTGCTGGGTTTCATTGACCTTGCCCACCGCCTGCCCGAGCATCTCGGAAAAGCTCGGGGCGCCCGGCTCAGGGGTGCTGGCGGCCGGCTTCTGACGCGCCATGGCCTCGGTCTGCATGGACCGCATTTCCAGCATCAAGCGATTGAATTCAATACCCTGGCTCATCACATCCTCCGCTCGCCGCGGTTTTTTGACGCTTCGCGGCGTTTGCAGAGGTAGTGCAACAAGGGTGCCAGAATACCGAGGGGTTATCCGGTTTAGAACCTGTTTCGGATCTCGCGAGCTAGAGCGAGACAAGGCGCTACGTTAGTAACAGCCTTCGGCTGGTCAAAACGCCGAGGAAGCGGAGTTTACGGGTTGTAAATGAGCATTACTCGTTCCACTCGCCCTCGGGTCGCGCTGAAGCGCGTTAGCCGCAAGCGGCTTGCCGAGGCTGTTTTTAACGCAGTATCGCCGACGCGCAGCAGATCCGAGACAGGTTCTTAGCCTTTGAGCGTCTGGATATATAGCGCCTCGACCTTTTCCCGCGCCCAGGGGGTTTTACGCAGAAAGGTCAGGCTGGACTTGATGCTCGGGTCGCTCTTGAAACAGCGGATATCGATGCGCTGGGCCAAGCCGTCCCAGCCTAACTTCGCCACCAACAGGGTGAGGATGGCTTCCAGGGTAATGCCATGCAGCGGATTTTTCGGTGATTGGGTCATGCAAAACCTGTAGTGACAGCAGTGTTAAAGGAAATTCCCGCCACCTTAGCCAAGCGCCGCGTGAACCGGAAGTACGAGCGCAGCGAAAGCTCATTCCACACCGACGCCCCAGACAAAAAAACCGGCCCGACACCCGAGGATGTGGACCGGCGAGGCACTATTGGATCTGTAGCATCTATTTCTGCGCCTGCGGTAGAACCTCAGGCGGGGCAGCTTCTAAGAAGCTGTTCACGATCTGCTGCGCGTCGGCTAAACGGCGTTGAAAACGACCTCGGAATGCTCATTTACAA
>NZ_JAUYNP010000265.1 GCF_030696055.1 Pseudomonas sp. | reverse complement strand
TGGTGTCGCCACCCGCTACCTGCCGAATTATCTGGGCTGGCGGCGCATGCTTGAACGTTACCAACAGCGTATTCAGCCGGATTACTGCATCCAGGAAGCGATGGGGCGAACCATGCAACACATAATTGGGACATAGCCTTTAATAAGGACTATGCGGCGCTGGCCGCGGCGGTGCGTGACTACGACTTCGAACAGGCGCAGCAGCTGCTGCACGCGGCGGCGGGGCAGCGCCAACTGATGCTATGAGTGGAGAGGGGCAAATGGACGAGATGCTCGATCGACCGGACCAGCCGCTGGTGCTGGTGGTGGACGACACCCCGGAAAATCTGCAGTTGATGAGCGAGCTGTTGCTCGGCCACTACCGGGTCAAGGTCGCCAGCAGCGGCATCAAGGCGCTGCGCATCGCCGCCGGCAGCCAGCCGCCGGACCTGATTCTGCTCGACATCATGATGCCGGAGATGGACGGCTACGAAGTCTGCCGCCTGCTCAAGCTCAACCCGGCGACCGCGGCTATTCCGGTGATCTTCCTCACCGCCAAGAGCGAAGCGGCCGACGAACAGCGCGGCTTCGACCTGGGCGCGGTGGACTACATCACCAAGCCGATCAGCCCGCCGCTGGTTCTCGCCCGGGTGCAGGCCCACCTGCAGCTCAAGGCCAGCGCCGATTTTCTGCGCGACAAGAACGAATACCTGGAACTCGAGGTGCGCCGGCGCAGCCGCGCTATGCAACGCCTGCAGGAGGTCACCATCGAGGCCATGGCCGGGCTTGCCACCATGCGCGACAACCCTTGCGGCAAACACCTGGCGCGCGTCGAGCCCTATATGACACGCCTGGCCACGGCGCTGGCCAAGCAGCAGCCGGCCCTGGCCGAGCAGCTCAATAGCGAGCGCATCGCCCAGTTGGGCAAGTCGGCGCTGCTGCACGGCATCGGCAAGCTGATCTTGCCGGACCGCATCCTGCTCGGCCTGTCGGGGCGGCAGTTGCAGGGCGCCGATCTGCAGCTGTTGCACCGGCATGCCGAGGCCGGTCGCGATGCCCTGCAGGCGGCCGAAGCCAGGCTGGGCAGCAGTACCGGCTTGCTGCGCGATGCCCGCGATATCGTCTACAGCCAGCACGAGCACTGGGATGGCAGCGGCTATCCGCAGGGCTTGCGCGGCGAGCAGATCCCCCTGGCAGCGCGCCTGATGGCGCTGGTGGGCTGTTATGAGGAGCTGACCAGCCATCATCTCTACCGCCCATCGCTCAGCCATGCCGAGGCGCTGCAGCAGATAGGCGCGGCCAGTGGCGTGCGTTTCGACCCCTCGGTGGTGCTGGCCTTTATCGAGGCCGCCGACGACTTTGCCGAGATCGCCCAGCGCCTGGCCGACGATGCGGAGTCGATTCGCTGCGAGCTGCAGCGCCTCGACGCGTCGCTGGGCGACAGCATCGAGCTGACCCTGCCGGAGTCCTAAGAACCTGTTCACGATCGATCTGCTGCGCTTCGGCGATACGGCGTTAGAAATGGCCTCGGGCTGCTCATTTACAGCCCGTAAACTCCGCGCCCTCGGCCATTTCTGCCTTGTCTCGCTCTAGCTCGCGAGATCGTGAACAGGTCCTAAGCGGCGTCAGTGGGGCTTGAGTATTGCCCGTCGCCCCCCATTTCCCGGCTTGCCGAGTGCCGCCTGCGTTCAGGAGGGTGGGCGCTGCGCAAAGATTGCCGTATAACGGGCGGCATTGGGCAACACAGGACCCCTGATTAAAGCTGATGAAGACGCCAAAACGTATTGAACCCCTGGTCGAAGCCGGTCTGGTCGACGAAGTGATACGCCCGCTGATGAGTGGCAAAGAAGCCGCCGTCTACGTGGTGCGCTGCGGCGACGAGCTGCGCTGCGCCAAGGTCTATAAAGAAGCCAATAAACGCAGCTTCCGCCAGGCCGCCGAATACCAGGAAGGCCGCAAGGTGCGCAACACCCGCGACGCCCGCGCCATGGCCAAGGGCTCAAAGTACGGGCGCAAGGGCCAGGAAGATGCCTGGCAGAACGCCGAGGTGGCGGCCTTGTTCCGCCTGGCCAGTGCCGGGGTGCGGGTGCCCAAGCCCTACGACTTCCTCGAGGGCGTGCTGCTGATGGAGCTGGTCTCCGATGGCGAAGGCGATGTCGCGCCGCGCCTTAACGATGTCGACCTGCATCCGGACGATGCCCGCGAGTTCCATGCCTTTATGGTGCACGAGGTGGTGAAGATGCTCTGCGCCGGCCTGGTGCACGGCGACCTGTCGGAATTCAACGTGCTGCTCGGCCCCGACGGCCCGGTGATCATCGACCTGCCGCAGGCGGTGGATGCCGCCGGGAATAACCATGCGTTCAAGATGCTCGAGCGCGATGTCGGCAATATGGCCGCCTACTTCGGTCAGTTCGCCCCTGAGCTGAAGTTCACCAAGTACGCCAAGGAGATGTGGGCGCTCTTCGAGGCGGGTGAGCTGACCCCGGAAAGCCCGCTGACCGGCGAGTTCGCCGACCCGCAAGAGGCCGCCGATATCGACGCGGTGCTGCGCGAGATCAAGGCCGCCTTGGCCGACGAAGCGCGCCGTCAGGCCTTGCTGAATGCCGAGGATGCGCCTCAGGGCGAAGAACCGCCGCCGCCCTGGGCGCAATAGCGCTTACGCCACCTCTGGCAGGCCGCCGCAAGGCCTGCCAGCCCGCTCATGCGCTGTCGGGTGGCACCCCGCGCAGCGCTTTCCACCCAGGGTTGAGCGTCGTGGTGGATAAATAAAGCGTCATCCAGCCTACAGGCTGGCGACCTTAAAGGTATCGCAACGGCCGACATTGCCTTGCTCGAAACCCTGCTTGAACCAGCGCACCCGCTGCGCCGAGGTGCCGTGGGTAAAGGAGTCCGGCACCACCTGGCCGCGGGCCTGCTTCTGCAGGCGGTCGTCGCCTATGGCATGGGCCGCGTTCAGCGCCTCTTCCAGATCCCCTGCTTCCAGCCAGTCGAGGCGGCGCTGGGCGTGATGGGCCCAGACGCCGGCCAGGCAGTCGGCTTGCAGCTCCTGACGCACCAATAAGCCGTTGTCGCCTTCCAGCTGCTCGCCGCGCTGGCGCGCCGCGTTCACCTTGGCCGAGACGCCGAGCAGGGTCTGCACATGGTGGCCGACTTCATGGGCAATCACATAGGCCTGGGCAAAGTCGCCGGCGGCGCCGAAGCGCTGCTCCAGCTCGCGGAAAAACGCCAGGTCGATATACACCCGCCGATCGCCCGGGCAATAGAAGGGCCCGACCGCCGAGCTGGCAAAGCCGCAGGCGGAATTCACCCCGCCGCGAAACAGCACCAGGGTCGGGTCGCGGTAGTGCTTATTGCCGCCCCGAAAGATCTCGCGCCAGGTGTCCTCGGTGTCGCCCAGCACCGCGCGAACAAACTCCGACTGTTCGTCGTGACTGGCTGGCGCGGAGTTTTCTGACTGGCTGACTGGGCCACTCTGCAGGGCCTGACCGGCCAGCTGGCCGAGAATCTGCATCGGGTCCTGGCCGCTGAGCAGGCCGATGATCACCACCACGGCGACCCCGCCCAGGGTCAAACCCTTGCCGCCCATGCGCATGCCGCCGCTGCGCGCATCCACCAGGTTGTCGCTGCGTCTTGCCCGTTTCCACTGCATCGTTGCCGTCCCTTGTGCTTATCGGCCTTGAGTGTCGTCCTCTGGCCGGACCAGCGCCAGCCAGGTCGTCAGCCGTAGTTCTACGGCTAATGCTTCAGTCCGCGCTGCGGCCTGGTAGGCAGTGCACCGGCGCTGCTCCTGCCACGGCGCTCGATTATTTCCGCATAGGCCGCGCGAGGCTTATGCTGCGCCCACCATTATCGGGGAAGGAGGCTGTCGATGCTGCTCGCACGGGTGATTCTAGTGATTCAACTGCTGGGGCTGGCCGGTTTGGGCCTGGCCTACTTTAGCCGCCCCCATGAGATGGCCAACCTCAGCGGCATGCTGCTGATGGCCCCGGCGGCGGCGACCGATATGCGGGCGTTCTACGGCGGTATGCAGCTTGGCCTGGCGGCCTTTATCGGCTTGTCCCTGGCGCGCCAGGAGCTGAGCCGCGCCGCCCTGACCCTGCTGGTGCTGCTGTACAGCGCCCTGGCGCTGGCGCGCATCGGCGGCCTGTGGCTGGATGGCGGCGCGCAGCAGACCTTCAACCTCTACGCGCTGTTGCTGGAACTGGTGTCGGTGGGGCTATGTTTCTGGGCGCTGCGTGGCTTAAACAAGGCCGAGCAGGCTCGTTGAAAAACTACCTGCGTTGCCCCTCTTTAGAAAAGAAAGGGGGCGTTAAAAATAGGTTCGGCAAGCCGCTTGCGGCTAACGCGCTTTAGTGCGACCCGAAGGGCGGGTGAAGCGAGTCATGCTCATTTACAACACGTAAACTGCGCTTCCTCACCTGTTTTGACCAGCCGAAGGCTGTTACTACGTAGTGCCTTGTCTCGGCTGCCTCGCCTACGTTTTTCAACGGCCTGCAAGTTGCAGTCGCGTAGGCTGGGTTGAGGCGCGCAGCGACGAAGCCCAACGGCGATGGTTCGGGCGCCACCGTTGTCGCCCATTTGTACCTTGTACGCCTTGTTGGGCTTCGCGCAACTCAGCCCAACCTACGACTGGGCGCTGGGTGGCTTGCCGCGCCAGTCAACTCAGCGGCGCTCCAGCAATACCCCCGACTCCATATGGTGGGTATAGGGAAACTGGTCGAACAGCGCGCAGCGGCTCACCTTATGGGTGTCGCTAAGCTGGGCGATATTGGCGGCCAGGGTCTCGGGGTTGCAGGAGATATACAGAATCCTGTCGAAGCGCCGGGTCAGTTCGCAGGTGTCCGGGTCCATGCCGGCGCGGGGTGGGTCGACGAACACGCTGCCGAACTCGTAGCTTTTCAGGTCGATGCCGGCCAGGCGACGGAACGGCCGCACCTCGTTCAGCGCTTCGGTCAGCTCCTCGGCGGACAGGCGCACCAGGCGCACGTTGTCCACCGCGTTGTCTTCCAGGTTGGCCAGGGCGGCATTCACCGAGGACTTGCTGATCTCGGTGGCCAGCACCTTGCGCACTCGGGTGGCCAGGGGCAGGGTGAAGTTGCCGTTGCCGCAGTAGAGTTCCAGCAGGTCGTCCTGGCGTTCGCCCAATACATCAAAAGCCCAGCCGAGCATCTTCTGGTTCACCTTGCCATTGGGCTGGGTAAAGGCGCCTTCCGGCTGGCGATAGCGGAACGTGCGCCCGGCCACCTGCAGCTGTTCCTCCACATAGTCCCGGCCTATAACGATGCGCTTGCCCTTGGAGCGGCCGATAAGGCTGACCTGCAGCTCGCTGGCGAGTTGCTCGGCGGCGGTTTGCCAGGCGGCGTCCAGCGGACGGTGGTAGCACAGGGTGATGAGCGCATCGCCGGCCAAGGTGCTGAGAAACTCCACCTGGAACAGCTTGAAGCTCAGGGCGCTGCTGGCCTGCCAGGCGCTTTTCAGGCGCGGCATCAGCGCGTTGATCTGCGCGCTGGCGATGGGGAAATCCTCGAAGAAGATCGGGGTGAACTTGTCGCCGGCCTCGAACATGGCGTAGTGACGATCCTCGCCTTCGCGCCACAGGCGGAATTCGGCGCGCAGGCGGTAGTGCTCGCGGGGCGACTCGAATACCTCGGGTTCAGGCGCGGCGAAGGGCGCCAACAGCTCGCTCAGGCGCTGGGTCTTTTCGGCAAGCTGGGCGGCATAGGTACTGGGATCGAACTGGGAACGGCTCATGGACTACTCGGTAATCGGGGGAGTTGGAGCGTCCGCTGACGCCGGCCAGGCCTGCGTCAGCGGTCTTGAGTCTTAGAATCTGTGGCGGATCCGAGGCAGGATCTTAGGCGTACAGCCCCAGCTTGATCGCGCAGAGTACCGCGAGTATGACCAGCATCGGGTTGAGTTCGCGCCAGCGCCCGGCCAGGGTCTTGATCACCACCCAGGCGATAAAGCCGAAGGCGATCCCGGAGGCGATGGAGAAGGTCAGCGGCATGCCCAGGGCGGTGATCAGCACCGGGGCGGCGACCGTGATGTCGTCCCAGTCGATCTCGGCCAGGCCCGCGGCCATCAGCACGGCGACGAACAGCAGCGCCGGCGCGGTGGCGAAGGCCGGCACGCTACCGGCCAGCGGGGCGAAGAACAGCGCCAGGAGGAACAGCACGGCGACCACGCAGGCGGTCAGGCCGGTGCGCCCGCCCTCGGCGACGCCGGCGGCCGACTCGATATCGCGGGTGGTGGTCGAGGTGCCCAGCAGCGAGCCGGTCATGGCGG
>NZ_JAUYNP010000264.1 GCF_030696055.1 Pseudomonas sp. | reverse complement strand
TGGTGTCGCCACCCGCTACCTGCCGAATTATCTGGGCTGGCGGCGCATGCTTGAACGTTACCAACAGCGTATTCAGCCGGATTACTGCATCCAGGAAGCGATGGGGCGAACCATGCAACACATAATTGGGACATAGCCTTTTTTATGGCCTGCCGTCCATGGCGGCCACCCTGCGGGCCGTCGCTGCGCGACGTTAAAAATGACTCCCGGTCATTTTTTATCTGGCGAATTTAGCGCTTGGCCTTGCCTTTGACGCAGCCGGCTTCATCGAAGCTGACTTGGCGGCTATTACCTTTTTTATCTCGGTAGAGGTAGCGCGCCTGGCCATTGTGCTGGGTGATCCTGTCGGGCTTGCCCAGGCTGCTTTCCACGTCTGCGCGGCTCATGCCGCTGGATATCTTCTGTCTGATGATGGCGGTGCGCCGTTCGCTGCTGCTCAGGCGGTTGCCGCAGCCATCTTGCTGCACGCCCACCACGACCACGGCATGATCGCTTTCCTGCTTTGCACTGCGCTTGGTTTTCCGGGTTTTTGCTAGTGGGACGGGTTTGCCGCTGCCTGGTGTTGGGTTGTAGGCGTGCTGTAGCTGCTGCGTTTGGGCGCCGGGGCAGCCATGCTGAGCGAAGGTGACTTGGCCTTTGCCATTTTCGCAGCGAAATACGTTTGAGCTCAGGCTGAGGCTTGGGTACAGCAGAATGGCGCAGAAAGCTGCGCAGCGCAGTCCATGCATGAGGCGTCCTCCTTGACGGTCCTCGGGCAAGGTTAGTCGATGGCTGTGCATTCGCCAGCAGTGCCTTGTTCGCTGTCTCAGGCGTCGCACTTGCAGATTTGCGCCAAGCACTTAAGTTTGTGTTGCAAGCGCTTGTTCTGGGCTCGTTTTTGTCACATGCAGAGCGGCTGCGTGGTGTTATCATTTGCCCCGTCAGCCCCGCCGGGGCTTGTGGAATACCACCATGGACTTACCCAGTAGTTACTCTGAACCTCGATTGTGCAATCACGTGTTGACTGATTGACCCTCTTTGGCGTGCGCTGCCGCTGGGGGTGGAGCGCGCCATGACTGAAGTAGAAGCGAAAAAACCGCAAGAAAGCCTGCAGGACCGCCTAGCTCAGGTGGTCGAGCTGCTGCACCGGCACAAGCTGGTCGAAGACCTGACCCATCGTCAGGAAGGCCAGTATCACGACCGGGTGGAAAACCTGGTGCATCGGCAGAATCTTGCCGAGCTGCAGCACAAGCTCGACGAGTTGCACTCCGCCGACGTGGCTCACATCCTCGAAGCCTTGCCGCTCACTGACCGCCTGACCATCTGGCAGTTGGTCAAGGTCGAGCGCGACGGCGACATCCTTCTCGAAGTGTCCGATGCGGTGCGCGAGACCCTGCTCGCCGACATGGATGATCATGAGATTCTCGCCGCGGCCAAGGAGATGGACGCCGACGAGCTGGCCGACCTGGCCTCCGAGTTGCCGCGCGATGTCGTCCATGAGCTGATGGAAAGCCTCGATGCGCAGCAGCGCGAGCGAGTGCGTTCGGCGCTGTCCTATGAAGAGGATCAGGTCGGCGCGCTGATGGACTTCGAGATGGTTACCATTCGCGAGGATGTCAGCCTGGAAGTGGTGCTGCGCTATCTGCGTCGCCTGAAAGAGCTGCCCAGCCATACCGACAAGCTATTCGTGGTCGATTACGACGGCGTGCTCAAGGGCGTGCTGCCGGTCAAGCGCCTGCTGGTCAATGATCCGGAGAAACTGGTCAGCGAGGTGATGGCTACCGACCCGGTGAGCTTCCATCCGGACGAGGATGGCTACGATGCCGCCCAGGCATTCGAGCGTTATGACCTGATCTCCACGCCCGTGGTGGACAAGAACGGCAAGCTGATTGGGCGCCTGACCATAGACGAGATGGTCGACCTGATCCGTGAGGAGAGCGAAAGCGAAGTCCTCAATATGGCTGGTCTGCGCGAGGAAGAGGATATCTTCGCCTCGGTGTGGAAGTCGCTGCGCAACCGTTGGGCCTGGTTGGCGATCAACTTGGTCACGGCTTTTATGGCCTCGCGGGTGATCGGCCTGTTCGAGGGCTCGATTGAAAAGCTGGTGGCCTTGGCGGCCTTGATGCCGATTGTCGCCGGCATCGGTGGCAACTCCGGTAACCAGACCATCACCATGATAGTGCGAGCCATGGCGCTGGATCAGGTCAGCACAGGCAACACGGCGCGCTTGATCCGCAAGGAGTTGGGCGTTGGTTTGCTTAACGGTATTGTCTGGGGTGGGGTGATTGGCGTGGTGGCCTATCTGCTCTATAGCAGCTGGTCCCTGGGCGTGGTGATGACTGCCGCTATGGTGCTCAATCTATTGCTGGCAGCCCTGATGGGCGTGCTGATCCCCATGACCCTGGTGCGCATGGGGCGTGACCCGGCGCTAGGGGCCAGTGTGATGATTACCGCGGTGACCGATAGCGGCGGTTTCTTTATTTTCCTCGGGTTGGCCAGTGTGTTTCTGCTTTAGCGGTACTCGGTTTACGGGCGGCGCTTTCTAGCGGAGGATAGCGGGTCGGCAGCTTTTGGATTCGCCTCAGGCGCTCCCTTGTGTCGGGGGCTTGGCCACTGCGACTTAAACGAAAAAACCGCCTGATGAGCGGTTGTTTTGCAAACTAAGAAACCGGCCAAGGGCCGGTTTTTTAGTCTGTAGAAGCTCAGGCTTCTTCGTTGGCCATT
Source organism: Pseudomonas sp. (assembly GCF_030696055.1). Taxonomy (GTDB): domain Bacteria; phylum Pseudomonadota; class Gammaproteobacteria; order Pseudomonadales; family Pseudomonadaceae; genus Aquipseudomonas. The sequence continues at coordinate 24,260 of NZ_JAUYNP010000264.1, read as the reverse complement.
TCCGCGTCGTGCGCTATCAATGCCACCAGGGCATTTTGCTGACGGCGTGACAGCTGACGGAAGCGTTGCAACAGCTCTCGCTCATGCAGGGACAGTTCGGGGCTATCCAGGCGCATGTTGAGGTCATCACCCAGGCTGCCTTCCTGGAGCATGCTTTGCTCGAGGCGGGCAATGATCTCCGAGTTCATGCTGCGGTGATGGTTGCGCGCAACATCCGCGATACGCTCGCGCATGCCGTCTGGCAGGCGAACAACGAATTTGTCAGCGGTACGGCTGGAATAGAGTGCTGGTTTCATAGGGCGCGTACATTAAACCGGTTAGTTTAGGAAAGCGATACTGGCAATGGGCTATAGGATAGTCACCGGTTTGACCATCTATAGCACTAACCGTTCAGCCAGAAAAGCCACTTGATGGCTTGTGACCCTAAAGTCACAAGAACATTAAATTGACGCCAATTGCGTGGCGAAATTGTGGCTGCGGTAAAGGCTTTTTGCCAGCACCGGCTATCAGAAATGCGTGTTACTGGGCAAAACCGGTGCTTGTGCTGCGCAAACCCTTAAAGCAATGGGCGCTCAAGTCTTAAGGCTTATTAAGGTGTTCCGGTCTTGGTCTAGAGCCATATGGGGGCGGGGCGCTAAGACGATAATTCAGCAGGTCTGGCGACAAACGAAAAGGGTGTGCTGATGCGTGGCAGGTTGATCTATCTGATAGGGCCTTCGGGCTCGGGCAAGGACAGCCTGTTACACGCGGCGCGCGAGCGTCTGACCGAGCGCGGTTGCCGGATCGCCCGGCGGGTGATTACCCGTTCCGCCGAAGCGCTAGGGGAGGACGCCATTGGTGTTGCCCCGGCCGAGTTCGAACGGTTGCAGCGCGAGGGGGCCTTTGCCCTGAGCTGGCACGCCAACGGCCTGGCCTACGGTATTCCCAAGCAAATCGATGACTGGCTGGCGGCCGGGCAGGATGTGCTGGTCAATGGTTCGCGAGCCTATCTGCGCGAAGCTCGGCAACGCTATCCCGAGCTGATAGGAATAGTGCTGGCGGTGGATATCGAGGCGCTGCGTGAGCGCCTGCTCAAACGTGGCCGCGAAACACCGGAGCAGATCGAGCAGCGTTTGGCCCGCAATGGGCTATTTACCAGTAGCGCGGCGGATGCCTTGCATCTGCTGGATAACTCCAGTCACTTGGAACAAGCCGTAGACCAGCTGCTGGCTCTGCTCGAAACGACTCGCGCCAGCGGCTGAGCCCGGCTCTAGCTGCGATGCCTGGCAGCTGCAGAGCTTCGCCGCGAAGCCCGTGGGCTAATCTAACGGCAATTCGGTGGTGCGTTTGACCTCGCTCATGGCGATATGCGAGTGCGCCTCGTGTACATGGGGGCGCTGCAGCAGGTGGTCGCGCAGGAAACGCTCATAGCTGGCGATGTCCTTGGCCACCACCTTGAGCAGATAGTCCGAGCCGCCGGCCATGGTGAAGCACTCCAGCACCTCGGGGTAGCCGACCACCGCCCGCTCGAATTCTTCCAGGTTGCTGCGGCCGTGGGCCGAGAGCTTGATGTCGACGAACACCGTGATGCTGAAGCCCAGTTGCTTATGGCTGAGCAGGGCGACCTTGCGTTCGATCAGCCCTTCTTCCTGCATGCGATGAATCCGCCGCCAGCAGGGCGATTGCGACAGCTCGACCTTCTCGGCGATCTCGGCGGCGGACAGGTCGGCATTATGTTGCAGCAGGCGAAGAATCTTGCGGTCGATGGGGCTAAGCTTTTCTTGCATGGCTATTTCCGAATTTTTGTATTTATTGCAAATATTATGCGCAGTATCGGCATTTCAGCTTGAAATTAGAAAGGAAAAAGCGGCACCGCTCAGTCATATTTTTAGCCAGTCGTTTAGCCCAGTGATCCTGGGCGAGACAGAATCAGGGCTGGCATTAACCGGTGCCGGCTCAGCTCGCCAAAATAATAAAGGAGCGCTCGCATGTCTCTGGCCGAGATCCGCCTGGATGACAAGTACCGCCTTGCCACTGGTCACCTCTATCTCACCGGCACCCAGGCCCTGACCCGCTTGCCGATGCTGCAAAAGCAGCGCGACGTGGCCCATGGCCTCAACACCGCCTGCTTTATTTCCGGCTACCGCGGCTCGCCTCTGGGCAACCTCGACAAGAGCCTGTGGGATGCCAAGCAGTACCTCAAAGACAACGGCATCCACTTCCAGCCCGGGGTCAACGAAGAGTTGGCCGCCACCTCGGTGTGGGGCAGTCAGCAGACCAGCCTGTTTCCCGGTGCGCGCTACGACGGCGTGTTCGCGATGTGGTACGGCAAGGGCCCGGGCGTGGACCGCTGCGGCGACGTGTTCAAGCACGGCAACTCGGCCGGTGTCTCCGAGCATGGCGGCGTGTTGCTGCTGGCCGGCGACGACCATGGTTGCAAATCCTCCAGCATCGCCAACCAGAGCGAACACGCCTTTATTGCCGCCTCCATTCCGGTGCTTAACCCGGCCAACGTCCAGGAAATCCTCGACTACGGCATCATCGGCTGGGAGCTGTCGCGCTACAGCGGTTGCTGGGTGGCGCTGAAAACCATCGCGGAGAACGTCGATTCTTCGGCTGTGGTGGATGTCGACCCGCTGCGCATGCAGGTACGAATTCCCGAAGACTTCGAGCTGCCGGAAGACGGCGTGTATATCCGCTGGCCCGATCCGCCCCTGGCGCAGGAAAAGCGCCTGAACATGTACAAGATCTACGCCGCCCGCGCCTTCGCCAGGGTCAATAAGCTCAACCAGGTGCTGCTCGATTCGCCCAACCCGCGCCTGGGCATTATCACCACCGGCAAGTCCTATCTGGATGTGCGTCAGGCCCTGGTCGACCTCGGCCTGGACGACGAGTTGTGCGCCAAGGTGGGCCTGCGCGTGCTCAAGGTCGGCATGAGCTGGCCCCTGGAGCCGGTGTCGGTGCACGAATTCGCCGAAGGCCTGGACGAGATTCTGGTGGTCGAGGAAAAACGCAGCATCATCGAAGACCAGCTAACCGGCCAACTGTACAACTGGCCGGTGGGCAAGCGCCCGCGGGTGGTGGGCGAGTTCGACGAAACCGGCGTGTCCTTGCTGCCGAACCTGTCCGAGCTGACCCCGGCGATGATCGCCCGCGCCATAGCCAAGCGCCTGGCGCCTATCTACAGCAGCGCCAGCATCGAAGAGCGCCTGGCCTTTTTGGCAGCCAAGGAAGCCTCCCTGGCCGCGCCCAAGCACAGCACGGTGCGTACCCCGCATTTCTGCTCCGGTTGTCCGCACAACACCTCGACCAAACTGCCGGAAGGCAGCCGCGCCCAGGGCGGCATCGGCTGCCACTATATGACCCAGTGGATGGACCGCAACACCGACACCTTCACCCAGATGGGCGGTGAGGGCGCCACCTGGATCGGCCAGGCGCCCTTTACCGACACCCCGCATATCTTCCAGAACCTCGGTGACGGCACCTACTTCCACTCAGGCCAGTTGGCCCTGCGTGCGGCGGTCGCGTCCGGGGTGAATATCACCTACAAAATTCTCTACAACGATGCGGTGGCCATGACCGGCGGCCAGCCGATCGACGGTGAGTTGCGCGTCGATCAACTCAGCCAGCAGGTGTTCGCCGAGGGGGTGAAACGCATCGCCCTGGTCACCGACGAGCCGGAGAAATACCCGACCCGCGCCACCTTCGCCCCCATAGTTACTTTCCATCATCGCCGCGAACTGGATGCGGTGCAGCGCGAGCTGCGCGAGTTCAAGGGCTGCTCGGTGATCATCTACGATCAGACCTGCGCCGCCGAGAAGCGCCGCCGGCGCAAGCGCGGCAAGCTGGTCGACCCGCAGAAGCGCGCCTTTATCAATCCGGCGGTGTGCGAGGGCTGCGGCGATTGCAGCGTCAAGTCCAACTGCCTGTCGGTATTGCCGCTGGAAACCGAATTGGGCCGTAAGCGTGAGATCGATCAGAACTCCTGCAACAAGGATTTCAGCTGCGTCGAAGGTTTCTGCCCAAGCTTCGTCACAGTCCACGGCGGCAGCCTGCGCAAGCCGGAAGCCGTGGGCCTGAGCGCGCTGTTTATCGCCTTGCCGGAGCCTGCGCAGCCGAATCTTTCGCGGCCGTGGAATATTCTGCTGCCCGGTGTTGGCGGCAGCGGCGTGACCACTGTGGGCGCCTTGTTGGGCATGGCCGCGCACCTGGAAGGCAAGGGTTGCAGCGTGCTGGACCAGGCCGGCCTGGCGCAGAAGTTCGGCCCGGTGATCACCCATATCCGTATCGCCGCCCAGCAGGAGGATATCTTCGCCGTGCGCATCGCCGCCGGCGAAACCGACCTGCTGCTCGGTTGCGATCTGGTGGTGTCTGCCAGCGAAGAGGCCCTGGCCAAGCTCAACGAAAATATCGCCCATGCGGTGATCAACAGCCATGAAGCGGCCACCGCCGAGTTCACCCGCAACCCGGATGCCCAGGTGCCGGGGGCGGCCATGCGCGAGGCGCTGATCGAGGCGGTGGGGGCGAGCAAGACCCACTTCGTCGACGCCACCCGCCTGGCCACCCGCCTGCTCGGCGACAGCATCGCCAGCAACCTGTTTATGCTCGGCTTTGCCTACCAGAAGGGCCTGGTGCCGGTTTCTGCCGAAGCCATAGACCGTGCCATCGAACTCAATGGCGTGGCGGTGCAGCTCAACCAGCAGGCGTTTCTCTGGGGCCGCCGTGCGGCCCATGACGTCGGCGCCGTGGAACGTCTGGCCAAGCCGGTGGTGGCGGATGCGCCGCGCTGCGAAAGCCTGGAGGAGATCCTGCGGTTCCGCGTCGACTTTCTCACCGCCTATCAGAACGCCGCCTATGCCGAGCGCTATCGCGCTCTGGTCGAGCGCGTGCGTCAGGCCGACACCAGCGCCGACCAGGCCCTGAGCCGCGCCGTGGCGCGTTACTACTTCAAGCTCTTGGCCTACAAGGACGAGTACGAAGTGGCGCGCTTGTACAGTGATGGCAACTTTATCCAGCAGCTGGAAGCGCAGTTCCAGGGCGATTACCGCCTGGAGTTCCATCTGGCGCCGTCCTGGTTGAGCAAGCGCGATGCCGTGACCGGTGAGCCGCGCAAGCGCCAGTTCGGCCCCTGGATGCTCAAGGCCTTCGGCCTGCTGGCCAAGTTCAAGTTCCTGCGCGGCATGCCGCTGGACCTGTTCGGCTACAGCGCCGAACGCAAGCTGGAACTGGAACTGATTGCGGACTACGAACGTAGCCTCGACTACCTGCTTAAGGAACTCAACGCCGACAACTACCGCAGCGCGGTGGCCCTGGCCGAGCTGCCGGAGCAGATCCGCGGCTACGGCCACGTCAAGGAGCGCAGCCTGGCCAAGGTGCGCGAGCAGAGCGAGCAGCTCAAGGCACGCATGTTGACCAGCGAAATCCAGACGGTGCGCTTGTTCGAACCGGCGGCTTAATCCCCCTGAGCATTCCCTTTAACCCTCTCCCTTAACCGGGAGAGGGCGATTCCTTACAACAAAAAAACGAGAAACCTCATGTCCGTGTTTTCCCATATTGAATTCGATCACCACGAGCAGGTGGTCTTCGGCCACGACCAGGCCAGCGGCCTGAAGGCCATTATCGCCATCCATAACAGCAACCTCGGGCCGGCCCTCGGCGGCTGCCGCATGTGGGCCTACGCCAATGACGAGGAGGCGCTGCGCGATGTGCTGCGCCTGTCCCGCGGCATGAGCTACAAGTCGGCTTTGGCCCAATTGCCCCTGGGCGGCGGCAAGGCGGTGATTATCGGTGACCCCCATAGCGGCAAGAGCGAGGCGCTGTTCCAGGCCATGGGCGATTTCGTCAACAGCCTGGGTGGGCGCTATATCACCGCGGCGGATTCGGGCACCGGCGTAGCCGAGATGCAGATCATGGCCGAGCGCACCCGTCATGTGGCCGGTGCAGGGCAACGTGAGGCTTTTGGTGGCGGTCTGCGCAATGGCGACCCGTCGCCGTCCACCGCCTACGGGGTGTTTATCGGCATCCAGGCGGCGGTCAAGCAGCGCCTAGGTCGCGATAATTTGCGCGGCCTCAGGGTGGCGATTCAGGGCGCCGGCCAGGTCGGCTTCGATCTGGCCCGGCAGCTCAAGGCGGCCGGGGCCGAGCTGTGGGTCAGCGATATAGTCGAGGCCAATGTGCGTCGCGCGGTGGAGCAACTGGGCGCTACAGCTGTGACGCAGCAGGAGATTTTCGGTCTGGATGTGGATGTATTCGCGCCCTGCGCCATGGGCGGCATTATCAACCGGCAGACCCTCGAAGCGCTGCGTGCGCCGATCATCGCCGGTGCGGCGAATAACCAGTTGGCCGATGCCGGGCTGGCCGAGGAACTGCGTCGGCGCGGCTGCCTGTACGCGCCGGATTACGCGATCAATGCCGGCGGCATCATCGACGTCTGCTACGAGCGCACCGGCGGTAGCGCCGCCCAACTGAAGGCGCATATCGAAGGCATAGGCGCCACCCTGCAGCAGATATTCCAGCGGGCCGAGCAGGAAGGTCGCACCACGGTCGAGATTGCCGATCGCTTGGCCGAGGAGCGTTTGCGCCGTTAACGAGAAAGTCGCGCAGCGACGTAATCCTTATGCCCTTCTCCCTTCGGGAGAAGGTGGCGCGCAGCGCCGGATGAGGGCGGCATGCCCGTTAATTGGCCTGTTAGTCCAGGGGCAAGGCCAGGCTAATACCGTGGGGCTTAAAGCCCAGGCCTGCATAGAAACGGTGGGCGGCCTCGCGGCTGTGGCTGCTGGACAGCGCCAGCTTATAGCAACCCCAGGCGCGGGCGCGTTCTATGGCTTTGCCCAGCAGCGCCTGGCCTATCCCCAGGCCGCGTGCGTCGGCGTCCACCACCACGTCTTCGACAATCGCCGAGCGGGCGAAGTTGTGCGCCAGGTGCTCGATCAGGTGGACAGTGCAGGTGCCCAGCAGCTTGTCGTCGCGCTCGGCCACCAGCACCACACGGTTGGCCGGCAGCTCGCCGAGGCGCAAGGCCAGCAGTTTGGCGTCGCCCCGCGGCTCATCCAGAGCAAGCTGTTGCAGCAGGGCGGCCAGGGCCGCGGCGTCGGTGACGCTGGCGGCGCGCAGGGTAAAGTTGGCGAAAGGCGAGTCGGGCAGCTTGGACGAGGTGGCGTGCTTCATGGCGATCTCCTGGGCGGTCTGTCTGCAGTATGGCGGCACCACAATGGCAGTGGCATGACAAATCGGCGCAGGCTCGCTAAGATGCGGCCCGGCTGGTGGCTTGCCCATCCAGCCCGGATAGGTCCCCTTAGTTTAATGGATAGAACAAGCCCCTCCTAAGGGCTAGATGCTGGTTCGATTCCAGCAGGGGACGCCAAATAGAAAGGCTTACGCACTGCGTAGGCCTTTTTTGTTTCTGCTGGGCGTGTCTGGCGCGAGCTTATTAGGGTGGCGGTCGTATCAAGCCGCTGCCGGTCAGGCTAGGCTTGCGACATGTCCGTGTGAGAGAGGTTGTCATGTCCAGCGAAAGTCTTAACCCGTCAGGTCTTATGCCGCTGACGGCTGTCGAAGCCCGCGCCCTGGGTTGTCTGATCGAGAAGCAGACCACCACCCCGGAAACCTATCCCTTGACCCTCAATGCCCTGGTGCTGGCCTGCAACCAGAAGACCAGTCGCGAGCCGGTGCTGAATCTGAGTCCGGGTCAGGTCGGCCAGGCCTTGCGCAGCCTCGAAGGGCGTGGTCTGGCCCGGTTAGTCATGGGCAGCCGTGCCGACCGTTGGGAGCATCGCGCCGACAAGGGTTTGGAGCTGGTGGCGGCCCAGGTCGTATTGATCAGTTTGCTGCTATTGCGCGGTCCGCAAACGGTCAATGAGTTGCTGACCCGGAGCAATCGCATGCATGACTTCGAGGATGCCGAGCAGCTGCAACATAACCTGGAGCGTTTGATCAGCCGCGAACTGGTCTGCCAGCTACCGCGTCAGCCGGGGCAGCGTGAAGATCGCTATATGCATTTGTTGGGTGAGCCTGCCGATTTGCAGGCGGCCATGGAAGCGCGGGTGAGTGAGTCGTCGCGGCCGGTGGTGAGCGCTCAGCAAGACAGTCGCCTGGATGCGTTGGAGGCGCGCATCGCCGCTCTGGAAGAGCGTCTGGCGCAGTTGGAATAGGGCGGGGCAGGGCTATAAACGACAAAGGTGCCGGATAGGGCACCTTTGGCATGGTGGGCAGGCAGTTGTTAGCAGCATGGGGTTAACCGATACGCTGGCCTGGGGTGCGTTCGGCGCCGCCTTCGGCCACCCGCAGACGTTCCTGCAGACGCTCGGCACTGCCTTCGGCCAGGCGATACTGACCAACTCGGTCGGCACCGTCTGCAGCCAGCCGCAGACGTTCTTGCAGACGATCGGCACCGCCTTCGGCCAGGCGATCCACGCCAACACGGTCGGTACCGTCTGCAGCCACCCGCAGACGATCTTGCAGGCGATCGGCACCACCTTCAGCCAGGCGATCCACACCGACACGCTCGGCACCATCTGCAGCGATACGCAGGCGCTCTTGCAGGCGATCGGCACCGCCTTCGGCCAGGCGATTCAGGCCGACACGGTCGCTACCGTCTTCGGTTACTCGCAGGCGTTCTTGTAAACGCTCGGCACCACCTTCGGCCAGCGGGTTGCTGCCAAAGCCGATCAGGGTTTTTACGCTGCCGTCTTTGCTTTCCCCCAGCAGGGGTTGTGGGGCGTCTTGTGGCAAGGCGAAAGCGCTAGCAGACAAGCTGGTCAGAAACAGGGCGGTGATAATGTGCTTTTTCATGTTCAGGCTCCTCGTAAGGGCGGTAAGTGAGTACGGGGCCCATGTTACTTATGAGAATTTGATTAAGAAGTGCAGCCGCGACATGGTAATAATCGATGTCATCAATAGTTGATCTTTCCCTATATAAAACAGATGCTTACTTTTAGTATTAGCGCTATTCGGAGCACTTTATGCTTGCCATGGCTTTGGCCGATTAAATCGAATAAATAGATGTATATGGTCGTAAATTGACCCTGGCGAGGCTGAAGCAGGCCGTTGCTTGAAATTTTGAACGCGCGATGCGTATTTTGTACGCATCGCCGTTCGAGTACGGCTTTTTGCGCCTGAATTCAACAAATAGGGACAACAGCAGATGAACAGCCTCAACCGCAGCGCCTTGGCTGAATTGCTGCAGGGTGTCGATGAAATCGAATGCGTGACCCCGGATCTCAATGGGGTGCCGCGCGGCAAGGTGATGACGGCTGAGGGCTTTCTCGAGGGACGGCGCCTGCAGTTGGCCCGTGGCGTGCTGTTGCAATGCATCATGGGCGGTTATCCGGCGCCGCGCTTTTACGGCAGCGATGACGGCGACCTGGCGCTGAACGCCGTGCCCGGCCAGATCCATCGCCTGCCTTGGAGCGATAGCCCGCGCGCCCTGGCGATCTGCGATGCGGATGAGCTGGATGGCCGCGGCTCTGGCCTGTCCACCCGCGCCTTGCTCAAGCAGGTGATAGCCCGCTACGCCGCCCATGGCTGGCAGCCCGTGGTGGCGACCGAGCTGGAGTTCTTCGTGTTTGCCGCCAATCCCGATCCGCAGCAGCCATTCCAGCCGCCGCTGGGCCTGGATGGGCGCCGCGAGCAGGGTGGTGCGGCCTTCAGCGTCAGCTCCAATAACGGTCTGCGGCCGTTCTTCAATGAGGTCTATCGGTGCATGGCCGCCCTGGGTCTGTCGCGCGATACCTTTATGCATGAGATGGGCGTCAGCCAGTTCGAGATCAACCTGTTGCATGGCGATCCACTGTTACTGGCCGACCAGACGCTGCTGTTCAAGCACCTACTCAAGGAGGTGGGGCTCAAGCATGGCCTCAATCTGGTGTGCATGGCCAAGCCGCTGGCGCACACGCCGGGCAGCTCCATGCATATTCACCAGAGCGTGGTGGAGCAGGGCAGTGGGCAGAATATCTTCAGCGCCGCCGATGGCCAGGCGACGCCTGCGTTCTACCAGTTTATCGGCGGCCAACAGGCGGCCATGGCGGATTTCACCCTGCTGTTCGCGCCTCATGTGAATTCCTACCAGCGCCTCTGCCATCCCTATGCCTCGCCGAATAACGCCTGTTGGTCGGAGGATAATCGCGCCGCTGGTTTGCGCATTCCGGCCAGTGCGCCGGTGGCGCGGCGCGTGGAGAACCGCCTGCCGGGGGCCGATGCCAACCCTTATCTGGCCTTGGCCGCCAGCCTGGCGGCGGGCCTGTATGGGATCGAACAGCAGTTGCAGCCCAGTGCGCCGATCCAGGGTGAGTTCAGCGTGCCGGATGAGTTGGCGCTACCCTGTACCATGCATGCGGCCATCGAGCGGCTCAAGCGCAGCAGCTTGGCCGAGGAACTGTTCGGCAAGGAATTTATTGAAGGCTACATTGCCAGCAAGACCCTGGAGCTTACGAGTTTCTTCGACGAAATCACCCCCTGGGAACGGCGCGTGCTGGCCGCCCAGGCATAGAGTCTGACCGCCGGACATGGGTCCGGTGCCTTATCAAGGAGCCACGCGGGCCCCATGTCCCTGATCTTGAAATCCTTCAGTTCGTTGTATTTCGCCACCCTGCTGATGCTGCTGGGGTCGGGCTTGTTGAGTACCTACCTGGGTTTGCGCCTGGCGGAAAGCGCCGATGGCCTGTGGGTCGGTGCGCTGATGGCGGCCAACTACCTGGGGCTGGTGCTGGGCGGCAAGCTGGGCCATCGGCTGATTGCCCGGGTCGGTCACATTCGCGCCTATGTGGCCTGCGCCGGTGTGGTGACCGCGGCGGTGCTCGGTCATGGTTTGAGTGCTTGGTTGCCGGTGTGGCTGCTGCTGCGCCTGCTGGTGGGGCTGTGCATGATGTGCCAGTACATGGTGATCGAAAGCTGGCTCAACGAGCAGGCCGACAGCAGCCAGCGTGGCCAGGTGTTCGCCGGTTATATGGGCGCGTCCTACCTGGGCTTGATCCTCGGTCAGTTGGTGCTGGTGGCACATCCGGCACTGGGGGTGGAATTGCTGATGCTGGTGGCGCTGTGTTTTGCCCTGTGTCTGGTGCCGGTGGCCTTGACCCATAAGCTGCACCCGGCGCCTCTGCATCCGGCCCCGCTGGAGATGCGCTTCTTTATCGAGCGAGTGCCGCTGTCGCTGACCACCATCGCGGTGTCGGGGCTGCTGATCGGTGCCTTCTACGGCTTGGCCCCGCTGTATGGCACGCGCATGGGCCTGAGCACCGAGCAGGTCGGTCTGTTTATGGGCTGCAGCATCCTGGCCGGACTGCTGGTGCAGTGGCCGCTGGGTTGGCTGTCGGATCGGCATGACCGGGTGCGCTTGATCAATACCTGCGCCTTATTACTGACATTGGCGGCGCTGCCGCTGGCGCTGCAGCCGCAGGCGAGCCTGTTGCTGCTGTTCGTGGTCGGCTTTAGCGTCTGCGCCTTGCAGTTCAGCCTGTACCCGCTGGCGGTGGCGCTGGCCAATGACCACGTTGAAGGCGCGCGGCGGGTATCCCTGACGGCCATGCTGCTGGTCACCTTTGGCGTGGGAGCCAGCCTCGGCCCATTGCTGGCGGGGGTGCTGATGCGCTTTTTCGGCGCCAATATGCTCTACGCCTTCGTCTGCGGCTGCGCCTTGATCCTGGTCATTCGGGTGCGGCCGGAGCGGGTGACCCATCTGCATCAGGTCGAGGATGCGCCACTGCATCATGTGCCAATGCCCGACAGCACCACCAGCTCGCCGTTGACGGCGGCCCTCGACCCGCGCGTCGACGAGCTGGTGGTGCACCAGCAGATGCACGACAGCGAGCCGCAGCCGGCAGGGGGCGGCACAACGGCTGCACTCGGTGAGTCAGAGCTGCGGCCATGAAACCGTTGCTGAGCGTGATTATCCCGGCGCGCAACGAGGCGAAGGCCCTGCCGTTGCTGCTCGGCGATCTGGCGGCGTTGCGTTTGGCCGGGGCCGAGCTGTTGCTGGTGGATGGTGGGAGCAGCGACGCCACCTGCGAGCTGGCGGCGGCTCAGGTCGATCGGGTGCTGAGCTGCACGGCTGGGCGGGCGCGGCAGATGAATGCGGGAGCGGCGGTGGCGCGCGGTGACTACCTGTGGTTCGTGCATGCCGATACCCGGGTCAGCCCAGAAGCCATCCGTTGCTTGCTCGATATGCTGATCGAACGTCCGCTGTGGGGGCGCTTCGATGTGCGCCTCTCGGGGCGCGCACCTATGTTGCGCGTCATCGGCAGCATGGTCAGTCTGCGCTCGCGCTTGACCGGCATCGCCTCGGGCGACCAGGGCCTCTTTGTCGCCCGGGATACCTTCGCGGCACTGGGCGGCTATGCGGATATGCCGTTGATGGAGGATCTAGAGCTCTGTCGCCGCCTGCGGCGTCTGGCCTGGCCGCGGTGCCTGCGCCCGCCGCTGTCGACTTCCAGCAGACGCTGGGAGCAACGGGGAATATGGCGTACCTTGTTACTTATGTGGCATTTGCGCCTGGCTTACTATTGCGGGGTCGACCCGGAAAAGTTGGCGCGCCAATATCACCGAGGGTCACCGCTATGAGCCTGTCGATCTCCTTGCATATGCTGGCGCGTGCGCCGGTACCGGGACGGGTGAAAACCCGCTTGATCCCTGCGCTGGGGCGGGAAGGCGCGTGCGATTTGCAACGGTTGCTGCTCGAGCGCGCGTTGCAGCTGCCGGTGGAGGGCTTCAGCGAGCGCTTTCTATGGCTCGATGATGTGCCTGACGCGAGCTTGCAGGCCTTGGCCGAAGAGCTGGGCTGGACCCTGGTCGAGCAGCCGGCCGGCGATCTGGGGGAGCGCATGCGCTGTATCGCCACCTTGGGCCTGGCGGGCAGCGACGCGGTGATTCTGATTGGCAACGACTGTCCGGCGCTGGATGCGGGCTACCTGAACAACGCCTGTGAGGCCTTGCAGGGGCAGCCGGTGGTCATAGGTCCGGCTGAGGATGGCGGTTATGTGTTGCTGGGGCTGCGCCGCATCACTGCGCTGCTGTTCAGCGACATACCCTGGGGGACGGAGCAGGTTCTGCGCATGACCCGGGAGCGCTTGCAGCAACTGGACTGGGGCCATCACCTGCTGCCGGAACTCTGGGATGTGGACCGCCCGGAAGATCTACCGCGCCTGGCGGAGTTGGGGATCCAGATCTGACGGAGATGGGCTGGCGCGTGCGGGTTAGAACAGGCCGTCACTTTCGAAGCGGCGGGCTTCGCGTTGCAGCTGATAGACAAACCGTTCGATCTGCCGCTGCTCCAGGCCGCTCATGCGGTGGAAGCGCGCGCCGACAAAGGTGATGTCGAGCTTTTCTTCATACTGCGCATGGCGCAGTTCCAGCGCTGTGGTCATGGCACCAAAAGGCAATTGCACGGTGAACCGCTCATAGACCTGGCCGGCCTGCAGGCTGCTGCTGATATCGCCGGGAAAACGCAGCTTGCAACCTGTGGCGGAGATATCCAACAGCTGCCCGGTCAGGGCATTGCGCAGCTTGTCGCCCGCCAGTTGGACCTTGATCAGTTCGCTCTGCTTGAGAGGGGCTCTGAACGCATTGCGCCGCTGGTGGTAATGCACTTCGGTAGGCAGCGGGCTCAGGTAGCAACGCGCCCCTTCATGCTCGGTGATGCGCACATCCTGCTCGCACTCCCAGGCTACCCGCACCCCCTCATGGAAGGCTTCGATCCTGAAGGCTTCGCCATTGAGCAAAAAACGTTCGCCATCGTGAGGAATCATTTCATCCAGGATGACGGTTTTTTTCTCGCGATCGACTTCAATCACATAGCTCTGAAAGCGTTGATTGCGTTCGTGGAAGGTGATGATCAGTGGGTCGTGGTTCTGTTGCAGCAGGCGCAGGTTGGCAACTATTTCCACCGGTGTCTTGAGCACCTTGGGTGGTTGCGGGCCATCTTCCTGATTGAAAGGATTGGACACGGTCCGTAACTCTCCGAGCAAAAGCTAGAGCACTAGCATACTGTCAATGTGACAGCATGTCCCCTGTGCCTTGTTATAGGTTTCAGGCCTGGCTGAGCGGGCGCTGTTGGCCGATTCTAGCCGCACTGCCGCGACTGTCATAGAGGCTGGGGGTTTCGTTGCCGCGCAGAATGCCGAGCATGTTGCGGGTCGACGCCTGGCTGGAGCGGATCAAGCGACCATTGCGCAAGTTGGCGGCCTGGCAACGCTCAAGCAGCTCACTCAGTTGGTCGCCGCGTGCCAGCAGTTGTGCGCCTTGGTTGGATTGCGCGGCCAGGGCTTGCAGGCCGGCGCGGTCGGCGCTGAGCTGCAAGCCACGCAATACTTGGCTGCGCTGCTGACCATGCTGATCGAGGAGGCTGAGGAGCGGTTGCTTGTCCGCCAATAGGCTTTGCAGGCGCGGCAAGTCGCGATCACTGAGGGCTTGGAATTCGATATCGATCAATTCAAGCAAGCGCTCGGCGGTGCCGATATCGTTGTTGAACAGCTCAAGCAGGGTGGTGTCGTGCATGCTGGGCTCTTTGGGGGTGGCACATCATTCTAGGCACTGTGGCTTGGAACGATCTGTCGGGCAACCATTACCCCCAGCGCAGCCCTGGGACTAGCGCTGGGATTCGAAATTAAGCAGTTTGCTGGCAACGCGCCGGCTGTCGACCTGGTAGCTGCCGTCGGCAATGGCTTGTTTGAGCTGGGCGACGCGTTCCTTATCGACGCTCGGTTGGTCACGCAGTTTTTCACTGATTTTTTGCAGCTGCTGCGCTTCACGGCTGAGCTGCACGGATTCGCCGCTCTTGCCGGCCTGCGCCTGTTCGACGGGGGCGGGTGTGCTGGTCGGTTGCTTGCTGGTCAGGATTTCATTCTGGCCAGCAGCCTGGGCACTGCCGGTACGCCCCGAATTGGCAGGCGTGGCGGCATTTGTGGGCCGGTTGAAGTCGATGACCATGATGCAAAACCTCGAACAGTGTGTGGACGCTTGCCAGGCTTATCGGCTCTACCCAAAGAAACTTTAGAACAAAAATTGTGCGTCAGGCATCAGTCTAAAACACGGTGGAGAAATCCGTTAGTCAAATACTAGACAAGAATCATGCCTACATGGGCACTTCTACTTGCCCGGGGCCCGTCACACGGGCTCTGACCACGCGCTTCGAGCGTTGGTTGCGCACACTGATCTGCTTGCCTATGGCTCCGTCTGACAAGGCCTCGCCGGGCATGCGCACGCTGATGCCGCCACTGCGGGCGCTGATCACCACCTGATCGCCTTTGCGGATTACCTCGGCTTGCTGCACATGCACGGGGGCCAATACCTGGTCGGGCACTAATGCACGCGTCAATTTTTTGCCAACGGCCTGTTTGAGCATGGTCAGGTAGCCCTGGTTGAGCAGGCCGACATCGCGCTCGGCCAAGGCCAGGTCCATGTCTGTCAGCACAGTGTCGCGCTTGAGCGGACGGCTGGCGGTGACCACCTCGCGGTATAGGCGCACTTGGCCCGGGACGAACACTGTCCAGGGTGCGCTGCCATCACAGCGCACCCGCAGGGTCACGCGGCCTATGGGTTCGGCCGGGCTTTCCAGGCTGGTAAGCAAGTCTTGGTCGCACAACGGCAGGCGTAGTCGCGGGTCGAGGCGGTTGATTTGAATCTCGTGCCGACCGCCGATGTTGCTACGCTGTAAATAATCGCTCACCGCCTGCTCAAGAAAAATCTCGCCGGCGCCGATAAGTTGAGCAGGGCCTGTGGCGTTTGCCCAGAGCAGGGGGCAGTGGCCGAGCGCCAACAAAGCAGGTAAAACCGCCAGCCAATAGCGGCACTTTGCCAGTGAGTGTCGGATAGTTGTCGTTTCTGTGTTCATATGAGTGGGATAGCAAGGCGCGTGCCGCCTGCTACGCTGACAAGAACCTGTTACTCGAATAAGGAGTTTGGGTATGGCCGGTGTGATGGATTCGGTTAACCAGCGAACTCAGTTGGTTGGGCAGAATCGTTTGGAACTGTTGCTGTTTCGTCTGGGTGGCAATCAGTTGTATGGCATCAACGTCTTCAAGGTGAAAGAGGTGCTGCAATGCCCGAAACTCACCATCATGCCCAAATCCAGCCCCGTGGTGCGGGGAGTGGCCAATATCCGTGGCGGCACCATCCCCATTCTTGATCTGTCCATGGCCACCGGTAATGCGCCGCTGGAGAATATCGACAGCAGCTTTGTGATCATCACCGAGTACAACACCAAGGTGCAGGGCTTTCTGGTGCAGTCGGTGGAACGTATCGTCAACATGAACTGGGAGTCGATCCATCCGCCACCCAAGGGCACTGGGCGCGACCATTACCTGACGGCGGTGACCCATCTGGATGACAAGATGGTGGAGATCATCGACGTCGAGAAGGTCCTGGCTGAGGTGGCCCCTACCTCCGAGGTGATTTCCGAAGGGGTGCTGGATGCCCGGACCCAGGCCCGGGCGGTGAGCAAGCGAGTGCTCACTTGTGATGACTCTTCGGTGGCGCGCAAGCAGGTGACGCGGTGTTTGGAAACCGTCGGCGTGGAGGTGGTTGCGCTTAACGACGGTCGACAGGCGCTGGACTATTTGAAAGCCATGGTCGAGGAGGGCCGCAAACCCGAGGAAGAATTCTTGATGCTGATTTCCGACATCGAGATGCCCGAGATGGATGGCTATACCCTGACCGCGGAGATCCGCGCCGATCCGCGCATGCAAAAGCTGCACATCATCCTGCATACTTCGCTTTCGGGTGTGTTCAACCAGGCCATGGTGAAGAAGGTCGGCGCAGATGATTTCCTCGCCAAATTCCGTCCTGATGATCTGGCCGCACGAGTGGCCGAGCGCATCAACCAATCGGCTGGGGACTGAGGGCTTGGCCCTCAGTAAAAAAAATGTTTGTCGAGGCCTCGCGAGTGTCTACAGGTAATTTGGATTTCGAGCAGTTCCGGACTTTCCTGGAAAAAGCCTGCGGCATCCTGCTTGGCACTAACAAGCAGTATCTGGTTTCCAGTCGTCTCAACAAATTGATGGAGCAGAACAGCATCAAGACCCTGGGGGAATTGGTGCAACGCATGCAGAACCAACCGCGCAGTGGCTTGCGTGAGCAGGTGGTGGATGCCATGACCACCAACGAAACCCTGTGGTTTCGTGATACCTACCCCTTCGAGGTGCTGAAGAACCGCGTGTTGCCGGAGATGATCAAGGCCAGCCCGGGTCAGCGCTTGCGCATCTGGTCGGCGGCCTGTTCCTCGGGTCAGGAGCCTTACTCGCTGTCGATGACCATCGACGAGTTCGAGAAAACCAATATGGGGCAACTCAAGGGCGGTGTGCAGATTGTGGCCACCGACCTTTCGCCGTCGATGTTGCTCAACTGCAAATCGGGCGAGTACGACAGCCTGGCGATGGGCCGTGGCCTGTCCCAGGAACGCCTGCAGCGCTATTTCGACCCCAAGGGGCCGGGGCGCTGGGTGGTCAAGCCGGCCATCAGGAGTCGCATCGAGTTCCGTCCGCTGAACCTGCTGGACAGCTACGCCAGCCTGGGCAAGTTCGATGTGGTGTTCTGCCGCAATGTGCTGATCTACTTTTCGGCCGATGTGAAGAAGGACATCCTCACCCGCATTCATGCCATGTTGAAGCCGGGTGGCTACCTGTTCCTCGGTGCGTCGGAAGCGCTCAATGGCCTGCCCGCTCACTATCAGATGGTGCAATGCAGTCCGGGGATTATCTACAAGGCCAAATAACCTGCGGGTTGTGTTGAAAAAACGGGAGGCCATGCAGTGGCCTCCCGTTTTTTATTGACCGCGCGGTATCGTAGCCAGCGATCTATTCCCAAGGCCACGCCCTGGGACTTCTGGGCCTATTGCCCGCTGGCCTGCACCGAAGGCAGTGGCGGCTGGCATTGACTGTTGCTGCCGGGCTCCAGGTAGGGCATCAGAATAGGGGCCATGCCCTTGAGCACTTGCACCGGCAGCGCCGAAGTGAAGCGGAAGCTTTCCGCGGCGCGGCCCGGGACGAAGGCGGTGAGGGTGCCGAAGTGTCGTGGGCCCAGGTAGAAGACGAAGGTGGCGGTACGGTTCATCGCCCGTGAACTCAGGACCCGGCCACCGGAGCCGACAGTTTCGATGCGGTTATCCCCCGTGCCGGTCTTGCCACCGACTTTCAGTGGCTGCCCATCGGCCAGCTTGAAGCTGCCTTGCAGGCGGCGCGCGGTACCATTTTCGACCACTTCGGCGAGGACGCTACGCAAGGCGGCGGCCACTTCCGAAGCCATCACCCGCTTGCCGCTTGCTTGGTTGCGTTTGACCAGGGTGTCGTAGGGCGTGTCGGCGGCAAAGTGCAGGCTGTTGATGCGGGCGCTGGGCTGGCGAATGCCATCGTTCTGAATAATCCCCACCAGCTCCGCCAATGCCGCCGGACGGTCGCCGGAGCTGCCAATGGCAGTGGCCAGGGACGGCACCAGATGGGCAAAGGGATAGCCCAGGTTCTGCCAGCGCCGGTGAATGTCGAGGAAGGCCTCGACCTCCAGCATGATGCGGATGCGGCTGTCCCGGGCACTCTTGTGGCGGCTGCGGAATAGCCAGCCGTAGACTTCCTGACGTTCGTCCTGGCTGGCCTTTACCGCATCGGTGAAAGTGGCCTGCGGCTGTTCGATCAGATAACCCAAGAGCCACAGCTCAAGCGGGTGAACCCGGGCGATATAGCCTTGATCGGGCAGGTTATAGGCGCCAGGGCCATAGCTTTTATAGAGTTCGCCGATGCGCTTGTCGGTGAGTTTTTCCTGGGGCAGGTACTTGCGCAGAAAGGCGGAGAAGGTCGCTTCGTCTGCCTGGGGCATCAGGTAACGGTGCACGGCGGCGAGACGTACCGAGGTATGCCGCAGGCCATTGAGAAAGGTATCCAGGCGCTGCTGATCGGGTTGCCCTTGATACTTGCGCCAGAAGCGCAAGAGAAAGGTGGTGCCCTCGCGGTCGGCGAAGTCGTGCAGATAGGCCAGGCGCCGCGGGTCCTTATCGTCCTTGAGCAATTCGGCGCTGTTATGCGGGCCTTGGTAGGTGGTGTAGCGCACCAGGTCGCGCATCAGGCGGATAAAGGGCAGATTCAAGGACTCGCGTAGGGCTTCGCGCATGGTGGCGATGCGGTGGTTGTCCTCGCGGCGGAAGTTGGAAAAGGTATGGAGGCCACCGCCGGTGAAAAAGCTTTCTCCCGGGCTGGCCGAGTATTTGCGTTCCAGTGCCGCATCGAGCATGGCCGGCAGGCTGGCGCCAGGGGTGCTGAGGAGATAGTCGACGGCCCAGCGGGTCAGGTTGTCCTGACCGTTAACTGCACGTAGTTCACTGGGGCTTTGCCCGGCAAGGCGCTGGTGCAGCTCGGTGATGATTTCCAGATAACTGGATAGCACCCTGAGCTTGGCGGTGGAGCCCAGTTCCAGTTTGCTGCCTTCATTGATGTCGAAGGGCTGGTCGGTGCTGTCCGTTTGCACGCGTACTTGGCTGCCGTTGGCCGTGCGCTCGAACAGGGTGAAGCTGTAGCGCACATCGGCGGTTTTCTCCGGCGACAGCAGGCGCTCACCGAACAGGCCGATTTGTCCGGCAAACTCCGGCTCGGCCAGTTGCTGCAGGTACTGGCTGACGGCTTGTTGCAGCTCGTTGTGCAGGGTGCTGGTGGCACTCAGGTCGAGGCGGTCGAGGTCATACAGCGGCATATTGAGCATGGCCGACAGGCGTGAGCGCGAGACGCTGATGCCTTTATTGCCGTCCACCTGCTGCAGATTGGGCTCCGCCGCCCAGTCGCGATAGCTCAGCGGCTGGCTTAGCGCCGCGTCACGCAAGTCGCTGTCAATCAAGCCGCCGCCCGCCAGCAGGCGGATATGGCTGTCGGTCAGCTCGGCCAGGTCATTGCGGCCCTGGGCCAGGTAATAGGAGGGGCGGCGCTGGGCGATCATCAGGGCCAGCACCTGTCGCAGCGCCAGGCCGCGCTCCTCAGGGGTTGCCTCGGGCGAGCGCGCGGGGTCGAGGAGCAGGTTGACCCGGGCAAAATCGGCACCAAACCAGATGCGCAGTCCGTCAGCCAGGCCGTGGACCTCGCCATGCCCTGGCGCGGCGGAGAGCGGCACGCTGTTGAGGTAGTCGCGCACTATGTTTTCCCGCGCGGCCATGGTCTGCGAACCGCTCTGGTAGGCGCGCACGCTGGCGGAAATCATCTGCCGGAGTTTTTCCGTGGCCGAGAGGGTCAAGCCGTCCGGCGAGTGGCGGTATTTTTCCAGCTGGGTGGCCAGGGTGCTGCCCCCGGCGGATTGGTCCTGCATGTCGAGCATTTTGCCGACCTGGGACGCCGCGGCCATGATAAAGCGCGGCCAATCCACGGCCGGGTTGGCCTGGGGCTGCTCGGGGTCGAGCAGATGACGGTTTTCGATAAACAGCAGGCTGCCTGAGACCAGCGGCGGAATGGCGCTGAAGCTGGGGTAGCGCTGTTGGGGATAGTGAAATTCGTAGAAGGGCGTGCCACGGCAGTCACTGATGCTCAGGCCGGTCTGGATCTTTTCCGGGTAAGGCACGAAGAAACCGCTCTGAGCGTAGCTGAGCAGGGCCGGCGAGAATTGCGCCTGCTGCTCTACGCCGAAACCGCGCTGCTCGAGGCGTTCGAGCATCAGCGGCAGGTAGGTATAACCCAGGCGCTTATCGAAGGGGCCTTCCTTGGGGTAGAAGATCGACGGGCTGGGGCCTGGTCTGACCCGGTAGCTGAGGGTCTTGGCGTAGCGGCTGAGTTCTTGCGCCTGCAAGCGCGCGGTGCGTATTTCATAGGCACCCAGTAGCCCTGCCACTATGAGCAGCACCAGTACCAGCAGCCAGAAGCTGATTTTCAGCTTGCTGCTGCGTTTGCGCGGGGTTGCTTGCATAGTGGCTTGGCTGCCGGCGGGCAGTTGAGTTATTTGAGGTTGCCACGATGTGCCCATATTCATTTAGCCTGATGTACTCATCCATAGGTTTGCAGGTTGCTGAATAACTGCAGTGAGCTTTTCGCCTGAGTCCATCTCAGTGGGCCACTTGCCGACAAGTCTAGCCGTTGAGCGGGGGCTCCGGCAGGGATGTACTTGGCAGACACAGAAATATTTGCAGCGCCTAGAATTGCGCGACTGCACACAGGACGAATGATCTATGCAACGCGATCATCGGGAACAACTCAACCTCAGCTGGCAGGCCAATGCCGATGCCTGGACGGCGGCGGTGCGCGAACAGCGTATCGAGAGCCGGCGCCTGGTCACCGATGCGGCTATAGTCCAGGCCATTCTGGCCCTGGCGCCCAAGCGCGTGCTCGATCTGGGCTGTGGCGAGGGCTGGTTATGCCGCGGTCTGGCCGAGCACGGCATCGAGGCGATCGGGGTGGATGCCTCGGCCCCCTTGATCGCCGTGGCCCAGCAGGCGGGCAGCCCACGCGCGCAGTATCGCGTCTGCGGCTATGCCGAGCTGAACAGCCAGGCCGCGCAGCTTGGCCGCTTCGATGTGCTGGTGGGCAATTTCGCCCTGCTCGAAGAGCCGTTGGCGCCGACCCTGAACGATTTGCACGGGCTGCTGGCGGCCAATGGCCGTCTATTGATCCAGACCCTGCACCCCTGGCGCGCCTGCCACGATGCCAGCTATCGCGATGGCTGGCGGGTGGAGACCTTTGCCGGCTTCGCCGAGGGCTTTAGCCAGCCGATGCCCTGGTTTTTCCGCACCCTGGAGTCCTGGCTCGGTTTGTTTACCGAAACCGGCTGGCGCTTGCAGTGGTTGCAGGAGCCCCTGCACCCGGAAAGCGAGCAGCCGGTATCCTTGCTGCTGTTACTGAGTTCCGAGCGCAACTGAATGCCTACTGGTTCCTGGGGCGTCGACTAATTAGTGGAGATAGACAATGCGCACACTCGAACTGGCAGGTAGCCAGGTGCCGGTGCTTGGCCAGGGCAGCTGGCGTATGGGCGAGGAGGCCGGGCAACGGCGCGCGGAAGTCGCCGCCTTGCGCCAGGGCATAGAGTTGGGCTTGCGCCTGATCGATACCGCGGAAATGTATGGCGAAGGCGGCGCCGAGAAGGTAGTGGGCGAGGCGATTGCCGGGCTGCGCGATCAGGTCTTTCTGGTCAGCAAGGTCTACCCGCATAACGCCAGTCGAACGGGCGCTATTGCGGCTTGCGAGGGCAGTTTGCGGCGTTTGCAGGCCGAGGTGATCGACCTCTATCTGCTGCACTGGCGCGGCCAATACCCGCTGGAGGAAACCGTCGAAGCCTTCGAGCGCTTGCGCGAGCAGGGCAAAATCAAGCGCTGGGGCGTGTCCAACTTCGATCTGGATGACCTGCAGGAGCTGGCCGAACCGGCCTGCGCGACCAACCAGGTGCTGTACAACCCCGAGGCGCGAGGGATCGAGTTCGATCTGCTGCCCTGGCAGCAACGGCAGGCCATGCCACTGATGGCCTATTGCCCGCTAGGCCAGGCCGGCCGGCTGCTGCGCAACCCGGCGCTGCTTGAGGTGGCCGCGCGCCATGGCGTGACGCCCGCACAGGTCGCGTTGGCCTGGGTGCTGCGTCAGCCCGGGGTGATTGCCATCCCCAAGGCGGTCAATCCCACCCACCTGCACTTGAACGCCGCCGCGGCGAGTCTGCAGTTGAGCGCCGAGGATCTGGCGTTGATCGATACGGCCTATGCAGTGCCGAGGCGCAAGCAGGCGCTGGAGATGGTCTAAGTGGCGTGGTTCAAGGCTGCGTGATCCTGCGCTGCTCTATTGCCGGGCGCTACGGCGCCAGTTTCAGCGGGCCAGGCTGCTCGAACTGCTGCCAGATTTGCTGGTGTCGGCCGCTGTCTTTCAGCTGTTGCAGGCCTCGATCGAACAGGCGCAGGTAGCGCTCGCTCTCCGGCAACTGACGCGACAGGATCAGGTGGTAGTCCCAGCGCTGGTAGGTGGGCGTGGTGGTGATTTTGCTGCGCTCCTCGGCGCTCAGTTGCTGGTTCAGCACATGGCTGCCCGAGCCTTTGACTATATCCACCGCATCGATGCGTCGGGCCGCCAGCTTGCGCAGGTTGCTCAGCTCGTCGCCGCTGGCTTCGTAATGCACCCAGCCGAGCCGTTCGGCTTGTTCCAGTACCGGCGTTTTCGCCGAGCCCAGGGGAATGCCGATGCGCAGGCCGTTCAACTGCTGGGCTGTGGCCAGACTGCCATCCCAGTCGACGGGCTTGGCGCGGTTATAGAACAGTACCACTTCATCGCTGTAAACCACCGCGGAAAACAGGCAGTCGGCCTCGCGTTCCGGCGTGCGGCCCCAGATTGCCGAGCCATGCCAGCGCCCCTGTTTGACTTCCTCGTAGGCGCGTTTCCAGGGAAAGAAGCCGTATTCGACGCTGACGCCCTGACTGGCGAAGGCTTCGCTGATCAGTTGCGGGACCACGCCATAGTGCGGCAGTGCCGCGCCGATAAAAGGCGGCCACTCGCCGATGGCGATACGGATGCGCTCCTCGCCAAACGCTGGATGGATCAGGCAGGTCCACAGCAACAGGGCGGTGATCAAGCGGCGCATGCTGAGGTCCAGATGATGGCTTACCTCAAGCTAAGCACAGGGGGCTTAGCAGGCCGTTGAAAAACTACCTGCGGTGCCCCTTTTTATAAAAGAAAGGGGCGTTAAAAACAGGCTCGGCAAGCCGCTTGCGGCTAACGCGCTTCAGCGCGACCCGAAGGGCGAGCGAAGCGGGTCATGCTCATTTACAGCTCGTAAACTCCGCTTCCTCGCCTGTTTTGACCAGCCGAAGGCTGTTACTAACGTAGCGCCTTGTCTCGGCTGCCTCGCCTACATTTTTCAACGGCCTGCTAGCTGCGCGCGACGCTGACCCCTTCCAGATTGGCGAAGGAGGTGTCCTTGGCGGTGAGCAGGAAGTCGCGCATAAAGGGCGCATCCAGCATATCGGTGCGGATGCCGGCATACAGGGTGGCGAACAGGCCCTTGTCGCCCAGGCGCTTGGCCGTCACATAGCCGCGCGAGCTGTATTCGTGCAGCGCCCAGTTGGGCAGGCCGCAGACGCCGCGGCCGCTGGCCACCAGTTGCATCATCATCACCGTCAGCTCCGAGGTGCGTACCTGGGCCGGCTCCACATCGGCCGGCTCGAGGAAACGGGTGAAGATATCCAGGCGATCACGCTCCACCGGGTAGGTGATCAGGGTTTCAGTCGCCAGATCTTCGGGCTGAATGCAGGATTTGCCCGCCAGTGGGTGCTGGTTGGCTACCGCCAACATGGCCTCGTAAGTGAACAGCGGTACATAGGTGATGCCGGCCAACTCCAGCGGGTCGGAGGTCACCACCAGGTCCAG
>NZ_JAUYNP010000261.1 GCF_030696055.1 Pseudomonas sp. | reverse complement strand
GACCGCTGGCTGCAAGAGCGTCAAGAACTGGTGAACGCCTACGCCGCCATCAACAGTTCGCCGCAAGCGCCAAGCGCCAATGCCGGGGCTCTGCAGAGTTTCTGTGAAGTCCTCGTCGACTATGTGTCAGCCGGGCACTTCGAGGTCTACGAACAGTTGACCAGCGAAGCCAAGGCTTTCGGCGACCAGCGCGGCCTCGATCTGGCCAAGCAGATCTACCCACGCATCGAAGCGATCACCGAAGTGGCATTGGCCTTCAATGACCGCTGCGATAACGGCGATTGTCACGACTCTGTCTCGTTGATCGATGAGCTGAAACGACTCGGGCAGTTGCTGCACGAACGTTTCGAGCTGGAAGACTGCCTGATCGAAGTCCTGCATAACGCCCACCAAGAGCAGGGTACTCCGGCCCTCTAAGCGCTAGTCCCGGGTGTCGAGCAGCTCCAGCTCGAACACCAGGGGCGAGTAAGGCGGAATCACATCGCCTGCGCCTTCTTCGCCATAGGCCTCGGCGGACGGAATCACCAGACGCCATTGCGCACCCACCGGCATCTCCAGCAGGGCGCTGCGCCATCCGGCGATCACACTGTCCAACCGAAACCACTGCGCACTTTGGCTCTCGTCGAACTGGCTGCCGTCGGCCAGCTGGCCGACATAGCGCACCTGCACGCTGCTTTTTGTCTGGGGTTTAGGGCCGTGGCCCGGGCGTATTTCCTGCATCAGCACGCCATTGCGCAAGACGCGCACTCCCGGCTTGGCTTTTTCCTGGGCGAGAAAGTGCTGCTCCGCCGCTATGGCCTTCTCGATTTTTTCCGGGGCGCTGGCGAGCCGGGCTTCGTGCTCGGCCAGGAGGCTTTCGATGCGCTGCGCATCCAGCGCCAGCGGCTCATCGCGATAGGCCTGCTGCAGGCCGTCGAGCAGTGCTTGCAGCTCCAGGTCCGGCACCTCGTCGCGTAGCCGCTCGCCCAGGCGCACACCCAGGCTATAGGCCAAATCGTGGGCGTGTTCTTCGGCCTGGGCGAGCGGCGCGATTAGGCAGAAGAATAAAATGAGAAGGCGCGGCATAGGTGTTCTCCAGCCAAAGGTGGGTTGATTATGCCAGGCATGGGCGTGGGCTCAATGCGTGAGGTAGCGACGTGGGAGGCAGGAGGTCTAGTATGACCGGCATCTTCATCCGCCAGGAGGCGCGTCATGTCGGCTACAAAAAACCCAAAGAAGAAGTCGGTCAGTACCCCGCTGCATTTGCTGCAGCAACTTTCCAGCAGCCTGCTCGAGCATCTCGAGGATGCCTGCACCCGGGCCTTGGTCGATGCCGAGAAGCTGCTCGCCAAGCTGGAAAAACAGCGCGGCAAAGCCCAGGAAAATCTGCACAAGGCGCGCAGCCAACTGCAAGACGCCGCCGTAGCGGGCAAAGCCAAGGCTCTGGCCAAAGCCAAGGAGGTGGTGGCTGAACTTGAGGAGCTGCTCGATGCCCTCAAGGATCGGCAAAGCGAAACCCGCAGCTATATCGCCGGGCTCAAACGCGACGCCCAGGAAAGCCTGAAGCTGGCCCAAGGTATAGGCAAGGTCAAAGAAGCCGTAAGCAAGGCCCTGGATAGCCGTACGGCCAAGGCCGCCATGCTTAAGTCTGCGGCCAAGCCCGTTGCGGCTAAGGCACCGGCTAAAGCGCCAGCCAGCAAGGTCGCGGCCAAGCCTGCCGCCAAGGCGCCGGCCAAAGCGGCGGCCAAACCAGTGGCCAAACCAGTGGCGGCTAGCCCGGCCAGCAAAGCGCCGGCCAAACCGGCCACTAGCGCCAAGCCAGTAGCGCCTAAGTCGGCAGCCAAGCCGGCGGCGGCTAAGGCGCCGGCGAGCAAGGCGGCCAGCAAGCCAGCGGCTAAACCCGCCGCTAAAGCGGCAGCCAAGCCAGCGGCGAAAAAACCGGCGACCAAAGCTGTTGCCGCCAAGCCGGCTGCGGACAAGGCGCCGCTCGCCGAGTCCGCTGCACCTGCCGCAAGCGGCAATGGCAGCACGCCGCCAAACGCGGGCTAAACCTGCATGCAAGCCGCCGCGACGCGCAGCACCTGCAGCGCGTCATGGCTTGCTCCTTCAGGTGTCAGCTGTTCTAGCCAGTCACCTCGCTCCGCTGCAGCCGCGCTCGGCCAGTCCTGGCTGATAGCGGCCAGGCGCTGCAGCAGTTCCCGTTCGGCCGACAGCTCGAGTCGTTTGACCTGCTCGCGCAGCTGCGCCAGGGCCTTATCGCTCTGGGCTGGGGCGCGCCAGCCTTGCCGCAGTTGCCTGAGCGGCAGCACCACCTGTTCCTGCCAGGGCCGCGCCAGGCTGCGCAAGACGTCGCAGCGCTGATCGCTGCAGGCAGCCTGGCGCCGGTCGAGCCAGGCCGCGCAGAGCAGCAGACAGATATCCGCGCCCTGTTCTTGCAGTTGCAGGCAGGCGGCTTCGACGCCTGGGCGTTGGTAGAGCTCTTCGGCGAATCGCCACAGGTCAGTGGGCATGGTGCTTTCCGGATTTCTCAAGGGGGACTCTGGTAGACTCCGCCGCCATTATGATCCGACTCCAGAACCTGACTTTACAGCGTGGCCCTCAGCGTCTGCTAGAAGACGCCGAGATGACCCTGCATCCCGGCCATAAAGCCGGCCTGATCGGTGCCAACGGCGCCGGCAAATCCAGCCTGTTCGCCCTGCTGCGCGGCGAGCTCAGCGCGGATGCGGGCGACTGCCTGATTCCCGCCGACTGGCGCATTGCCCATATGCGCCAGGAGATCGACGCGGTCGAGCGCCAGGCGGTGGATTATGTGCTCGATGGCGACCTGCAGCTGCGCAAGGTGCAAGCCGAACTGGCCGTGGCCGAGGCCGCCCATGACGGCGCGTCTATTGCCCGCCTGCATACCGAACTGGACAACCTCGACGGCTACAGCGCCGACGCCCGTGCGCGCAAGTTGCTCGCCGGCCTGGGCTTCGACAGTGCGCAGATGGATCGCCGCGTTGGCGACTTCTCCGGCGGCTGGCGCATGCGCCTGAACCTGGCGCAGGCGTTGATGTGCCCGTCCGACCTGCTGCTGCTCGACGAGCCGACCAACCACCTGGACCTGGACGCGATCCTCTGGCTGGAGGGCTGGCTGCAGAGTTATCCCGGCACCTTGCTGCTGATTTCCCATGACCGCGATTTCCTCGATGCGGTGGTCGATCACGTCGCCCACGTCGAGCAGCGCAAGCTGACCCTATACCGCGGCGGTTATTCGGCCTTCGAACGCACCCGCGCCGAGCGCCTGGCCCAGCAGCAGCAGGCGTTCGAGAAGCAGCAGGTGCAACGCGCGCATATGGAGAAATACATTGCCCGCTTCAAGGCCCAGGCGACCAAGGCGCGCCAGGCGCAGAGCCGGATCAAGGCGCTGGAACGCATGGAGGAGCTGTCCGCCGCCCATGTCGATTCGCCCTTCGATTTCAGCTTCCGCGAGGCCGATAAGATTTCCAGCCCGCTGCTGGATCTCAGCGAAGGCCGTCTCGGTTATGGCGACAAGGTGGTGCTGGAGCAGGTCAAGTTGCAGCTGACCCCCGGTGCGCGCCTGGGCCTGCTCGGGCCGAACGGCGCGGGCAAGTCGACCCTGATCAAGAACCTCGCCGGCGAGCTACAACCCATCAGTGGCCGCCTGCAGCGTGGCGAAAACCTGGTGGTCGGCTACTTCGCCCAGCATCAGCTCGACGCCCTGGACGATAAGGCCAGCCCGCTGCTGCACTTCCAGCGCCTGGCGCCCAGCGAGCGCGAACAGACCCTGCGCGACTTTCTCGGCGGTTTCGATTTCCGTGGCCCGCGTTGCGACGAGCCGGTGCTGAATTTCTCCGGTGGCGAAAAGGCCCGCCTGGCCCTGGCGCTGATCGCCTGGGGCAAGCCCAACCTGCTGCTGCTGGACGAACCGACCAACCACCTCGACCTGGAAATGCGCCTGGCCCTGACCATGGCCCTGCAGGAATTCAGCGGCGCCGTGGTGGTGGTGTCCCACGATCGGCATCTGCTGAAAAGCACCACCGATGAGTTCCTCCTGGTCGCCGATGGCCGGGTGCAGGCGTTCGACGGTGACCTGGAAGACTACGCGCGCTGGCTGGTGGATTACCGCGTGCGCCAGGCGCCGCAAAGTAGCGCCGAGAGCAATCCGGATAAGACCGACAAGCGCGCCCAGCGTCAGGCCGCCGCCGCGTTGCGCCAGCAACTGGCGCCGCTCAAGCGCGAAGCCGACAAGCTGGAAAAGGAGCTCGGCCAGTTGCATGAAAAGCTCGCCGCGGTGGAAGTCCGCCTGGGCGACGCTGGGCTGTATGAGGCCGCGCGCAAGGACGAATTGCGCGATGCCCTGGCCGAGCAGGCCAAGTTGAAAAGCCGCGAAGGCGATCTGGAAGAGCGCTGGTTGCACGCCCTGGAAACCCTCGAGGCTCTACAGGCCGAACTGGAAGCCGCCAGCTGAAGGGCGCTCCAAGCTGCTTGAGCGGGGTGGGCGAGCCGGGCAACAAGGGGTAGGCTAATCGGCCTGCCCCTTTTGCTTTAGCAGCCCTTTATTACTCCGCTGGAGGTATCCGCCATGGCACTCGAAACCTGGCTCGCGTTCTTTGTCGCTTGTTGGCTGATCAGCCTGTCGCCTGGGGCTGGGGCCATTGCCTCGATGTCCGCCGGGTTGCAATACGGCTTCTGGCGCGGTTACTGGAACGCCCTGGGTTTGCAGCTGGGTTTGGCCCTGCAAATCGCCATAGTCGCCGCCGGAGTCGGGGCGATTCTGGCGGCCTCTGAGTTGGCCTTCAGCCTGATCAAGTGGTTCGGCGTGGTCTATCTGGTCTACCTCGGCTATCGCCAGTGGCAGGCCCTGCCCAGCGCTATGACGGCACAAACCGAGCGCCCCCTGGGACGGCCGTTGACCCTGGTGCTGCGCGGCTTTCTGGTCAACTTCAGCAACCCCAAGGCCATCGTCTTTATGCTCGCGGTGCTGCCGCAGTTCCTCAATCCGCAAGCACCGCTGCTGGCGCAGTACCTGTTGATGGGCGTGACCATGATCTGCGTCGACCTGATCGTCATGGCCGGCTACACCGGCCTGGCCGTGCGGGTGCTGCGTGCCCTGAGTTCGCCGCGCCAGCAGCGCATCATGAATCGTAGTTTCGGCGTGCTGTTTGTCGGCGCCGCCGCCCTGTTGGCCACGGTACGGCGGGCGACGGCTTGAGCATGGCGGCGCTGGCGAACGCATACCGGGTTAACCAGGGAAATATCTAGATGCGCGTATGGATAGATGCCGACGCCTGCCCCAAGGCGGCCAAGGAGCTGGTGGTCAAGTTTGCCCTGAAGCGCAGTTTCGAGGTGCTGCTGGTGGCAGGCCAGGCGCAGATCAAGCCGGCCTATGCCTGCGTGCGGCTGATCGTGGTGCCCAGCGGCCCGGATGCGGCCGACGATTATCTGGTCGAGCACGCGCAGCCCGGCGAGCTGGTGATCTGCAGCGATGTACCGCTGGCCGACCGTCTGGTCAAGAAGGGCGTGGCGGCCCTGGATCCGCGGGGCCGCGAGTTCGATGAACGCAATATGGGTGACAAGCTGGCGGTGCGTAACCTGTTTACCGAGTTGCGCGAACAGGGGCAGATCGGTGGCGGTCAGGGCCCTTATGCCGAGCGCGACAAGCAGGCCTTCGCCAATTCCCTGGATCGCATCCTTACCCGCCTGCTGCGCGGCTAGGCCTACGCATCGACCCAGGCAATGGAGTTACCCGCAGAGATAGGTGCCGGTACCCACGGCCACCAGGGTACCGTCATCGCTGTGCAATTCGCTGCGCACCACCGCTACCTTATTGCCCGAACGCAGCAACACTGCGGTGGCGGTAAAGCGCTGTCCGCGGCCGGGGCGCAGGTAGTCGACGCGCAGGTCGATGGTGCCGAGCTTGGACAGCCGCGCCATGCGTTCGGCGCTGGCCAGGTGCTGGTGCTTGTCGAAGGCGCCGATCAGCGCCATGGCGCCACCGGCCACATCCAGCAGCGAGGAAATCACCCCGCCATGCAGGATGCCCTGGACGAAGTTGCCGATCAGCTCGGGCTTCATCGGCAGGTGCATGGTCACCCGCTGCGCGCTGAGTTCATCCAGCTCGATGCCGAGCATCTGGTTAAACGGAATGCGTTGGAAGAACAGGCTGACCGCCTGCTGCAGTTCGGCGTTGAGTTCGAAGGGTTGGTTGGTCATAAGGGCTGGGCCTGTACGGGTATGGGTTCAAACTGCCGCACTGTCGCCGGCCTGACCAGAGGCGCGGCCGGTGTGCCGCGCGCATTGGCACGATTGACTTGATTAGGACCTGATTGGGGGCTGATCAGATCTGGGTCTCAAGCCGGGTGGCTGAGTTCAAGCACTCTATCCACCAGCTTATTGATCCCCGAAGCGGCTTCGCTGATCGACTGGGCGAGCATATAGGCCGGTGTGGTCACCAGCTTGCGCGCCGGGTCTTCGACTATTTCGCTGACTTCGCACTCGTGGTGCACGGCGCCCATCTGCACCAGGGCCGCGGCGGTTTCGTGGTCTTTGCCTATGGAGCAGATCACCCCGTTGCCGAAGATCTTCGCCGCCAGCGCCGGGGCTATGCAGATCAGGCCGAGCGGCTTGCCGGCTTTGACGAAGGCCTGGGCAGCGCTCAGCACATCGGGCTGTACCGTGCAGTTGGCGCCGCTGATGGCGAAGTCGGAGAGGTTCTTCGCCACGCCGAAGCCACCGGGCAGGATCAGCGCGTCGAAGTCGCCGACGTGCAGTTCCTTGACGTCCTTGATCTGGCCGCGGGCGATGCGCGCGGACTCGACCAGTACATTGCGCGAGTCGTCCATCTCATCGCCGCTGTAATGGTCGACCACATGCAGCTGCGGCACGTTGGGGGCAAAGCACTGCACCTGGGCGCCACGCTGGTCGAGGCGCAACAGGGTGATCACGCTTTCATGGATTTCCGCGCCGTCGTAGACACCACAGCCGGAAAGAATCACCGCGACTTTCTTGTTCATCCACTTCTCCTGATTGCTAAGCCCTGTCTATTTACATTGTGGCTTATTGGCTGTCGCCATATGCCGCCCAGGTTGGCATGCAGCGCCGCGAGGATGGCGGGCGACCGGGCTAGGATTCCTTTAGCAATCCTAGCCGCACAACGATATGGCGACACTATGAATTACATCCTCTATGCCGTGCCCTTTTTCTTGCTGCTGATCGTCCTGGAGC
The DNA here is from genome assembly GCF_030696055.1 of Pseudomonas sp. Classification (GTDB taxonomy): domain Bacteria; phylum Pseudomonadota; class Gammaproteobacteria; order Pseudomonadales; family Pseudomonadaceae; genus Aquipseudomonas. The sequence continues at coordinate 8,717 of NZ_JAUYNP010000261.1, read as the reverse complement.
TGTTGGCCGACCGCTGGCGTGGCATCAGCAACTACCGCCTGGCCGATGCGCTCAACAGCCTGAGCGCCGGGGTGCTGTCGACCACCAGTGGTTTGCTGACTAAGGCGGTTGGCCTGTTCAGCTACACCCTGGCCTGGCAGCAGTTGGCGTTGTTCGAGCTGTCCGCCGAGAGCCTGTGGATCTGGGGCTTGGCCTTTGTCTTGTATGACTTCTGCTACTACTGGAACCATCGCCTGGGCCATGAGCGCAATGTGCTGTGGGCGGCGCACTCGGTGCATCATCAGAGCGAGGACTACAACCTCTCCACCGCGCTGCGCCAGAGCAGCACGGGCTTTCTGTTCGGCTGGCTCTTCTATCTGCCGATGGCCTTGCTCGGGGTGCCGCCGCTGGTGTTTCTCAGCGTGGCGGCGCTCAACCTGCTCTATCAATTCTGGGTGCATACCCGCCATGTGCCCAAGCTGGGCTGGTTCGAATGGCTATTTATCACGCCGTCCAATCATCGCGTGCACCATGCGCAGAACGCTATTTATATGGATCGCAATTACGGCGGCGTGTTTATTGTCTGGGACCGTCTGTTCGGCAGCTTCCAGGAAGAGCTGGACGAGCATCCGGTGATCTTCGGCGTGACCACGCCGCTGGCCAGCTGGAACCCGTTGTGGGCCAACCTGCAGTTCTATATGGCGCTGTGGCACGACGCCGTGCGCGCCGAGTCCTGGTGGGACAAGTTGCGCATCTGGTTTATGCGCACCGGCTGGCGCCCGGCCGATGTGGCGGCGCAATACCCACAGGGCAAGGTGGACCTCGGCCAGTTCGGCAAATTCGAGGTGCCCCTAAGCCGGGCGCAGAAGCGCTATGCGCTCGCGCAGTTCAGTCTCTATGCAGTGATCGGTACCGGCCTGCTGGCCTGGGGCGAGAACCTCGATTGGCCGGCGCGGCTGCTTGGCCTGGCCTGGATGGCCTTCGGCCTCTATGTGATCGGCGTCTGGCTGGAAAACCGCCCGCTGGCCAAGCGTCTGGAATTGCTGCGCCTGCTGCTTAATCTGCCAGGGGCCTGGCTGGCGCTGCAGCTTGGCTTGCTGCCGGCGCAAGTGCTGGTTTGGCCGCTGTTGCTGGGCTACAGCCTGCTCAGTGTGGCGGCGCTGTGTTGCATGCCGCGCGCCCAGTCGGCAGTGCCGGCCTGCTAGGAGCCTGTCCGAGAATGCGGATTTTTGTAGGTTGGGCTGAGCTCCGCGAAGCCCAGCATGCTGATTTTGTTGGGCTTCGTTCCTCAGCGCCAACCTACAATTGGCAGCCAATGGCTATTCTCGGACAGGCTCCTAGACCTTGGCCGTATTCCTGCTATGTGCTGAGGGTTATTCTGCGTGGGTTGAGGGTAAAGCGGCCGCAGCGCTGTCGTGCGCCGTCATACTTTGGTCATAATGACTGCTTATAACTGTCACACTCGCCCGTGCTTGCGGGCTCTGGAGTCTGTCGTGAGCTTTACCCCCGCCAACCGCCTGTTCCCCGCCACCCGCCTGCGCCGTAACCGCCGCGATGAGTTCTCCCGGCGCCTGGTGCGCGAGCACCGCTTGAGCGTCGATGACCTGATCCTGCCGGTGTTCGTGCTGGACGGCGAAAACCGCCGCGAGGCGATCGCCTCCATGCCCGGCGTCGAGCGCCTGTCCATCGACCTGCTGCTGCAGGAAGCGGAGAAATGGGTGGCCCTGGGTATTCCGGCGCTGGCGCTGTTTCCGGTAACGCCGCTGGAGAAGAAATCTCTGCTCGGCGAAGAGGCCTGGAATCCTGAGGGCATCGCCCAGCGCGCGATTCGCGCCCTGCGCGCGAAGTTCCCGGAGCTGGGGGTGATCAGCGACGTGGCCCTGGACCCTTTTACCACCCATGGTCAGGACGGCATCCTCGATGAGTCCGGCTATGTGCAGAACGACATCACCGTCGATGCCCTGGTCAAGCAGGCGCTGTCCCATGCCGCCGCCGGTGCCCAGGTGGTCGCGCCCTCGGACATGATGGACGGCCGCGTGCAGGCGATCCGCGAAGCGCTTGAGCTGGCCGACCATAACAACGTGCGCATCATGGCCTACTCGGCCAAGTACGCCAGCGCCTACTACGGCCCGTTCCGCGACGCGGTGGGCTCGGCCGCCAACCTTGGCAAGGCCAACAAGGCCAGCTATCAGATGGACCCGGCCAATGGCGACGAAGCCCTGCACGAAGTGGCGGCGGATCTGGCCGAAGGCGCGGATATGGTGATGGTCAAACCGGGCATGCCCTACCTGGACATTCTCCAGCGGGTGAAAACGGAATTCCGCGTGCCGACCTTTGTCTATCAGGTCAGCGGCGAGTACGCCATGCATATGGCCGCGATCCAGAACGGTTGGCTGGGCGAGGCGGTGATACTGGAATCGCTGACGGCCTTTAAACGCGCGGGTGCCGATGGCATCCTGACTTATTTCGCCGTACGTGCGGCAGAACTGCTAAAGCAGGGGTAATCAAGCCCCCAGGACATTTGTGATGAACACCGAAGGACTCAGTATTAGCGAAGTGCAGGATGCCCAGCCGATGGTTGAGGAGGCGCTGGTCGTGGCGGAGCAAGCTGCTCCGGTTGAAGCTCCAGTGGCGGTGGTGCCGCCGCTGGTGATCCCCAATCTGGATGACAGTAGCCTGTATATCCACCGCGAACTGTCGCAGCTGAAATTCAATATCCGCGTGCTGGAGCAGGCGCTGGACGAGTCCTATCCGTTGTTGGAACGGCTGAAGTTCCTGCTGATTTTTTCCAGCAACCTCGATGAGTTCTTCGAGATACGCGTCGCCGGGCTGAAGAAACAGATCAACTTCGCCCGCGAGCAGGCCGGTGCCGATGGTTTGCAGCCGCACCAGGCGTTGGCGCGGATCGCCGAGCTGGTGCACGAGCAGGTCGAGCGGCAGTACGCCATTCTCAACGACAACCTGTTTCCGGCGTTGGCCAAGCACAATGTCAATTTCATCCGCCGGCGCTTCTGGACCACCAAGCTGAAGGCCTGGGTGCGCCGCTATTTCCGCGACGAGATCGCGCCGATCATCACCCCCATCGGCCTCGATCCGACGCATCCCTTCCCGTTGCTGGTGAACAAGAGTCTGAACTTTATCGTCGAGCTGGAAGGCGTCGACGCCTTCGGTCGCGATTCGGGGCTGGCGATCATCCCGGCGCCGCGCTTGCTGCCGCGGATCATCCGGGTGCCGGAAGAGGTTGGCGGGGCGGGGGACAACTATGTGTTCCTCTCCTCGATGATCCACGCCCACGCCGATGACCTGTTCCAGGGCATGAAGGTCAAGGGTTGCTACCAGTTCCGCCTGACCCGTAACGCCGACCTGTCGGTGGATACCGAGGACGTCGAAGACCTGGCCCGCGCCCTGCGCGGCGAGCTGCTGTCGCGGCGTTACGGCGATGCGGTGCGCCTGGAGGTGGTGGACACCTGCCCGCGGCCGCTGCTGGATTATCTGCTCAAGCAGTTCAGCCTGAGCGAGAGCGAGCTGTACCGGGTGGGCGGTCCGGTCAACCTGACCCGCCTGTTCGCCATCACCGGCCTGGACAGTCACCCGGAGCTGCAATACAAGCCCTTCACCCCGGTGATCCCCAAGCTGCTGCAGAACAGCGACAACCTGTTCGGCGTGATCAGCAAGCAGGACGTGCTGCTGTTGCACCCCTTCGAGTCCTTCACCCCGGTGGTCGACTTGCTGCGTCAGGCGGCGAAAGACCCCCATGTGCTGGCGATCAAGCAGACCCTGTATCGCAGCGGCGCCAACTCGGAGATAGTCGACGCCCTGGTGGACGCGGCGCGCAACGGCAAGGAAGTCACCGCGGTGATCGAGCTGCGCGCGCGTTTCGATGAGGAGTCCAACCTGCAGCTGGCCAGCCGCCTGCAGGCCGCCGGCGCGGTGGTGATCTATGGCGTGGTAGGCTTCAAGACCCACGCCAAGATGATGCTGATCCTGCGCCGCGAGAGCGGCGATATAGTGCGCTACGCCCACCTCGGCACCGGCAACTACCACGCCGGCAATGCCAGGCTGTACACCGACTACAGCCTGCTCACCGCCGACGCGGCGCTGTGCGAGGACGTGTCCAAGCTGTTCAGCCAGCTGATCGGCATGGGCAAGACCCTGCGCATGAAAAAGCTCTTGCATGCGCCCTTCACCCTGAAGAAGGCCCTGCTCGACCTGATCACCAAGGAAACCACCCTGGCCGCCGAAGGTAAGCCGGCGCATATCATCGCCAAGTTCAATTCCTTGACCGACCCGAAGATCATTCGCGCGCTGTACAAGGCCAGCCAGACCGGGGTGAAGATCGATCTGGTGGTGCGCGGCATGTGCTGCCTGCGCCCGGGCATTGTCGGCGTCTCGCACAATATCCAGGTGCGCTCGATCATCGGCCGCTTCCTCGAGCACACCCGGGTGTTCTACTTCCTCAATGGCGGCGAGGAGAAGATCTACCTGTCCAGCGCCGACTGGATGGAGCGCAACCTCGACAAACGCGTCGAGACCTGCTTCCCGGTGGAGGGCAAGAAGCTGATTTTGCGGGTGAAGAGGGAGCTGGAAGTCTACCTGACCGACAACACCCAGAGCTGGGTGCTGCAGCCGGACGGGCGTTATCTGCGTTGCAGCCCAACCGGCAATCAGAACCCGCGCAGCGCTCAGGCGGGTCTGCTGGAGAAGCTGACCGCGCCCCTGATCAGCGTACGATAAAGGCTGCTTGCAGCCATCTGATGACTCTCTCCCATTTTATGGGAGAGGGTGCCCAAAGGGCGGGAGAGGGGGAGCGTCAGCGCACGCTCAGTTCGATACCGACGCGCTTGAGCCATTCCGCTTCCTGGGTGAAATCCGCCTGGGTCAGCGGATTGGCTTGCAGCCAACCCTCGGGGAAGTGGATTTCCAGGCTCTGCCCGGCGACCTTGAGCTGCACGTTGGGCATTTCCTGGCTGCCGCGGATATGGTGGAACAGGATGGCAAAGCGCAGCAGCACGCACAGGCGGACCAGCTTGATCCCCTCTGCGCCGAACTCGGCGAACTTGTCCTTGGGAATATTGCGCCGGTGGCCGCGTACCAGCAGGGCCAGCATCTGCTGGTCCTGGCGCGAGAAGCCGGACAGGTCGGAGTGTTCGATCAGGTAGGCACCGTGCTTGTGGTACTGATAGTGGGCGATATCCAGGCCGATTTCGTGCACCCGGGCGGCCCACAGCAGCAGCTCGCGGTGCCAGTCGTCCTGCAGTTGCCAATCCTCGGCGACTTTCTCCAGGGCCGACAGCGCCTTGCTTTCGACCCGCGCGGCCTGTTCCAGATCGACGTGATAACGCTCCAGCAGCGAGCCGAGGGTGCGTTCGCGCACGTCTTCATGCTGGTGGCGGCCGAGCAGGTCATACAGCACGCCCTCACGCAGCGCGCCCTCGGAGTGACTCATGCGCTGCAGGTCGCAGGCGTCGAAGATGGCTTCGAGTATGGCCAGGCCGGCCGGGAAGATGCTGCGGCGATCGGCCTTGATACCGTCGAGGTCGAGCTTTTCCGCCTCGCCTATCTTGAACAACTTGCGTTTCAGCCAGGCCAGCCCCTGTGGATTGACCTCGCCGTTGCCCAGGCCGGCGGCCTGAATGGCCAGGCCGATGGCCTTGATGGTGCCCGAAGCGCCGACCGCATCTTCCCAACCCAGGCGGCGCAGGGCGTGCTCTATGGTCATCAGCTCCAGGCGCGCGGCCGTGTAGGCCTGGGCGTAGCGCGCCGGGGTGATCTTGCCGTCCTTGAAGAAACGCTGGGTAAAGCTCACGCAGCCCATCTGCAGGCTCTCGCGTAATAAGGGCTCGAAGCGTTGGCCGATCACGAACTCGGTGCTGCCGCCGCCGATATCGGTCACCAGGCGCTTGCCTGGGGTGTCGGCGATGCTGTGGGATACGCCGAGGTAGATCAGGCGTGCTTCTTCGCGGCCGGAAATCACCTCCACCGGGTGGCCGAGTATGGCTTCGGCGCGGTGGATAAAGTCGGCGCGGTTGCGCGCTTCGCGCAGGGCATTGGTGCCGACTATGCGCACCGCGCCATCCGGCAGGCTGGCGGTCAGCTGGGCGAAACGACGCAGGCAGTCGAGCCCGCGCAGCATGGCCTCTTCGCTGAGCAGGCGCTGCTCGTCGATGCCGGCGGCCAATTGCACCTTGTCGCCGAGGCGTTCGAGGATGCGCAGCTCGCCATGGTCGGCTTTGGCCAGCACCATGTGGAAGCTGTTGGAGCCCAGATCGATGGCTGCAATCAAAGGGAAAGACTCTGCAGGGGTATGCGGCATGACGGAGACGACTCGCTACGGAACCGGGCCATCGTGCCACGATAGGCAGGCCTCGCCAACGCATACTAGTGTCGCAGGGGCCTGTCCGGGCTCGCCCATGCCCGCCAGGCGCCGCCGTGCAAGGGCCGGCGGGCCGAGCAGTGGGGCGCGCTCAGGGCAGTATTCGCCGCGTCTGATTAGGCCGGCAGCGCAAAGCCATAGAGAAGCTCAATGGCGCTTGCCTTCCTGTGCGGGGAAAGCCGGGCTATGATGTCGGCCATCTTTTGCTTCCGAACACGGAGACTTTCCATGAGCGAATTCATCACCAATGTCAGTGACGCCAGCTTCGATCAGGAGGTGATCCAGGCCGAAGGTCCGGTACTGGTCGACTACTGGGCTGAGTGGTGTGGCCCGTGCAAGATGATCGCGCCGGTTCTGGATGAGATCGCCCAGACCTACCAAGGCAAACTGAAAGTCTGCAAGCTGAACATCGACGAAAACCAGGACACCCCGCCGAAGTACGGCGTGCGTGGCATCCCGACCCTGATGCTGTTCAAGAACGGCAACGTCGAAGCCACCAAGGTCGGCGCTCTGTCCAAGTCGCAACTGGCGGCCTTCCTCGACAGCAATATCTAAGTTGCCCGCAAAGCCCCGTAAATCACGGGGCTTTTTTCTGTCTGAATGCTGGACGTGCCGCTAAAGCCGGTGTTACATTCGGCCTCGCTGCATTTCCTATGCAGCCCCCTGCAAGCCGTCGCCGACGGGTTCCTACGCGAATACCCTCGATACACGCAGGCGATCCAATCGCCTTCTCAGCGGCGCGGCCTCCCAAGCTAAATAGCTTATTTCCCCTCCTTCATGAATTACGTCATTCCTATGAATCTGACCGAACTCAAGCAAAAGCCGATCACCGAACTGCTGGAACTCGCCGAACAGATGGGCCTGGAAAACATGGCCCGTTCGCGCAAGCAGGACGTGATTTTCTCGCTGTTGAAAAAACACGCTAAAAGCGGTGAGGAAATCTCCGGTGATGGCGTGCTGGAGATTCTCCAGGACGGCTTCGGCTTCCTCCGTTCCGCGGATGCCTCGTATCTCGCCGGCCCCGACGACATCTACGTCTCGCCGAGCCAGATCCGCCGCTTCAACTTGCGCACCGGCGACACCATAGTCGGCAAGATCCGTCCGCCGAAAGAAGGCGAGCGTTATTTCGCGCTGCTCAAGGTCGATACCATCAACTACGACCGCCCGGAAAACGCCAAGAACAAGATTCTGTTCGAAAACCTGACGCCGCTGTTCCCCACCAAGCGTCTGGTCATGGAAGCCGGTAACGGCTCCACCGAAGACATTACCGCCCGCGTCATCGACCTCTGTGCGCCGATCGGCAAGGGTCAGCGTGGCCTGATCGTATCACCGCCGAAAGCCGGTAAGACCATCATGCTGCAGAACATCGCGGCGAACATCACACGCAACAACCCCGAGTGCCACCTGATCGTGCTGCTGATCGACGAGCGCCCGGAAGAAGTGACCGAGATGCAGCGCACCGTGCGCGGCGAAGTGGTCGCCTCCACCTTCGACGAACCGCCGACCCGCCACGTGCAGGTCGCCGAGATGGTGATCGAGAAGGCCAAGCGCCTGGTCGAGCACAAGAAGGACGTGGTCATCCTGCTCGACTCCATCACCCGTCTGGCGCGTGCCTACAACACCGTGATCCCGAGCTCCGGCAAGGTGCTCACCGGTGGTGTCGACGCCCACGCTCTGGAGAAGCCCAAGCGCTTCTTCGGCGCCGCGCGCAATATCGAGGAAGGCGGTTCGCTGACCATCATCGCCACCGCGCTGGTGGAAACCGGCTCGAAGATGGATGAGGTGATCTACGAAGAATTCAAGGGCACCGGCAATATGGAGCTGCCGCTGGATCGTCGTATCGCCGAGAAACGCGTATTCCCCGCGATCAACATCAACCGCTCGGGCACCCGCCGCGAAGAGCTGCTGACCGCCGAAGACGAGCTGCAGCGCATGTGGATTCTGCGCAAGCTGCTGCACCCGATGGACGAAATCGCCGCCATCGAGTTCCTGATCGACAAGCTGAAAGCGACCAAGACCAACGACGAGTTCTTTATGTCGATGAAGCGTAAGTAAGAGGATCTACTGCGAGCTGTGCAGGTGGTGCTGCCTTGCGCCTTGAGACCCACATGGATGTGGGAAATGCCGTTAACCGCAGGGAGCGGGTGCGGCCCTGACCTTCGCTCGCTACGATCCTAAACTTATGCATTCCACAAAAGCCGGGTAAGCCCGGCTTTTGTGCATCTGCGCGTTGTATCTACCTTCTGAAAGACCCACTTCGGCGCTAAACTTTGCGCCCTTATTTGCCCCGCCCGACACGAGGCTCAAACATGCAGTATCGCGACCTGCGCGACTTTATTCGCGGTCTGGAACAGCGCGGCGAACT
>NZ_JAUYNP010000255.1 GCF_030696055.1 Pseudomonas sp. | reverse complement strand
TAGGCGGGTTGTGACGGCTTTTCAGGCGGCCAGAAAGCAAGAAGCCTCCCAGTTTTGCTGGGAGGCTTCGCGGCGGTAACTGCCTTTGCCTTTGCCGGGTTTTTCCTGTCGACAACGAAACAGTGGTTGAGCGATCAGGGATTTGGCCTTGTTTGGGCCGTGCTGGGTTTTCTTCGTCATGACTTTGCCTCTAGCGACTACCCGCTGACTGCGGGCGGGCAAAGCATGAGCCGGTGCCGAGGCATTGTCCAGCCAGGCCGGCCTGCTAGCCGGCGCGGTCGCTGGCCAGGCCCAGGCGTTGGCCGCAGAGGGTCAGGGTCAGCAGGCTCAGTCCGCTCCAGGGATCGCCGGCGGCCTGGCCTTTGATCTGCGCGTCGATATGTTGGGCGTCCTGCAGCAGGGAGGCCCAGCGCGCCGCGGAAAGCCGCTGCAGGGCTTTGCTGACCAGCGGGCGGCGCTTGTCCCAGACCGGCGGGCGGGCCGCGCCGAAGGCCTTGTCCAGCGGCATGCCTTGGCTGAACTGCTGGGCTATGGTCGCCAACAGGCGAATTTCCCGGGCCAGGGCCCAGAGAATGACCGGCGGCTCCACGCCTTCGCCACGCAGCCCCTCGAGTATGCGCAGGGCGTGGGCGGCTTCACCGTTAAGCGCCGCGTCGATCAGGCCGAATACGTCGAAGCGCGCGCTGTCGGCCACCGAGGCATGCACGGTGTCGACATCGATCTGCGTGCCGGTGGCGAGCAGTTTGAGTTTTTCGATTTCCTGGGCGGCCGCCAGCAGGTTGCCCTCGACTCGTACGGCGATCATCTCCACCGCCTCGGCGCTGGCGCTCAGGCCGGCCTGGGCCAGGCGCTGGCGAATCCACTGCGGCAATTGCGCGGCGTCGACCGGCCAGATCTGCAGGAACTGGGTCTGCGGACCCTCGATCAGGGCCTTGCCCCACTTGGTTTTCTGCGCGCTGCCGTCGAGCTTCGGCAGGCTGATCAGCAGCACCGTATCCTCGGCGGGGCGGGCCAGGTATTCGAGCAGCGCCGCCGCACCCTTGTCGCCGGGCTTGCCGTTGGGCAGGCGCAGTTCCAGCAGGCGCTTGTCGGCGAACAAGGACATGCTGGCGCAGGCCTGCAGCAGGTTGCCCCAATCGAAGCTGGCGTCGGCGTTGAACACCTGGCGCTCGCTAAAGCCGTGCTGGCGAGTGGCGCCGCGGATGGCGTCGCAGGCTTCCTGGCAGAGCAGGGGCTCATCGCCACTGACGACATACACCGGGCTCAGGTTGCCCTGCAGGTGTTTGCCGAGTTGTGCCCCGTTGAGTTTCATGGATGGCAGAGTTTCATCTGGGCGGAAGGCTGGGCCGCTTGCGCGGCCCGGCGGGCTTACTGCACGGGAATCGGCAGTTGGATGGGCGACTGCTGCGGTTGCGCGGCCTGCTGCTGGCGAGCGGCTTCCAGGGCCTCCGCTTCGGCCTGGGCCTTGGCTGCGGCGGCTTGCTGCAATTGCTCGAGCTGGGCGGGCGTCACTTGCTGCAGGCGCTGTACCAGCTGTTGGATCAGTTCGCGGCGCATCTCGCTGCGCACCTGGGCCGCCTCTTGATCGCCACCCACCAGGTTGTTGCCGTCCTGGCTGTAGTAGCTCTGGGCTTCCACTGTGTCGCTGAGCAGCAGCAGGTTTTTGCTGCCGCGGATTTCATAGTCGAGCGTGCTGGTCAGTTCGTACTCGGCGGTACGGGCTGCGCTGGTGAAGCTGGCGGCGCGGCGGTTTTCCTGCTCATTGCTCAGCACCAGCTGGTAAGGGGCGCCCGGGTAGACCCGTACGCCATTGCTCTGCAGCACTTCGCGCACGTCCTTGACGGTTTCGCCATGGGCATTGCGGGCGCTGACGTTGAGTTCATTGAGCGCGAACTGCACGTCGCCGGTGCCGCGCAGCTGAAAGCCACAAGCGCTGAGCAGGGTGGCCAGGCCCATTACCAACAGATTCCGTTTGATCATCTTTGTTATCCCCTTGGCGAGTCTTGCGGCGCGCCGCTGTGCGGGCGCGCCGTGCATACAGACCGTTTAAAAATGTAGCGAGCGACGGCTAGGCAAGGCGAAAATCTGCCGAGGAAGCGGAGTGTACAAGCCGTACATGAGCATTCCGAGGCTGATTTTCAACGCCGCATAGCCTGGCGCAGCAGTTTTTAAGCGGCCTGTTAATCAGTTGGCGACAATATTGACCAGCTTGCCCGGCACCACAATCACTTTGCGGATGCTCAGGCCTTCGGTAAAGCGCAGCACGTTCTCGTTGGCGCGGGCGGCGGCTTCGACTTCCTCGCGGCTGGCGGCGGCCGGTACTTCGATCTGCCCGCGCAGTTTGCCGTTGACCTGGATCACCAGAGTCAGGCTGTCCTGCACCAGGGCCGACTCGTCCACCTGCGGCCATTGTGCGTCGATGATCGCGCCGTTGTGGCCCAGGCGCAGCCAGATTTCGTGGCTGATATGCGGGGTGATCGGTGCCAGCAGCAGGGCCACGGTTTGCAGACCCTCCTGCAGCAGGGCGCGATCCTGCTGGCTGGCTTGTGCGGCCTTTTCCAGCACGTTCATCAGGGTCATTACCTGGGCGATGGCGGTGTTGAACTTGTGGTGCTGGCCGATATCCTGGCTGGCCTGTTTGATCGCCAGATGGATGGCGCGGCGCACGGCCTTCTGGCTGTCGTTCAGGGCGTGCTTGCCCAGCGCGCTGGGCAGACCGGCGCTGACATGCGCCTGGGTCAGACGCCAGACGCGGCGCAGGAAGCGGCTCGCGCCTTCGACGCCGGAGTCCGACCATTCCAGGCTCATGTCCGGCGGCGAGGCAAACATCATAAACAGGCGGCAGGTGTCGGCGCCGTAGGCATCGATCATCGACTGGGGGTCGACGCCGTTGTTCTTCGACTTGGACATCTTCTCGGTGCCGCCGATTTCCACAGGCCCGCCGTCGGATTTCAGCTTGGCGGCTATCACCTTGCCTTTGGCGTCGTGCTCGATGTCCACGTCGGCCGGGTTGAACCAGTCCTTGCCGCCGTTATCCAGCACGCGGTAGTAGGTGTCGGCCACCACCATGCCCTGGGTCAGCAGGTTCTTGAACGGCTCGTTGGACGACACCA
>NZ_JAUYNP010000241.1 GCF_030696055.1 Pseudomonas sp. | reverse complement strand
CTTGGTACCGTGGCCTGAAAACCACCTACTACCTCCGTGCCCTGGCCGCGACCAGCACCGAGAAGTCCACCATTAACACCGGCAAGCTGAACGCCGTGTCCAGTGGTGGCAACGACGGCCTCAGCGCAGCACCGGCCAAGGCCCCGGAAGTGGAAATGGCCGCAGGTCCAGCACCGGTCCCGAAAGCCTGTGCCATCGATGAACCCGACTGCGAAGCCTGCCAGTAAGGTGTTCGGCAGCGCGCGGATCTGAGCGGCGCCCGCGTTGTTGCCTGGTAGGTCGGCCCCCATCACATACAGTCGTATGCTCAGGGGTTCCAACCTACCAGGCGCCTAGCGCTCACTCGCTCAGCTACACGCTCGAACATCGAGCGAAAAGCTAAAGCGACACCTAGGGAGAGGCCAGCGGTACAGCCTCCCCTACAAACACCCGCCGCGCTCCCCAGGGAGCGCGGCACGGCGGTAGAGGACAGGCCCGACAGGGCCGCCCTACCCCGACCAGCGGTACCCGTTTTACCCTTGCGCACTGGTCGCAACGGAACATAATCAAAATTATCTGTATATCCATACAGGCCGGTTATTTCACCGCCCTGAAGCAGGAGCCAAGCCATGCTGAGCTGGGATGAATTCGACAAGGAAGACGGCGCCGACGCCGTCGTTTCCAACAAGAGTGCTGCCGCACAACTGGCAGACATGAGCATCGACAAGCTCGACCAGGTTGGCGGTGCCGCCGCCGTTGAAGCCCGCGCCGTGGCCGCCGACGACAGCGAAGCCGTGGCCCGCGCCAAAGCCTCGCTGGACCAACTCGACATCGCCGAAGGCCTGGCCGAGCTGGAAGGCTCCGCCGCCCGCGTCGCGGTCGATGAAAAGCGCATGATCAACTGCCGCGCCGACCTCAACCAGCTCGTACCCTTCAAGTACGACTGGGCCTGGCAGAAGTATCTGGATGGTTGCGCCAACCACTGGATGCCGCAGGAAGTGAACATGAACGCGGACATCGCGCTGTGGAAGAGCACCGACGGCCTGACCGACGACGAGCGCCGCATCGTGATGCGCAACCTCGGCTTCTTCTCCACCGCCGACAGCCTGGTGGCCAACAACCTGGCCCTGGCCGTGTACCGCCTGATCACCAACCCGGAGTGCCGCCAGTACATCCTGCGCCAGACCTTCGAAGAGGCGATCCACACCCACGCCTACCAGTACTGCATCGAATCCCTGGGCATGGATGAAGGCGCGATCTTCAACATGTACCACGAGATTCCATCGGTCGCGAAGAAAGCCAGCTGGGGCCTCAAGTACACCCGCTCGATCTCCGACCCGACCTTCAACACCGGTACGGTGGAGACCGACAAAGAGCTGCTGCGCAACCTGATCGCCTACTACTGCGTACTGGAAGGCATCTTCTTCTATTGCGGCTTCACCCAGATCCTCTCCATGGGTCGCCGCAACAAGATGACCGGTGTCGCCGAGCAGTTCCAGTACATCCTGCGTGACGAGTCCATGCACTTGAACTTCGGCATCGACGTGATCAACCAGATCAAGATCGAAAACCCGCACCTGTGGGATGCCCAGCTCAAAGACGAAGCCACCCAGATGATTCTCCAGGGCACTCAGCTGGAAATCGAATACGCACGCGACACCATGCCGCGCGGCGTACTGGGCATGAACGCAGCGATGATGGAGGACTACCTCAAATTTATCGCCAACCGTCGTCTGACTCAGATTGGTTTGAAGGAAGAGTACCCAGGTACCACTAACCCGTTCCCATGGATGTCGGAAATCATGGACCTGAAGAAGGAGAAGAACTTCTTCGAGACGCGGGTTATTGAGTATCAGACTGGTGGGGCATTGAGCTGGGATTGATTTCTCACTAACCACTTAGTTAGCGCTTTACCTGGAATTGAAGTTCGGGGCAGCGACAAAGACGAAAAGCCCCGCCTAGTGCGGGGCTTTTCGTCTTTATATAGAAAATAAGGCACTAGCGACAATATGGAGAGGGCACCTCAAGCCAAAACCTGAACAAGTAATCTCAGCTGCACGAACAATAGCCATGTGGGATATCCACTGCGAGCAAGGAGGGACGAGAGAGCTTTTTCACTCATCAACAACTGACCCCCATCTCACACCAATGAAACTTCATACAGGGCGGCGGCAAAAACTGAGTGCAACACCTGACCTTTCCGGTACGGTGCTGCCCCTATGTCTTATTCCGAACTCAGCGTTGAAGAGCGCGCCACCATTCAAATCGGTCATGCCCAAGGCTTCAGCCTGCGCAGGATTGCCTG
>NZ_JAUYNP010000226.1 GCF_030696055.1 Pseudomonas sp. | reverse complement strand
CATGATGAGCCTGTCCGGCGCCTGGCATAAGCTGCGCACCGACCCAATCCTGCGCTTTTTGGTGGTGTCCCAGGCCTTCTACGGCATGTCCACCTTCGAAGGCCCAATGATGGCGATCAAGACCGTCAACGCCCTGTCCCACTACACCGACTGGACCATCGGCCACGTACACGCCGGCGCTCTCGGCTGGGTGGAGATGATCTCCATCGGCGCGCTGTACCACCTGCTGCCCAAGGTCTTTGGTCGTCCGCAGATGCACAGCATCGGCCTGATCAACGCGCACTTCTGGCTGGCTACCATAGGTACCGTGCTGTACATCGCTTCGATGTGGGTCAACGGCATCACCCAGGGCCTGATGTGGCGCGCGGTCAACGAAGACGGCACCCTCACCTATTCCTTCGTGGAAGCGCTGGAAGCCAGCCACCCGGGTTATGTGGTACGGATGATCGGCGGCGCGTTCTTCGTCACCGGCATGCTGTTGATGGCCTACAACACCTATCGCACCGTGCGTGCCGCCAAGGCTTCTGAATACGAAGCGGCTGCACAGATTCCCGCCGCCCACGTCACTGCAGGGAGCGCTCACTGATGAAACACGAAATCATCGAGAAGAATATCGGCCTGATGGCGCTGCTGATGGTCCTCGCCGTCAGCATCGGCGGCCTGACCCAGATAGTCCCGCTGTTTTTCCAGGACGTCACCAATGAGCCGGTCGCGGGCCTCAAGCCCTACACCGCGCTGCAGCTGGAAGGCCGCGACATCTACATCAAGAACGGCTGCGTCGGCTGCCACTCGCAGATGATCCGTCCGTTCCGCGCCGAAACCGAACGTTACGGCCACTACTCGGTCGCCGGTGAAAGCGTGTGGGATCACCCCTTCCTGTGGGGTTCCAAGCGTACCGGTCCGGACCTGGCCCGCGTTGGCGGCCGCTACTCGGACGAGTGGCAACGTGCGCACCTGTACAACCCGCGCAACCTGGTACCGGAATCGAAGATGCCGGCCTACCCCTGGCTGGTTGAACACCAGCTGGATGGCAAGGACACCGCCAAGAAGATGGAAGTCATGCGTGGCTTTGGCGTCCCCTACAGCGATGCAGACATCGCCGGGGCCAAGGACGCGGTGAAGGGCAAGACCGAAATGGACGCGCTGGTCGCGTACCTGCAGGTTCTCGGCACCGCTATCAAGAACAAACGGTAACGCACTATGCCCACTTTTCTAACGGACGTCGGGACTATTCGCGGCATAGGCACGGCAGTGGTGTTCATCGCCTTTATCGGCGTGGTGCTCTGGGCCTACAGCAGCAAGCGCAAATCGAGCTTCGACGAGGCCGCTAACCTGCCCTTCGCCGACGACCCCCAACCCAAAGAGCGTGACGAGCAATCTTCCAGGAGCAATAACCAATGACCACGTTCTGGAGTTGGTACGTAACCATTCTGTCTCTGGGCACCATTTTCGCCCTGACTTGGCTGATCTTCGGCACCCGCAAGGGCCAGCGTCAGGAGAGCACCGAGGAAACCGTCGGGCATGCCTTCGACGGTATCGAGGAGTTCGACAACCCGCTGCCCAAGTGGTGGTTCATGCTGTTTGTCGGCACCATCATCTTCGCCCTCGGCTACCTAGTGCTCTACCCGGGTCTGGGCAACTGGAAAGGCCTGCTGCCGGGCTACGACCACCTCGACAGCGAAGCCAAGACCCCCTTCGCCACCAACGTGCAAATCGCCGATGGCGAACGCAACGCAGGCTGGAACGGCGTGCACCAGTGGGAAAAGGAAATGGCCAAGGCTGACGGCCAATACGGGCCGATCTTCGCCAAATATGCGGCCATGCCTATAGAACAAGTGGCCCAGGACGAGCAAGCGTTGAAAATGGGCGGTCGCCTGTTTGCCTCCAACTGCTCGGTCTGCCACGGTTCCGACGCCAAGGGCGCCTATGGCTTCCCCAACCTGACCGATAAGGACTGGCTGTACGGCGGCGAGCCGGCCACCATCAAGACCACCATCATGGACGGTCGTCAGGCGGCGATGCCGGCATGGAAGGACAGCATCGGCGAAGCAGGTATCCGCAATGTCGCGGGCTACATTCGCAGCCTGTCTGGCTTGAAGGTTCCGGAAGGCATCGAGGCAGATATTGACGCAGGTCAAGAGATCTTCAAGGCCAACTGTGCAGTCTGTCATGGCCCGGATGCCAAGGGTCAACAGGCCATGGGCTCGGCCAACCTGACCGACAAAACCTGGCTGTATGGCTCCAGCTTCGCCCAGGTACAACAAACTCTGCGTTACGGCCGCAACGGCAAGATGCCGGCCCATGCCGATCGCCTGGGTAATGACCAGGTGCATCTGCTGGCGGCCTATGTGTATAGCCTGTCGCACGCTAAGATCGAGAAGTAATTCTCCTGCCTGAGCCAGACGCGACCGCCGGTCGCACCTGCTCAGGAGTAGTCAGGCGTACCATAGCGCAAGAGCCCGTATGACCCCGACCGGCAGGTATCGATCGGGGCAGCCAATCAACCGCTGTGGTACGAACTGATGAGCGCACAGATTCCTGTCAAAGACGTCACCCCGGCCAAGGTCGAAACTGTCGACCTGTACGCCAACCGCGAAAAAATCTACACCCGCTCCTTCACCGGCATCTTCCGCAACCTGCGCATGCTCGGTGGCGCAGCCCTCTTCCTGTTGTACTTCGGCACCGTATGGTTGAACTGGGAAGGCCGTCAGGCCGTCTGGTGGAACCTGCCGGAGCGCAAGTTCCATATCCTCGGCTCCACCTACTGGCCCCAGGATTTCGTCCTGCTCTCGGCGCTGCTGATCATCGCCGCCTTCGGCCTGTTCTTTATTACCGTATTTGCCGGACGCGTCTGGTGCGGCTACACCTGCCCGCAAAGCGTGTTCACCTGGGTCTTTATGTGGGCGGAAAAGGTCACCGAGGGTGATCGCAACCAGCGCATAAAACTCGACAAGGCACCGATGACCGGGCAGAAGTTCCTGCGCAAACTGGCCAAGCACGGCATCTGGGTCGGCGTCTCGTTCCTCACCGCGATCACCTTCGTCGGTTACTTCACCCCGATTCGCGAGCTGATCCCCGCCCTGTTCACCCTCGAGGCTGGCGGCTGGGCGCTGTTCTGGGTCGGCTTCTTCACCCTCGCCACCTACGGCAACGCCGGCTACCTGCGCGAGCAGGTGTGCATCTATATGTGCCCCTATGCGCGCTTCCAGAGCGTGATGTTCGACCAGGACACCCTGATCGTCTCCTACGACCCGCGCCGCGGCGAACACCGCGGCCCGCGCAAGCGCGATGCCGACTACAAGGCCGAAGGCCTGGGCGACTGCATCGACTGCAAGATGTGCGTGCACGTCTGCCCCACCGGCATCGACATCCGCGACGGCCTGCAGATCGAGTGCATCGGCTGCGCCGCCTGTATCGATGCCTGCGACAGCATCATGGACAAGATGAACTACCCCAAAGGGCTGATCAGCTACACCACCGAACACAACCTGTCCGGGCAGAAGACCCACCTGGCGCGTCCACGCCTGATCGGCTACGCCGTCGCCCTGCTGGCGATGTTCGGCGTATTCGCCTGGGCCATCGCCAGCCGCTCGCTGGTGGAACTGGACGTACTCAAGGACCGCGTGCTCTACCGGGAAAACGAAGAGGGCCGGATCGAGAACGTCTACACCCTGAAGATCATGAACAAGGCCCAGCACGAGGTGACCTACCTGATCGCAGCCGATGGCCTCGAGGGGCTGGTCTACGAAGGCAAGCGCGAGATCAAGGCCCTCGAGGGCGAGGTGCTGTCGCTGCCGGTCGAGCTGTCCATCGACCCTTCAAGCCTGCCGTCCAGCACCAATGAAATCAGCTTCCACCTGCAGTCGGTGGATGATCCAAGTATCAAAACCGATGCTGACAGCCGCTTTATCGGCCCCAGCGTCCGCTGATTAGAGAAGAGCATGTCCGAGCCAAAAACCGCAGCGAACAAGCCCTGGTACAAGCAGTTCTGGCCCTGGTTCCTGATAGCCCTGCTGAGCTACTCGGTGGCCCAGGGCGTGGCCCTGCTGACCATCGCCACGCAGAACCCACCGGGGCTGATTTCCGATGACTATTACGATGTCGGCAAGGGCATCAACCGGTCGCTGGAGCGGGAAAACCATGCACTCCGCCTGCAGCTCAACGCCAGCCTGGTGCTGGATGAAGAGACCGGCGTCGCCAGCTTGCAGCTGCAAGGCCATAGCCGGCCGCAACAGCTGGTGCTCAACCTGATCTCGCCGACCCAGCCGGAACGCGACCGCCGAGTGATACTGCAGCTGCAGGCCGATGGCAGCTACAGCGGGCAGATGATCGACGCCGTGCAGGGCCGCCGCTTCGTCGAGCTGATCGGCCAGGAAGGTGGCAAGGACTGGCGCCTGTTCGAAGAAGAAAGCCTGCAGAGCGGCAACAGCATCCGCCTCGGGGATCAGCCGTAAGCACGCCGATGGCCAGCCCGACCCCTTGCTACCACTGCGGCCTGCCGGTGCCCCCCGGCAGCCGCTTCCAGGCGCATGTTCTGGGGGCAAGCCGCGAGCTGTGCTGCCCCGGCTGCCAGGCGGTGGCCGAGGCCATAGTCGCCGGCGGCCTGGAGCCCTACTACCAGCACCGCAGCGAAAACGCGAACAATCCCCACAGCCTGCCGCAAGCCCTGCCGGATGAACTGGCGCTGTACGACCGCAGCGATGTGCAGCAACCCTTTGTCGAACGCCACGGGGAGCTCAGCGAAACCTGCCTGTTGATTGAAGGCATCAGCTGCGCCGCCTGCGGCTGGCTGATCGAGAAACACCTGCGCGAGCTGCCGGGTATCGCCGAAGCCACGCTCAACCTGTCCAACCACCGCTTGCAGGTGCGTTGGGCCGACAGCCAGATTCCGCTCAGCGATGTGCTCAAGGCGCTGCGCAAGATCGGCTACGCCGGCCATCCCTGGCAGGCCGACGCCGCCGCCGCCCAGCTGCAGCGGGAAAACCGCCGCGCCATGCGCGAGCTGGGTGTGGCCGGCATGCTATGGATGCAGGTGATGATGGCGAGCATGGCCACCTGGCCGGAATTCAACGTCGACCTATCCCCTGAGCTGGACCAGATCCTGCGCTGGGTCAGCCTGTTTCTCACCACCCCGATCGTCTTCTACTGCTGCGGCCAGTTCTTTCGTGGCGCCTTGCGCGACCTGCGCACCCGTCATCTGACTATGGATGTGTCGGTGTCCCTGGCCATAGGCGGGGCCTACGTCGCCGGTATCTGGTCGACGGTGACCGGCCAGGGCGAGCTGTATTTCGATGCGGTGGGCATGTTCGCCCTGTTCCTGCTGGCTGGCCGCTATCTGGAGCGCCGCGCCCGCGAACGTACGGCAGCGGCCACCGCGCAGCTGGTCAAGTTGCTGCCCGCCTCCTGCCTGCGCCTGGACGCCGACGGCCAGAGCCAACGTATCCTGCTTAGCGAGCTGCGGATCGGCGACCAGGTTTTGGTGCCGCCAGGCGCCCTGCTACCGGCCGACGGGCGCATCCTGCAGGGCCAGTCGAGCATCGACGAAGCGCTGCTGACTGGCGAATACCTGCCGCAGGCGCGCGGCGTCGGAGATCCAGTGACCGCCGGCACCCTCAACGTCGAAGGGCCGCTGTGCGTCGAGGTGCAGGCCCTGGGCGATGCCACCCGGCTATCGGCCATAGTGCGCTTGCTGGAGCGCGCGCAGAGCGACAAACCGCGCCTGGCGGTGCTGGCCGATCGGGTGGCGCAGTGGTTTCTGCTGAGCGTGCTGCTGGCGGCCGCCGTGGTAGGCCTGATCTGGTGGCAACTCGATCCGTCGCGCGCCTTCTGGATAGTGCTGGCCCTGCTGGTCGCCACCTGCCCCTGCGCCCTGGCCCTGGCCACGCCCACCGCCCTGACCGCCGCCACCGGATCCTTGCACAGGCTCGGCCTGCTGCTGACCCGCGGCCATGTGCTGGAAGGCTTGAACCAGATCGACACCCTGGTCGTCGACAAGACCGGCACCCTGACTGAAGGCCGCCTGAGCCTGAGCAGCATCCAGCCGCTGCGCGAACTGGACTCAGGCAGCTGCCTGGCCCTGGCCGCCGCCCTGGAGAACCGCTCCGAACACCCCATTGCCCGCGCTTTTGGCCAAGCCAGCCAGGCTGCCGATCAGGTCGACAGCTATCCGGGCCTGGGCCTGCAGGGCCGGGTCGGCGCGCGCCTGCTGCGTATCGGCCAGGCGGATTTTGTCTGCGCTTTGAGCGGTCAACAGCCCCCAGCCATTACGGGCGAGCACGGCCAATGGCTGCTGCTGGGCGATGAACAAGGGCCCCTGGCCTGGCTCGTCCTGGATGACCGCGTGCGGGATGACGCAGCGCAGCTGATCGAAGCGGCCAAGGTTCGGCATTGGCACATTATGCTGCTGTCCGGCGACAGCTCGCCCATGGTCGCCGAGGTGGCGCGCCAGCTGGGCATAGCCGACGCCCGCGGCGGCCTCACCCCAGCCGCCAAACTGGCCGTGCTGCAACAGTTGCATAGCCAGGGCCGGCGGGTGCTGATGCTCGGCGACGGGGTCAACGATGTGCCGGTGCTGGCCGCCGCCGATATCAGCGTGGCCATGGGCAGCGCCACCGACCTGGCGAAGACCAGCGCCGATGCGGTGCTCTTGTCCAACCGCCTGAGCAGCCTGGTGCAAGCCCTGAGCATGGCGCAACGCACGCGGCGCATCATCATCGAGAACCTGAGCTGGGCCAGCCTGTACAATGGCCTGGTGCTGCCGTTCGCCGCCATAGGTTGGATCACGCCAATCTGGGCGGCATTGGGCATGTCGCTCAGCTCTCTATTGGTAGTGCTGAACGCCCTGCGTCTGACCCGCAGCCCCAAACCGTAGGTTGGGCTGAACGCAGTGAAGCCCAACGAAGTTCAAAGACTGCAATGTTGGGCTTCGCCAAGCTCAGCCCAACCTACATCGCCACCCGGAGACCCCATGCCCGCGCTCTATATTCTGATTCCGGTGGCCATAGTCCTGGTGGGCTTCGCCATCTGGCTGTTCTTCTGGGCGGTGGACAGCGGTCAGTACGATGACCTGGATGGCCCGGCCCATAGCATTCTGTTCGACGACGAAGACCCCAGGCATAAGGCCGCGGTCAACCAAGCCCAGCAACGCGACGAGCCGAAACAACCCACCAAGGAACAGCCCCGTGCTTGAGCTGCTGCCGCTGCTGGTCTCGGCGCTGATTCTCGGCCTGCTCGGTGGCGGCCATTTCCTGGGCATGTGCGGCGGCCTGATGGGCGCCCTGACCCTGGCCATCCCGCCGGAGCAGCGCGCCCAGCGCTTTAGGCTGCTGCTGGCCTATAACCTGGGGCGCATCTTCAGCTATAGCCTGGCCGGCCTGTTGCTCGGTCTGGCCGGCTGGGCGGTGGCCAATAGTCCGCTGGTGATGGGCCTGCGCATTGTCGCCGCGCTGCTGCTGATCGCCATGGGCCTGTACCTGGCCGGCTGGTGGAGCGGCCTGACCCGCATCGAAGCCCTGGGCCGTGGCCTGTGGCGGCATATCCAACCCCTGACCCGGCGCTTTATGCCGGTCACCAGCCTGCCCCGCGCCCTGGTGCTCGGCGGTCTGTGGGGCTGGCTGCCCTGCGGCCTGGTCTACAGCACCTTGCTCTGGGCCGCCAGCCAGGGCAATGCCCTCAATAGCGCCGCCTTGATGCTGGCCTTCGGCCTGGGCACCATGCCGGTGCTGCTGGCCACCGGCATGGCCGCCGAACGCCTGAGCGCCTTGCTGCGCCAACAGGGCGTGCGCATGGCCGGCGGCCTGCTGGTGATGCTGTTCGGCCTATGGACAATGCCAGGCCCGCACCAGCATTGGCTAATGGGGCACTAGGAGCCTGTCCGAGACTGTGGATTTTTGTAGGTTGGGCTGAGCTCCGCGAAGCCCAACATGCTGACGTTGTTGGGCTTCGTTCCTCAGCACCAACCTACAATTTGCAGCCAATTGCTATTCTCGGACAAGCTCCATGATCCAGGTCAAAACACCCCAGCCGCACCGCTCTTAGACTCCCCGTTACTGCTAGCCAAACCGGGAATGTCCGCATGCTCGACGCCATCCACTGGGACACCGATCTGATCCGCCGCTACGATCAGGCCGGCCCCCGCTACACCTCTTATCCGACTGCCGTGCAGTTCCATCCCGGCATCGGCCAGTTCGACCTGCTGCATGCCCTGCGCGACAGCCGCAAAGCGCTGCGGCCCTTGTCGCTGTACGTGCACATCCCGTTCTGCGCGCATATTTGCTACTACTGCGCCTGCAACAAGGTGATCACCAAGGACCGCGGCCGCGCCCTGCCCTATCTGGAGAAACTTGCGCGCGAAGTGGAAATCATCGGCCGCCATCTGGACAAGCAACAGCGGGTCGAGCAGTTGCACCTGGGCGGCGGTACCCCGACCTTTCTCAGCCACGACGAACTGCGCCAGTTGATGGGCCAGCTACGCGAGCACTTCAACCTGCTGGATGACGATTCCGGCGACTACAGCATCGAGATCGACCCGCGCGAGGCCGACTGGTCGACCATGGGTCTGCTGCGCGAGCTGGGCTTCAACCGGGTCAGCCTCGGCGTGCAGGACCTCGACCCGGCCGTGCAGCGGGCGGTCAACCGCCTGCAAACCCTGGACGAGACCCGCGCCATAGTCGAAGCCGCGCGCACCCTGCAGTTCCGTTCGGTGAATATCGACCTGATCTACGGCCTGCCGCTGCAAACCCCGCCGCGCTTCGCCCGCACCGTCGCGGAAGTCATAGCCCTGCAGCCCGATCGCCTGTCGCTGTTCAACTACGCCCACCTGCCCGAGCGCTTTATGCCGCAGCGGCGGATCAATAACGGCGAGCTGCCCAGCCCCGGCGACAAGCTGGCCATGCTGCAGGCCAGCATCGAACAACTGAGCGCCGCCGGTTACCGCTATATCGGCATGGACCACTTCGCCCTGCCCGACGACGAGCTGGCCAGCGCCCAGGAAGATGGCAGCCTGCAACGTAATTTCCAGGGTTACACCACCCACGGCCACTGCGACCTGATCGGCCTGGGAGTGTCCTCGATCAGCCAGATTGGCGAGCTGTACTGCCAGAACAACAGCGACCTCAACCAGTATCAAAACAGCCTGGCCAAGGGCGAGCTGGCCACCTTGCGCGGCCTGCACTGCAACGCCGACGACCGCCTGCGCCGGGCGGTGATCCAGCAGCTGATCTGCCATTTCCAGCTGAGCTTCGCCACTATCGAACAGGCCTATGCCATCGACTTCCGCAGCTACTTCGCCGAGACCTGGCCGCAGTTGCAGCAGATGGCCGCGGACGGCCTGATCCAGCTGGATCAGCACGGCGTCGAAGTGCTCCCCGCCGGGCGCCTGTTGGTGCGTTCGCTGTGCATGCTGTTCGATCACTACCTCAATGAACACAGCCGCCAGCGCTTTTCCCGGGTGATCTAGGCGCTGCAGCCGCGCAACCCTGCGGCCAGCCTTGCGCTGGTCGCTGCGTTTGTACGCCAAACCTGCACCAAACGCCGATCCAACGCCCGCATCCCACGGCCTGCAGCTCCACCCGGCACGCTGGGCAGGCGCGGACTTGCGCCCTCACTGCGACTTCAGTCGACTGGCTGAGTGCGCCACCCTGCGGTACCCTTATGAACGTTGCGTGTATAATCCTGGAAGCGACGCTAATGTCCGAAAGCATCAAGCTGAACAGCCCCCACCAAGTCCATTGCAATGACTGCAGCCTGTCCAGCCTGTGCCTGCCGCTATCGCTGAATATGGAAGACATGGACGCCCTGGACCATATAGTCAAGCGCGGCCGCCCTCTGAAAAAGGGCGAGTTCCTGTTTCGCCAGGGCGATGCCTTCAACTCGGTGTTCGCCGTGCGCGCCGGCGCGTTGAAGACCTTCAGCCTGAGCGATGCGGGCGACGAGCAGATCACCGGCTTCCATCTGCCCAGCGAACTGGTGGGCCTGTCCGGCATGGACAACGAGAGCTACCCGGTGTCCGCCATGGCCCTGGAAACCACCTCGGTGTGCGAAATCCCCTTCGAGCGCCTGGATGAACTGGCGCTGCAACTGCCGCAACTGCGCCGTCAGCTGATGCGCATCATGAGCCGGGAAATCCGCGACGATCAGCAGATGATGCTGCTGTTGTCGAAGAAGACCGCCGACGAGCGCATCGCCACCTTCCTGGTCAACCTGTCGGCCCGCTTCCGCGCCCGCGGCTTCTCCGCCAACCAGTTCCGCCTGGCCATGTCGCGCAACGAAATCGGCAACTACCTGGGCCTGGCGGTGGAAACCGTGTCGCGTGTGTTTACCCGCTTCCAACAGAACCAGCTGCTCGCAGCCGAAGGCAAGGAAGTGCACATCCTCGACCCCATCGAGCTGTGCGCCCTGGCCGGTGGCAACCTCGAGGGCTGACCCAGCCGACCTGCGCAGGACATAGGCGATGATCTTCGACGAATTCAGCATCAAGACCCTGATCCGCCCGGTGCCGGACTTCCCCAAGCCGGGGGTGATCTTCCGCGATATCACCCCGCTGTTCCAGTCGCCACGCGCCTTGCGCATGGTGGCCGACAGCTTTATCCAGCGCTATGTCGAAGCCGAGTTCAGCCATATCGGCGCCATGGATGCGCGCGGTTTCCTGATCGGCTCGATCATCGCCTATGAGCTGAACAAGCCGCTGATCCTGTTTCGCAAGCAGGGCAAACTGCCGGGTGCGGTGCTTAGCGCCAGCTACCAGACCGAGTACGGTGAAGCCCGGCTGGAAGTCCAGACCGACAGCCTGTGCGAAGGCGACCAGGTGCTAATCTTCGATGACCTGATCGCCACCGGCGGCACCCTGCTGGCGGCCGCGCAACTGGTGCGGCGCATGCGCGCCAGCGTCTTCGAGGCGGCGGCGATCATCGACCTGCCGGAGCTGGGCGGCTCGCAGAAGCTGCAGGATATCGACATCCCCACCTTTACCCTCACCGCCTTCGCCCTTAGCGATCAGTAGCGCCTCCGTCCGCTCACATCTCACCACGCCCGCTTCTGCGGGCGTTTTGCTTTCTGCCGACAGCCCCAGGTTAAAGCCCCAAGGGCGCTGCCGACTGTCCTACAACTATCCATAAGTTGGCGCCAATCCACCCGCCCTGGCCAGAAATGACCTCGCAGCAAAATGACTCCGGGCTAAAGATTTATCACGGCCACAGACAGCCCCTCAGCTGCCTACCCGAGCCCGATAACAACAGCGGTCACCACCACGACCAACACGCCCAGGAGTCGCCTTAATGACAGCCAAAACCAGCACCCCCAGCGCCAGCTTCCCGGTACGCCGCATGGATTTCAGCTTCGGCGCAAGCCAGAAGTACTGGTTCGCCGGCGACCCCTTTATGAGCCACTTTATGAACAACCTGTCGTCGCTGTTTCCCTACGGCGAGAAGTTCTTCGTCGACAGCGTGCGCGCGGTGCGCGAGCAGATCACAGAGCCGCAGCTGAAGAAGGACATCAGCGCCTTTATCGGCCAGGAAGCCATGCATTCCAAGGAACACGCGGCCTATAACGAATACGCCGCCGAGCACGACATCGACCTGGGACGCCTGGAGCTGCGGATCAAGGTGCTGCTGGCATGGGTGACCAAGATCACCACCCAGAAACAGCGCCTGGCCGCCACCTGCGCCCTGGAGCACTTCACCGCGACCATGGCCGAGCAGTTGCTGCAGCGCGAAGACCTCACCACCCAGATGAACGACCCCAAGCTGTACCAGCTGTGGATGTGGCACGCCATCGAGGAGAACGAGCACAAGGCCGTGGCCTATGACGTGTACCAGGCGGTCGGTGGCGGTTACTTCACCCGGGTGGCGATGATGGCGATTACCACCCTGACCTTCTTCGGCGTGATCGGCTGGTTCCAGTTGCACCTGCTGCGCAAGGACGGCCAGCTGTTCAACTGGCGCAGCTGGAAGAAGGGCCTGGGCATGCTGTTTAGCCCGCGCAACGGCTTCCTCACCAAGCTGCTGCTGCCCTACCTGGATTACTACCGCCCCGGCTTCCACCCCCTCGACCACGACAGCAAGCAACTGGAACAACGCTGGCGCCAGCGCCTGGGCTTCAACTAAGCCCGCCCAAGGCCGAGGGGTTTAGAACCTGTTTACGATCTCGCGAGCTAGAGCCAGACAAGGCGCTACGTAGTAACAGCCTCCGGCTGGTCAAAACGCCGAGGAAGCGCAGTTTACGAGTTGTAAATGAGCATTCCGAGGCTGTTTTTAACGCTGGATGGCCGACGCGCAGCAGATCGTAAACAGGTTCTTAGTGCACCTCGGCCCGCGCCTCCAGATTGCGGAACACATGCTCGGCCAGGCCGGCGCCCGCCTCGCTCATGGTCAGGTAGGTACGATCGGCGCCGGCCTGCTGAATCCGCGTGGCGATGTCCTCATACATGGCATGGGACACCACCAGGCCATTGAAGCCGCGCCCGCGCAGTTTATGGGTGGCTATGACTTTCGCCTCCTCATCGTTGAGCGCCAGGATCACCGCATCGGTCTCGGGCATCTGCAGGTGCTGCCAGAACATCGGGTCTTCGCCGTCGGCGAACAGCACCTTGCGCCCGGCCTGCTTGCTCTGTTCTATCACCACAGGGTCAGAATCCAGGCCCGCCACCTTGAAGCCCTTCTCCCGCAAATAGTCGTAGGCCGCGCGGCCGGTGCGCCCCATGCCCATCACCAGCACTTGGGCGTCACCGAGGGAAACCGGTTGCTCGTCGGGATGGCGAATATCGCGTTCCAAAGCGGTCAAGCGTTTGGCCAGACGCTCGTACAGCGGATGGACCAGCCGATTGAGCGGCGCGGAAATCACAAAGGACAAGGCCACGGTGATGGCCAGCGGAATCATCCACTGCGGCAGCACCACGCTGGCCATGATCAGGCCGAACTCGCTGTAGTTGGTCAGGCTGACGCTGCCGAGAAAGGCGCTGCGCGCACGCAGGCGGAACAGCAGGAACAGGCCGAAGAACAGCAAGCCCTTGAGCGGCAACAGCAGCGCCATGACCAACGCAAAAGTCAGGGCCTGGGCATCTGGCAGGCCGCCGATGCCGATCTGCAGGAAGAAACCGACCAGAAACACTTCCTTGATGCCCCACAACGAGCTGGCCAGTTCGACCGCACGCTTGTGCCCGGCCAGCAGCGCGCCGAAGGCCAATGCGCCCAGCTCGGAGCTCAGCCCCAGGCGTTCGAAACCATAGCCGCCGAGCACCAGGGCCAGGAGCAGGCCGAGCAGCACCATCAGTTCCTCGTGGCCGCTGGCATCGAGCAGGCGAAACAGCAGCGGGCGCAGCAACGGCAAGGCAAATAGCAGCAGCGCCCAGGGCGAAGGCAGCTCGCCACTGGCCAAGCTCATCACCAGCAAGGCGATCAGGTCCTGGATGATCAACACCCCTATCGCCAAGCGGCCATGAAAGGCGCGCAGCTCGCGCTTGCCCTCCAGCACCTTGGCCGCCAGCACAGTGCTGGAAAACGACAGGGCGATGGCCAGCAGCAGGCTCTGCTGCCAGGGCAAATCGAGCACCAGCATGATGGCCGGGAGGAACACCAGGCTGGAGATGGCGAAGTGCAGCAGACCGCCGCCTATCACCTCACGGCGCACCAGATTGCCCAGCTTCAGCTTGAGGCCCAGGGTAAACAGCAACAGCAGCACCCCCAGGTGGGCGATATGCTGCAGCGCCAGGCTATCGCGCGGGCCAACCCCGATCTGCTCGCCAAAGCCGGCCAGGGCGAAGCCGGCGCCCAGATAGCCGACCAGGGGCGGCAAGCCTATGCCCCGCGCCGCCAGGCCCATGACAAAGGCAAAGGCGATCCAGCTGGCTTCGATCATGGGAGGTCCTTATCTAGTGATGCCAAGTGCGGTGCAAGACGGGCGCCGCCAGCATAAGCCGGACGCCGCCAGGAGTCTTTGACCGGTATCAGCTCGGCTGTCTAATTCACCGGCAATTTCAGCTGACCCAGCCCCTGCAGCACGCTGGCCCCGGTAAACAGCATGACCACCTGCTCCTCGGCCAGGGCGCAGATAGCGGCGCGGCGCTCGGGCTGGCCGATATAGTCCAGGGACAGTTGAAACAGGTTACGGCTGATCAGGTTGGAGACCTGCAGCACCACGGCCGGCTCGACCATCTCCGGCAGCAGCTGAAAGGCCTGGATATCCTCGGCCATATCGGCGCCGAACTCATCCATGATCGCCTGCAGCGCCGCGCGCAGCACAGGCGAGGCGCCATGCAGCTCGCGCACACCGATAATAAAGGCCGCGGGGTTCTCCCCGACGAAGGCGAAGAACAGCTGCACCGTCTCATGACAGACCCGCCGCCCTCGCGCCAGGTCGATACCAAACAGCTGGACCGCGCTCTGCTCGGCGCTCTGCACGGCACGCTCGGCGGCCTCGCGGCGCAGGTCGCGCAGCGGCTGGCGCAGCTGGGTGGATATCTCGCGTATCACCGTCAGGCCCAGGTCATCGACATCCTTGAAGTGCCTGTAGAAGGTATTGGGATTCAGCCCGGCCTCCCGCGCCAGTTCGCGCAGGCCCAGGGTGCTCAGGCTGCGGCCGGTCGAGGTGAGGCGCAATGCCGCCTCCAGCAGCAGCCGTTTCCCCGGGGCCTCGCTGAGCCTTTCCCCTGCCTGTTGTGCGCCGCCGCTATCCGCTTGCATAACGAACCCTACCTAAAAGTTGGTTTGTCTGGGTGACTCTTGCTGGCGAGTATACAACTGTCTACCTTGGTATACAGCTGTATACGCCAGCAATATGCATAACAGGAGCTTGGCCATGAATGCGTCCGTTTCACCCGCAGGTTCTGTGCGTCACTGCAAGGTTGCCATTATCGGCAGCGGCTTTTCCGGCCTGGGCATGGCCATCCGCCTCAAGCAGCAAGGCGAGCACGATTTCCTGCTGTTCGAGAAAGAGGCCGGGGTCGGCGGCACCTGGCGGGTGAACAACTACCCGGGCTGCGGCTGCGACGTGCAATCGCACCTGTACTCCTTCTCCTTCGAGCAGAACCCCAACTGGACGCGCATGTTCGCCAAGCAGCCGGAAATCCAGGGCTACCTGGAAGGCTGCTGGGAAAAATACCGCCTGCACAACCACACCCAGCTGAATACCGAAATCAAGCGCATCGCCTGGGATGAGCAGCAGGAACTCTGGCAGCTCAGTGACAGCGCCGGTAACAGCTATACCGCGCAGTTCGTGGTGTCCGGCATGGGCGCGCTGTCCACCCCGTCTATTCCGGCCCTCAACGGCCTGGAGCAGTTCACCGGCAAGCTGTTCCACTCCCAGCAGTGGGACCACGACTACGACCTGACGGGTAAAAAGGTGGCGGTGATAGGCACCGGCGCATCGTCCATCCAGTTCGTGCCGCAGATCCAGAAACAGGTGGGCCAGCTCGACCTCTATCAACGCACCGCGCCCTGGATCATGCCCAAGCCGGACCGCGCCATCAGCGAGCGCGAGCGCAACCGCTTCAAGCAATTCCCGTTGCTGCAGAAACTCTGGCGCGGGGCCATCTACGCCCTGCTGGAAAGCCGGGTGATCGGCTTTGCCATGCTGCCCAAGGTGATGACGCTCGCGCAGAAAGTCGGCAAGTGGTACATCAACCAGCAGATTCAGGACCCGTTGCTGCGCGCCAAGGTCACCCCGGACTACCTGATGGGCTGCAAGCGGGTGCTGATCTCCAACGACTACTTCCCAGCCCTGACCCAGGCCAACGTCGAGCTGATCACCGACGGCATAGCCGAAATCGGCGCGCGCAGCATCCGCACCGTGGACGGCCAGGAACGCCATATCGACGCCATCATCTTCGGCACCGGCTTCACCCCCAGCGACCCGCTACCGCGCGGCGTGGTATTTGGCCGTGGTGGCGTCGACCTGCTCGACACCTGGCCGCAAGGTCCGCAAGCCTACAAGGGCACGCTGACCGCCGGCTTCCCTAACCTGTTCTTCCTGATGGGGCCGAACACCGGGCTGGGGCATAACTCCATGGTCTATATGATCGAGTCGCAGATCCACTACGTGCTCGGCGCGCTCAAGCTGATCAATCAGCAGCAGCTGCAGAGCCTGGAGGTCAAACGCGCGGTGCAGGACAGCTTCAACGCCAAGCTGCAGGGCAGCCTGGGCAATACCGTGTGGAACGCCGGCGGCTGCACGAGCTGGTACCTGCACCCGGTCAGCGGGCGTAACTGCACGGTATGGCCCGGCTTTACCTGGCGCTTTCGCCTGCTGACGCGCAACTTCGACCCGGCCGCCTATCACTTCAGCCGCAAGCACGCGGCCCATCCGGCGCAAAGCAGCGCCATCACCTTCACCGCCCAGGAGGCCAGCGCATGAAGTCGTTCGAAAACAAGGTAGCGGCCATCACCGGCGCCGGCTCCGGCATCGGCCGCGCCCTGGCCTACGGCCTGGCCCGCCAGGGTTGCCAACTGGCGCTGGCGGATGTCAACGCCGAGGGCCTGGCGGAAACCGCAGCGCAAGCCCGCAAGCTCGGGGTCAAGGTCAGCGAAACCCTGGTCAACGTCGCCGACCGCGAGGCCGTGCACGCCTGGGCCGAGCAGGTGGTGGCCGAGCATGGCCGGGTCAACGCCATCTTCAACAACGCAGGCGTAGCCCAGGGCGGCACGGTGGAAGGCAACGACTACGCCGACTACGAATGGATCATGGCTATCAACTTCTGGGGCGTGGTCAACGGCAGCAAGGCCTTTCTGCCGCATATCAAGGCGGCCGGCAGCGGTCATATCATCAACGTCTCCAGCGTATTCGGGCTGTTTTCCCAACCGGGCATGAGCGCCTACAACGCCAGCAAATTCGCCGTGCGCGGCTTTACCGAATCCTTGCGCCAGGAGCTGGATATGGCAGGCGTAGGGGTGTCCGCCAGCTGCGTGCACCCCGGCGGGATCAGGACCAATATCGCCAAGACCGCGCGAATGCACGCCAGCCTGAGCAGCGTCACCGGCCAGGATGCCGACCAGGCGCGCCAGCAGTTTAACGACCAGTTGCTGCGCACCACCCCGGAGAAGGCCGCCCAGGTGATTATCAATGGCGTTCTGGCGAATAAGCGGCGCATCCTGATCGGCCCGGACGCCTACGCCCTGGACGCCATGCAGCGCCTGTGGCCGGCCTTCTACCAGCGTCTGGTCACCGCTTCCATGCGCCTGGCCGCGCGCTTTGCGCCCAAGGCCAAGGCCAAGGCCGTTGAAGTAACCGAATAAACGTCAGCCGGACGCGCCAACGCATAGGGTACAGAAGGCAGCTTTTGTAGGGTGGGGCGCCTGGGCACGGGCTATCTGTTACTACTTAGTCATTGGCGCCGTAACCCACCAAGCAGTGATAGGCGATTACCGCTTGGTGGGTTACGTGGCGCCCCTATACCGCAGTTGCCACTCAACCCCTGTTCGGCGCCACTAACCCACCCTACGAATCTAAAACGCATAGGGCCGGCAAATGCCGGCCCTATGCGTTTAGCAAATGCCGCGCAGCCGATCTGTTACCTCTGCAAATCGGCCAGGGTTAGATCCAGGCACAGCCGCGCCTTTTCCACCAGTTCGTCGATCTCGGCCTTGCTGATCACCAAAGGCGGCGAAATGATCATGGTGTCACCCACGGCACGCATGATCAGCCCGTTGTTGAAGCAGTGACCGCGGCAGATCATGCCGGCGCCCTTGCCTTCATAGCGGGCGCGGCTGGTCTTGTCCTTGACCAGCTCGATGGCGCCGAGCATGCCGACACCACGCACTTCACCCACCAGCGGATGGTCGAGCAGTTCGCGCAGGCGCTTTTGCAGATAGGGCGCGGTTTCACTGCGCACGGTTTCGATGATCTTTTCGTCGCGCAGGATGCGGATATTTTCCAGGGCTACCGCGGCCGCCACCGGGTGACCGGAGTAGGTAAAGCCGTGGTTGAAGTCCCCCGCGGTCTTGATCACATCGAACACCTTGTCGCTGACGATCAGGCCACCCATGGGCACGTAGCCGCTGGTCAGGCCCTTGGCGATGGTCATCAGGTCCGGGGTGTTGCCGTAATAGTCGCTGCCGAACCACTCGCCGGTGCGACCGAAACCGCAGATCACTTCGTCGGCGACAAACAGGATGTCGTACTTGGCGAGGATCTCGCGAATTTTCGGCCAGTAGGTTTCCGGCGGCACTATCACACCACCGGCGCCCTGGATCGGCTCGGCGATAAAGGCGGCGACCTTGTCCACGCCGACTTCGAGGATCTTGGCTTCCAGCTGCTCGGCGGCCCAGATGCCGAACTCTTCCGGGGTCTTGTCGCCGCCCTCGGCGAACCAGTACGGCTGCGGGATATGCACGATGCCCGGCAGCGTGCCGCCCTGGGCGTGCATGCCGGCCATACCACCCAGCGCGGCGCCGGCCACGGTGGAGCCGTGGTAGCCGTTGATACGGCTGATGATCACCTGCTTCTCCGGTTGGCCCTTGATCGCCCAGTAGTGGCGGACCATACGCAGCATGGTGTCGTTGCCTTCCGAGCCTGAGCCTGTGAAGAACACGTGGCTCATGCCCTTGGGCGCGATCTCGGCGATCACCTTGGCCAACTCAAGCACCGGCGGGTGGGCTGTCATAAAGAAGGTGTTGTAGAACGGCAGCGTTTTCATCTGCTTGCTGGCGGCGTCGGCCAGCTCATCGCGACCGTAGCCGATGGCGGCGCACCAGAGCCCGGCCATGCCGTCGAGGATCTTGTTGCCTTCGCTGTCCCACACATATACGCCGTCACCCCGGACTATGATGCGCGGGCCGGTGTCGCTCAGCTGCTGATAATCGCTGAACGGCGCCAGGTGATGGTCGCGGCTCATGGCCTGCCATTGAGCGGTTTTCGGGTTGTTCATAGCCCCTCCTTACAGATACCAGCGGTATTAGAGATACCAGCGGTATTCGCGTTGATTAATTTCATTCAAAAAGGCCAGATGGTCCTGGCGTTTGTTCTCGCAATAGACCATGACGAATTCCTCGCCCAGGCCTGCATTCACCGCCGAGCTGTCACGCATCTGGCGCACGGCTTCGAGCATGTCCTTGGGGAAGTCGATACCGCTGGCGCGGTCGTCATTCAGCGGAGCGATCGGCTCGCGGCG
Source organism: Pseudomonas sp. (assembly GCF_030696055.1). Classification (GTDB taxonomy): domain Bacteria; phylum Pseudomonadota; class Gammaproteobacteria; order Pseudomonadales; family Pseudomonadaceae; genus Aquipseudomonas. Next base: position 20,653 of record NZ_JAUYNP010000226.1, on the reverse strand, counting down.
CGCCTCCAGGCCCTGCTCGATGCTGACCAACAGCGCCGCCAGAACCAGATAAGGGTTGGCGTCGGCGCCGGGCAGGCGGAACTCCAGGCGCAGGTTGCGCTCATCGGATTCGGGAATGCGCACGCAGGCGTCGCGGTCTTCATAGCCCCAGCTGGCCTTGCTCGCCGAGTTGACCATGGCGCCGAAGCGGCGGTAGCTGTTGTGATTCGGCGCGTAGATCGGCATCAGCTGCGGCAGCAGATCGAGGCAACCGGCCACGGCATGGCGTAGCGGTTGCTGCTGCTCCTTGGCCAGCAGGTTGTGGCCGGCTTCGTCGTACAGGCTGACGTGGATATGCATGCCGCTGCCCGGATATTGCAGATAGGGCTTGGCCATAAAGCTGGCGCGCTGGCCATGCTTGAGCGCCACACCGCGGGTGCTGCGGCAGAACAGCGCCGACCAGTCGGCGGCCTGCAGCGGATCATGGCAGTGGGCAAAGTTGATCTCGAACTGGCCCGGGCCCAGTTCGGCGGTAATCACCGTGGCCTCGATGCCCTGCTCGCGGGCGGTCTCGGTCATGTCATCGAGCACTTCGCTAAAACGCGACAGGCGCTCGATATGCATATTCGGCTGATCGTCGGCGTCGCCGCTCAAGGCGTCGCGGGGGAACTGCGGCAGGCCCTCCTTGAGCGCCTTGTCGAACAGGTAGAACTCCAGCTCGAAGGCCACCACCGGGCGAATGCCCTTGCGCGCCAGGCGCTCGACCACCTTGGCCAGCACTTCGCGCGGCTCGAATTCGATGGGCGCATGGGTGCCGTCTGAGCTGATCAGCATCTGCCCCAGGGGCTGATTTTCCCAGGTCACCGGCTTCAGGGTGCCGGGAATCAGGCGCCGCGGTGCATCCGGGTCGCCGTCATGGAAGCAGTACTCACCGATTTCATAGAGGCCGCCCTGGGCCCCCAGCAGTACGCAGTTCTGCGGCAGCTTGAGGGCGCTGCCGGCGGCGACCTTCTCCAGCATCTCGATGGGGTAGCGCTTGCCGTAGAAGTGCCCGGGAATGTCCAGGCAGATCAAGTCGACGAAACGCACCTCGGGATGGCGTTGGCGGAAGGCACGGACCTCATTGAGCAGGTCGGTACTGGAGGCTGTCATTGTTATAAATCCTTGGTCAGGGGGTGTGGCAAATCAGTTGTAAACCCAGAGCACCCGGGCGGGCTTGTCGCTCTGGTTGGCGTAGCGGAAACGGGCATAGCTGGCGACCTGAAAGGCATCGCCCGGATACAGGGTGGCGCACTCCTCGTCCTCGCCGAGCCACAGGCACAGCTCGCCTTCGAGCACATAGCCGCCCTGTTCGGAGCGGTCGCTCATCTGCCGCTCGCCGCTGCTGGCGCCGGGTTCCAACAGGCTTTCGAGCATATTGAAGGCGCCGTGCATATTCGGTGAGGTGAGGATGTCGGTGATGCCGTCGGCGAAATACAGGGTGCGCCGCTCGCCCGGGCGGGTGACCCAACGCAGCGCGCGGGGCTTGCCCAGGCTGTAGAAATAGGTGGTGGGCACATCCAGCGCCTCGCTGATGGCGGTGAGGTCGGCCACGGTCGGCCGCGACAGGCCGCGCTCGACCTGGGACAGGAAGCCCACCGAACGGCCGATACGTTCGGCCAGGTCGCTCAGGGTCATCTTCTTGTGCTTGCGCAGGTCGTGGATAAGGATGGCCAACGCAGCCATTTCTTCTTGCTTGTCCATGACAGCTCCCGAATCAAATAAAGTCACGTAGGCGGTACCAGGCCTTGCCCGCAGCTTCCAGCGGCGCGGCCAGCAACTCGCCACCGGGGAACTGCGGATTGCGCAGGCTCTGGTACAGCTCCAGCTCCTCGGCGTCGCCGAGAATGGCATCCGCCACCGCCCTTGCCGCCGCCAGGGTCGGCAACACACCGTGACCGGAATAGCCCTGCAGCCAGTAACGGTTGTCCGCACCGCCGATATCCGGGGTGCGGTGCAGGCTGATATCCAGATGCCCGCCCCAGGAAAACTCGATGGGCACCCCGGCCAGTTGCGGGAACACCCGCTCGATAAAGGGCCGGGTGGCCGCGGCGATATCCTTGGGCAGGCCGCCCAGGTAGGTGCAGCCGCCGCCGAACAGCAGGCGGTGGTCCGGGGTGCGGCGGAAGTAATCCAGCACAAACTGGTTGTCGGTGACGCAGCTGTTGCGCGGCAACAACGCCTCGGCCTGGGCCGGGTCCAGCGGCGCGGTGGCCACCTGGTAGTTGCCCACCGGCAGGATGCGCCCCGCCAGTTGCGGGTCCAGCTTGTCGATATAGGCATTGCAGGCCAGCACCAATACCTCGGCCTGCACGCTGCCGGCGGCGGTAGTGAGGTGATAGCCATCAGCCCCACGGTGATAACTGAGCACCCGGCTCTGCTCGTGAATCACTCCGCCGGCGCGCTGGAAAGCATCGGCCAGGCCCAGGGCCAATTTCAGCGGATTGAGATGGCCACCCAGAGGATCATAGAGACCAGCCTGATAGCGCTCGCTGGCCACCCAGCTGCCAAGCTGTTCGCGGGGGATAAATTGCAGCTGGTCATGGCCCCACTTGTGCGCGGCATGTTCCTGCCACTCGTGCAGCATGGCCACCCGCCGCGGCATCACCGAGGTCCACAGATGGCCGGCGCGGTAGTCGCAGTCGAAGCCATGGCGCTGCGGCAGCGCGCGGATCTCATCGGCGGCCCAGCGCATGCCATCCCACAGGCGGCGTGCGCGTTCCAGGCCGAGGGCCCGCTCCAGCGGCGGCATATCGCAGGACCAACCGAGAATCGCCTGGCCGCCATTGCGCCCGGATGCGGCCCAGGCCACCCGGCTAGCCTCCAGCAGCACCACGCGCTTGCCGGCCTGAGCCAGACGCAGCGCCGTGTGCAAGCCACTGAAACCGGCACCCACCACCGCTACGTCATAGCGCTGCGCGCCTTGCAGCGGCGCGTATTCACGCAGCTGGTCACGGCAACTGTGGGCGTAGTAGGTATCCAGATGCTGCTGGGATTGCTTGAACATCAAAGCCTCATGAAATTACATTTATGTAATTTCATGAAAAGCTACAGCAATAATTTCATGCGGGCAAGCAACTGTCGTCCTACAAGCCCATCTGCTTGCTGATGATCTCGTTCATGATTTCCCGCGAGCCGCCGCCGATCGACAGGATGCGGCTGTCGCGGTACAGGCGCTCCACCAGGCTTTCCCTCATATAGCCCATGCCGCCCATGATCTGTACCGCGTCATAGGTCAGGCGGTCGGCGATATCGGTGGCGAAGTTCTTGGCCATGGAGATTTCCTTGATCACGCTTCGGCCTGCGGCCATCTTCGCCGCCTGGCGGTAGGTGAATTCGCGCGACACCTCCAACTGGGTGGCCATCTCGGCCAGGCGATGCTTGAGCACCTGGAACTTGCCGATCGGCTTGCCGAACGCCTCGCGCTCCCGTGCCCATTTCAGCGACTCCTCCAGCGCCAGCTGCGCGGTCATATTGGCCATAAGCGCCAGAGACAGACGCTCGGCCTGGAAGTTGGCCATGATGCAGGCGAAGCCCATATTCTCCGCGCCGATCAGGTTTTCCACCGGCACCAAGCAGTCATCGAAGAACAGCTCGGCGGTATCCGAGGCCCACCAGCCCATCTTCTTCAGCTTGCGGCCGACGCTGAAGCCCGGCGTGCCCTTCTCGATCAGCAACAGGCTGACGCCGCCGAAACCCTCACCGCCGGTGCGCACCGCCACCGTGTAGTAGTCGGCGCGCACGCCGCTGGTGATAAAGGTCTTGCTGCCGCTCACGCGGTAGAAGTCGCCATCGCGCACCGCTCGGGTTTTCAGATTGGCCACATCGGAGCCGCCGGAGGGCTCGGTCACCGCCAGCGCCATGATCTTCTCGCCGGAGAGTACCTGCGGCACCACCCGCTCGCGCAGCGACGGCTTTGCCCATTTGACTATGGGCGGCAGGCCGATATCCAGGGAACCGAGCCCCGCCACCAGACCGCCGGAGCCGCTGCGCATCAGCTCTTCGCTGGCCGCCACCTTGGCGAACACATCGCCTTCATGGCTACCGCCGAATTGCTCCGGATAACCTATGCCGAGGATGCCCGCGGCGCCGGCCTTGAGATAGAGCTCCCGGGGAAACTCCTCGGCCTCCTCCCAATCATCGATATGCGGCAGGACCTCGCGCTCAACGAAACGCCGCACCGAATCGCGGACCAGTTGGTGGGAGTCGTCGAAATAGTCCTGGAAGGCAGCCATAAGGTATTCCCGCTGAGGTTTCAAGGAAATTACCAAGCGCTTGCTTGGCTTACAAGGCGAGAATTACGCCATATACCAGGACGATAGGACGCTGCCCCTCCTTAGCGGAGTGCAGAAGCAGGCCTGCATTCAATTGGCATGGAGGTAGTTGGCGCGCTAAATTAACCGCTCTTTTTCTTGCTGCCCGAGTCCGCCATGGCCAAGCCCGACACCTGCCCTGCACTGCAACTGGACAACCAGCTGTGCTTCGCCCTGCACTCCACCTCGCTGCTGATGACCAAGGTCTATAAACCCTTGCTGCAAGCCCTCGGCCTGACCTATCCGCAGTACCTGGCGATGATGGTGTTGTGGGAGACCGATGGCATCACAGTGGGCGAGATCAGCGCACGCCTGCTGACCGATCCGGGTTCTGTGACGCCTCTGCTGAAACGCCTGGAGGCCGAGGGCCTACTCAAGCGCATCCGCAGCAGCCTGGATGAGCGGGTCGTCGAGCTGTATCTCAGCGACAAGGGCCGCGCCCTGCGCGAACAAGCGAAAAACATTCCCAACTGCATAGTTGCGGCCAGCGGCCAGCCGCTTGAACAGTTGCTGGCCCTCAAAGAGCAGCTGCTCGAACTGCGTAGCAGCCTGCAACAGACCATCTAAGCGCTTATGACAAAAAACCTTGGCCTTTATCGCTAAAGATTCGATTATTTTACTTGCGCGCATAACACGTGCGCAATAGAGTTCGCCCCATCGAATTAGTTAGCGCGCAATATTTTACTGCAGCGCTAAATATTCGGAACACTGCTGTTCGGCAGAGCCTGCCGAACAGGTCGCCACTTACAGCCTTTAGAGGAATTTAAAATGTCGATTGAACACGTTGCATACCGCGCCTACGCAGAAGCCACCGGTGGTCGTGACGGCCGCGCCATCTCTTCAGACGGCGTACTCGATGTCGCCCTGAGCACCCCGAAAGAGCTCGGCGGGGCCGGTGGCCAGGGCAGCAACCCCGAGCAGTTGTTCGCCGCCGGCTATTCGGCCTGCTTTATCGGTGCCATGAAGTTCGTCGCCGGCCGCGACAAGCTGGCGCTCCCCGCCGACCTCTCCATCGAAGGCGTGGTCGGTATCGGCGCCATCCCCAACGGCTTCGGTATCGAAGTCGAACTGCGCATTAGCCTGCCAGGCATGGATCGCACCCAAGCACAGACCTTGATCGAACGTGCGCACCAGGTGTGCCCTTACTCCAACGCCACCCGCGGCAATATCGACGTAACCCTGACCCTGCTCGATTAGCTCCAGATTTCGCCACTGGCCAGCCAGTGACTATTGGCGCAATAGCCAGAGCCCAAGCCGCCTCGCTCAGCTAGCGGGGCGGCGATAAAAGCTTCCCAGCGCAGCGCAACGCCCCTGTGCGGTCTGGCCAGAGCAAGAAATAACGTCTTACCTGCGACAAAAACACAATGAATTAACGGCAATACCAGCACGCGGCGTAAAAACGGCCTAGAATGCTCAAGCTGAACAGCAGTTATCAGCAAAACCGCATAGGTGCTATGAGCTTTCAGGCACCGCAATTCGTATCGATTTAAGAGAAACATCATGGCTAATCGCGAAACTGGCACCGTCAAATGGTTCAACGATGAGAAGGGCTTCGGCTTCATTACCCCGGCTAACGGCGGCGATGATCTGTTCGTGCACTTCAAAGCAATCCAGAGCGACGGTTTCAAAAGCCTGAAAGAAGGCCAAACCGTTACCTACGTGGCCGCTCGTGGTCAGAAAGGTATGCAAGCTGAAGAGGTTCAGGTGGCCTAAGCCTCTGACCTGTTCAAGATAAGCCCCGCAGATGCGGGGCTTATTCTTTGTGGCGACTAAACAGCTAAAGCGCTCAGCAACCCCAATAAGTTTCGCCGCAAAAAGACGCTACGCCCTCTCGCACAGCTCACCGGCTTGCCGCTTGATCTCCGCTAATCCCCCGCACCAATAGGTCTCGACAAGATGTCGCTCAGCCGCGATCTTGGCCGTCCCAAATAAGCGATAGCGGAAACCCGACGCTGCATCTATTCAGGCGCAGACAGGGGAAAAGCCGCGACGTGTCGTTCGCGAAAATTGAGCTCGGCACAGGGCTAGCGGTAGTCGCGCACTTACAACTGAATCGGCCGACGCCCGGCAATCGAGTGGGCCAGGGTGCCGCCATCGACCAATTCCAGCTCGCCTCCCAGCGGCATGCCGTGGGCGATACGCGAGGCAATTAGGCCCTTATTGGCCAGTAGCTGAGCGATGTAATGCGCGGTCGCCTCGCCTTCCACAGTCGGGTTGGTGGCCAGTATCACTTCGCTGAAACTGCCGGCGGCGATACGCGCCAACAACTCGGGAACGCCAATGGCTTCCGGCCCCAACCCATCGAGCGGGGACAGATGCCCCTTGAGCACGAAGTAGCGCCCGCGATACCCGGTATGCTCCACCGCATACACATCCATCGGCCCTTCCACCACGCAGAGCAGGCTGTCATCGCGGCGCGGATCGAGGCACAACTGGCATACCTCATCCTCACTCAGGCTGCGGCACTGCTTGCAGTGCCCCACCCCCTCCATCGCCTGAGTCAGCGCCTGCGCCAGACGCATGGCACCCGATCGATCGCGCTCGAGCATCTGCAAGGCCATGCGCTGGGCAGTCTTCTGCCCCACACCCGGAAGGATGCGCAAGGAGTCGATCAGTTGACGGATCAGCGGGCTGAAGCTCATGGGGATACTCGATGGCAACTAAGACTTAGCTTTTGACTGATTGGCACACCCCAACGACCCAGGGGTGATCAGACAGCGTGCAGGGCAAGGCGCAGGCAGGCATGGGCAGCGGAGTTTACTGGCTGTAAATGAGCATGCCCGTGCCTGCTGGCAACGCAGTCATGTGCGCTGGCTGGACGCCCCGTATCAGAAGGGCATTTTGAAGCCAGGAGGGAGCTGCATCCCCGCCGTCATACCGGACATCTTGTCCTGGCTGTTCTGCTCGACCTTGCGCACCGCATCATTGATCGCCGCGGCTATCAGGTCTTCGAGGATTTCCTTGTCTTCCTGCATCAGGCTGTCATCCAGACTGACGCGCTTGACGTCATGGCGACCGGTCATCACCACGCTGACCAGGCCGGCACCGGATTGACCTGTCACTTCGGCGTTCGCCAGCTCTTCCTGCATCTTCTGCATTTTTTCTTGCATCTGCTGGGCCTGCTTCATCAGGCCGGCCATGCCACCTTTCATCATGGTGTTGTCCTCGGTAATCAGGGGTTAACTGGAGTATCGATTGAAATATCCAGGGGTTCGATGCTGTCCGCGCGGATCACCGCGGCGAACTGCTGAATCATTTGCTGTACCAGCGGATCGTTATGGATCGCGGCTTCAGCTTCGCGCTGGCGGTTGGCGCGTTTGCTCGCAGCCGCCTGGGCCGGGGTTTCCTGTTCGGGCTTGCACAACTCAATCTGCAAGCTGAGCTCACGCCCATGGTACTGATTGAGGGCGTCATTCAGGCGGCGTTGCTGGGTGGTGTTGAACAAGGCGCTGTGACCTGGGTCCAGGTGCAGCAGCCAGTTGTCACCTTCCACCGCCATCAAGGTGCAGTTGGCACCAATGCTACCGGTCATGCCCGACAGCCCCAGCTTGGGGAACAGCTCCAACCAGTCGGCAGCCAGGCCAGTAGCGGGCTGTGCAGCCGGCAGAACGTCCGGTTCGGCAGATTGCTCGGCCTCTGCCGCGTCAAAATCATAGTCGAACGACTCGGCGTCCATCTCCACATAGTCGTAGTCACCCAGAGGCGGCTCATCATCCTCCGCATCGACTGGCGGCGCACTCTCGACAGGCTGCGGTACTGCGGTTTCAAGCGGCGCTTGAAGTACCGGTGACTCGGCAGATACAGGTGGCGCGACTGGCACCTCTGCCACCTCGACGACCACAGGGCCGGCCGGCTCTTCCCAGGGCAGGTCCACAATTTCGGCAGCAGCCTGCGTCTGAGCCGGTGCGGCTGCAATCGGTGGCGCAGCAAGCGGTATGGCGGGCTCTGGCTCAACAGGAGCGTGAGCTTCGCTAACAACAGGGGCCTGAGGCAGCGCAGTTGCAATAGGCGTCGCTACCGGCACAGGCTGCATGGCAACGGCTGGTGCTGACGCGAGCGCAGCCACAGTCGCAACGACCGGCGCAGCCATAGCCGCGCCGGCCACTGGGTTGGAAGCGGGATCAGCAGTGGCCTGACTAATCCCCAGCGGCTTTAGCGCCACCCTGGGTACAGCGTCGCTATCCGCCGGGCGGAACGCCAGCATGCGTAGCAGCACCATCTCGAAGCCGCTGCGCGGGTCCGGCGCCAGGGGCAAATCGCGCCGGCCGATCAGGCCCATCTGGTAATAGAACTGCACGTCTTCGCCAGGCAGCACCTGGGCCAGTTCGAGCACTCGCTCACGATCGCCCTGGCCGTTGTCCACCGCCTCGGGCAAGGCCTGGGCAATAGCCACGCGGTGCAATACGTTGAGCATCTCCGACAGCACGCCATTCCAGTCCGGCCCCTGCTCGGCCAGATGGCGCACGGCCTCGATCAAGCCGCGCGCATCGCCCGCCAGCAAGGCATGCAGCACGCCATAGACCTGACCATGATCGAGGGTGCCGAGCATGGCGCGCACGTCGGCGGCCAATACCTTACCCTCACCGAAGGCAATCGCCTGGTCGGTCAGGCTCAAGGCATCACGCATGGAGCCATCGGCGGCGCGGCCGAGCAGCCACAGCGCATCAGCTTCAAAGGGGATATTTTCCGCAGCCAGCACATGGCCGAGGTGATCGACCACCCGCTCCGGCGGCATATTCTTCAAGGAAAACTGCAGGCAGCGCGAGAGCACAGTAACCGGCAACTTCTGCGGATCTGTAGTGGCCAGGAGGAATTTAACGTGGGGTGGCGGCTCTTCCAGGGTCTTCAACAAGGCGTTAAACGAGCTGGTGGAGAGCATGTGCACTTCGTCGATCAGGTAGACCTTAAAGCGTCCGCGGCTCGGCGAGTACTGCACGTTATCCAGCAATTCGCGGGTGTCTTCCACCTTGGTGCGGCTGGCGGCGTCGACCTCGATCAGGTCGACAAAGCGCCCCTCATCGATCTCCTTGCACACAGAACAAACGCCACAAGGCGTCGAGCTGATCCCGGCTTCACAATTCAGGCACTTGGCGATGATCCGCGCGATGGTGGTCTTACCCACCCCGCGGGTACCGGTAAACAGGTAGGCGTGGTGCAGCCGCTGGCTATCGAGCGCGTTGATCAGCGCCCGGAGCACATGGGTCTGGCCAACCATTTCGCTGAACGAGCGCGGACGCCACTTGCGTGCAAGAACCTGATAACTCATCGAAACCCGTCACGAGAGGAAAGCTAAAGTGGGCTAATCCTAACGGAGCATGGGGCAAATTGCATCCGACCGACCACCCAGTAATAGCCAGGCAGACTGCCGGGTGAAAATTTAACTGGCTAAATAATAGCCAACCACTTACTATCCGCCGCGTTAGTACCACGCTGTAAGTCAATTAGGCCTTCTGGCCCCCTCGCTGGTATCCAGGTAAAGAGCGCATCCGCCCCATCAAGCGATGCCGTACAGCTCTCTGCCACGACCCCAACCTGCTGACTGATCTGGCCGTCTCGCGCAAGCGCTGACTCAGCCCGCCTCCGAAGTACCGACCCGCAGAAAACCCATACTGGGAACTTTTGCGCGCAGTCCCGCTCCGATCTGATACATGCACCGACCACTTGGTCGACAGCCTGGAGCTTTATTCAGCGCAATGATGCGCACGTTGTTTTAGGAACACCCAAAAAATGCATACTCAACACCAAATTCAGGATGCCATTCGCACCCTCGCCAGCGCATTTGCGCCCTTAGATTGCCGAATCATGGCCGCCCGCAAAGGCAGCTTCAGCTTCACCATCGTCAATCACGCGGGCATTGCCCAGCACAGCCAGCGCCTGTATCCCGGCCAATACAGCGGCGCTCACTTGCAGCAAGTGATCGAGCGCGCCCGCCAATCGCTGGCGGCCTGACCGAGCCAACAGGCGAACCATTCAGCCATTTCGGGGTCTGAACCAATCACCCCCAGGATGGAGCAAGGTCATGGATAGCATTAATCAGCAACTCGTCGAGCAACTGTTCGCCCCCTTGCGTGTAACCTTCAGCCCACCGCGCCCAGATGGCGGCATCGTGCTCTCCCTGCTCGACGCTGCTGATGTCACCGCCTACAGCCGCGTGCTTAGCGCAGCCCAACGCACTGACGCACAAGCCTTTGCGCAAAGCCTCGAGGATATCCGCCTGGAGCTGGCCGTGCGCTCCGGCAGCATCCCGGCAGATATGCGCAAAGCGCTGAAAGAACAGGACAGCGTGCTCAGCTACCACCCAGCCTGAAGCGCAGCCCTGAAAACAGCCTCGCCGAACGGCGGGGCTTTTTATGGCCTGCCATCCCTGGCGGCCACCCTACGGGCCGTCGCTACGCGACGTTAAAAATGGCTCCAGGCAATTTTTTATTGCGCACGATAAGTTTCGGCCCGCGAAGAGCCGCAAGCTTGGCGCAGAGATCACTGGATGGTTTTTCAAGACAACCCGAACGGGTCTAAAGATGGAGGCGACCCCACCAGCCACACCCCGGCACACAATGTCACCGCTGCGGCTGCTCCCTTCCAGGCCTGACCGGGTTCACGGCTGATCGTTGCGGGGGGACCGGCAGGGCCACCATAACGCTACCCGCCTTGCAGCGAGCCGCGCCATTGTACCGGCTTGAATTGAACTTACAACTGCTTCAAGCACTTAGCGCGGCAAAACCCTGGCGAAAGGGAATTTTCGCTTGGCTGACGAATCCGCAACAGCTCGCGACCGCCTCCAAGTCGTGCCGCACGGAGAAATTCGCAGTACCCTGTGCGCGGTTTGCAAAACACTTAGCCTTCATTCAAGGAGCAACAACATGGCCATGACCAAAGACCAATTGATCAGCGATATCGCCGAAGCCACCGACACTCCGAAAAACACCATTCGCGCCGTGCTCGAACAACTTAGCGAGATCGTCAGTGACGCCCTGGAAAACGGTGACGAAATCACTCTGCCTGGCATCGGTAAGCTGAAAGTCAGCGAGCGTCCAGCCCGCACCGGCCGCAACCCACAGACCGGCAAAGCCATCGAAATCGCCGCGAAGAAAGTCGTCAAATACGTTCCCGCCAAAGCGCTGAGCGACGCCATTAACTGATCGACGTCAGCAGCGTCAACGCATAGAAAGCGGGGTGTCCGCTGCGCTGCTGGACGATAGGGCGACAGCGAAAACCTGTAGGAGCGAGCTTGCTCGCTAAGCTTTGCAGCCGCACCGCCCCTTCGCCCAAGCTGGCTCCTACAGAGACTCGAACATTGCATACCCTGAAGAAGCGGGCCATACCCGAGATTGCAACTCAAAAGCTTCGCGACTAAAGCCCCTCCCCATACAAACCCGCCGGCATCCACCTGCTCACTGTGCTACAGGTTCATCCTGTGGGGCGACGGCAACTGAGTCCGGCTTACCACCCATCTGACGAATCCGCCTGATCTGCTGAACCCGGTTGAGGTTTTCCCAGGCCATATCGTAATGCGCCGGAGACTGCTCGATCGCGCTGCGGAAGAACTGCTCGGCCACATCCAGCTTGCCTTCGATCAGCGAGATATAGCCGACATCATTGCTGGCCTCGGCGCTGTTCTCGACCTGCTCGAAGGCAGAGATCGCTTCCTCATAACGCCCCGTGCGCGCCAGCAGTAAAGCGTAGTTGCGCCACAAAGGTTTGTAGTTGGAGTCGTAAGCCATGCCTTGCTGATAAGCGCGCTCGGCCTCCTCCCAACGCCCGGCCAGGTAGTAGGAATAGCCCAGGCTGTTCTGCACCAGGGCCGAACGCGGGTCGATCTGTATGGCCAGTCGGTAATAAGCCTCGGCCTTGGGGAAATCGTTGCGCAAGTCAGCCAGCACCCCAAGGCCGTTGTAAACCTTGAGAGGGGACTGACTATCCACCTTCAGGCTCGCCACATCGACCGGTCCAGCTTCAGCCGCAGAGCCCCCCAAACGCTTCTGGTCCAGACCCACGGCCTTGCCGAGCATCTCCACGGCTCCGTCGTGGCGACGCATGGCCAGATTCAGCAGCCCCATCTCGGTCAACGCATTGAGGTTATCTGGAGCGCTGTTCAGCACATCGGCGAACGCCATTTCGGCCAACTGCTGGTTGCCGCGCTCCCGGTGAATACGCCCGGCCCACACCAGCGCATCGTAACGTTTGGGGTCCAGTTCTATGGCACGCAGGTATTGATACAGCGCCTGGTCCAGATCCCCTGCCTGGTAGGCCGCATCGGCAATCTGCATGGCCTGTTCCGGCGAGCTGATGTCCTTCTGCACCTGATAGAGCACGGAGCGGCTACCGTTGTAGAGGCCCGATCGGCTATTCACTTCCCCAGCTTTCTCCGGCCCCATGCTCTGACACCCCGACAACACGGCCATTATGGCTACCAGCGGACCAATCCTATTCATGTCATAGCTTCCCGAATGCTTTAAACACCCCAATAAGTGCAGGACCTATGGCCACTAGGAAAAAGCTCGGCCACAGGCACAAGGTTAGTGGGAATATCAGCTTGGTGCCGATTTTCGCCGCCTTCTCCTCGGCAAGCTGGGTACGCCGGTCGCGAAACTCTTCGGCATAGATACGCAGGGTCGCGGCGACACTGGTGCCGAATCGAATGCTCTGCGCCAGCAAGCTAACCAGCCCGCGAATGTCCTCCAACCCGGTGCGTTCGGCCAGGTGCTTGAGCGCTTCGGCACTGGGGATACCGGCACGGATTTCCGCATTGACCAGGGCTAGCTCCAAGGCCAACTCCGGCTGGCTGACCGCCATTTCGTCGGCCACCCGCTCGATGGCCTGGGGCAAGGCCAGGCCCGACTCCACGCAAACCACCATCAGGTCTAGGGCATCGGGGAAGGCTACGAGCAGCCGAGTCATCCGAGCCTCTTTACGCTTGCCGACATAGATGGCCGGCGCCAGCCAGCCCACACCGACCGTCGCAATCACCAGCGCGATGCCCATGAACAGGGACAGCTTCGGGATAAACGGCACCGCCAGCAGCGCAAGACCCAACAGTATCAGCGGTGACAGCAGGCGGATCGCCCAGTACATCTGCACCGCGGCGGGCGTGCGATAACCCGCATGCGCCAACAGGGTTCGGGTGGTCGAAGCCTGCCCCTGTTCACCGGAGGTGAAGCGCTGGCCCACCTGCTCCAGCATCAGTTGCAGGTTGCTTGGCGCCTCCGCCCCATACCCGCCTCCGGCATGGCCGCGCTTAATCAGGCTAAGGCGGCGCTGCACCGGATCCTGCAAGCCCAACACCAGCAATACCAGGGTGGCAGCAGCAAGTACGGCGCTCAAACCGATGGCGCCGACGAACAATAAACGCGCCAGCTCCTCGTCGCCCACCACTCGATGGATCAGACTTAGCAGATAGTCCATAGCGCATACCTCATCGACAGCTGATGCAGCTTAAACCTGAATCTGAATGATTTTACGTATCCAGAAAATCCCCACCACCATGGCACCGAAAGCCGCTGTAGCGAGCTTCTGGCCTACCGGTTCCTTGATCAATATAGGAATGTATTCTGGAGTCGTAACCATAATCAGTATGGTCAGTACAAAGGGAACAGATACCAGCACCCAAGCCGACATCCTTCCTTCAGCCGACAACGTCTTGACCTTGCGCTGAAAGCGGAAGCGCCCACGAATCAGGCTACTTAAACGTTCCAGCACCTCGGTCAGATTGCCGCCGGTCTCGCGATGGATAAGCACCGAGGTGATCAACATCATCACCGTCATGCTCGGCATCCGCTCCAGCAGGCCGAGCATGGCCCGGCGCACGTCATTGCCATAGTTGATATCGGCGAACGTCAGGCCAAACTCGTGGGCCACCGCGCCCTTATGCTCCTCGGCTACCAGGCGCAGCGTCTCGTTGAACGGATGCCCGGCACGCAAGGCACGGCACATGGCATCCAGAGCATCCGGTAGGCCCTCCTCGAACTGGGCGAAACGTTTGCCGCGGTCGCGAGATAACTTCAGCAACGGCACCCAGAACACCGCCAAGGCCACCGGCAGCGCCACCCACCAGAGTTGCGTGAACAACCACAGCAGAATGCCCGCCGCCGCCGCCAGAACCAGCCCCAGCAACAGAACCCGGTAGGCGCGGTAGTTATGCCCGGCCTGCTCGATCATCTGCGCCAGGGCCTCCATGGCGGGTAACTGCTCCAGGCTGACCTCCAGTGGCGACAGGCGCTTCAGGTACTTCTGGCGCAGCACCGTCTGCATATTCGGCAGGTTGCTGGCCCGCTCGACTACGTGCAGTCGAGCACGAATCCGCTTGCGCACCCGACTCGCCTCGCCAAACACCGGCACCACCAGCCCCTGGCTGAGGAGGAACACCGCGGTGAACACCATACCGAGAAAGGCCAGGATGAACTCACTGGGGATCTGGCTCATGACTGCCCCTCCATCCATTCCGGGCGGAACAGATTAAGAGGCAGCTCGATACCGCGTTTGGCCATCACATCGCGAAAGGCCGGCACCATGCCGGTGGGTCGGTACTCGCCGAGTACTTCGCCGTGTTCGCCCATGCCGCGCCGAACGAACGAGAAAATTTCGGTCATGGTGATGATTTCACCTTCCATGCCGTTGATCTCCTGCACGCTGACCAGGCGTCGTTTGCCATCCTCCTGACGCTCCAGTTGGATCACCACGTCGATGGCCGAGGCGATCTGCTGGCGCAGGGCCTTGATCGGGAAAGTCGCGCCGGTCATGGACACCATATTCTCGACCCGCCCCAGGGCATCACGCGCGGTGTTAGCGTGGATGGTGGTCAGCGAGCCGTCGTGGCCGGTATTCATCGCCGTCAGCATGTCCAGCGCCTCGGCGCCGCGCACCTCACCGATAACGATGCGGTCCGGGCGCATGCGCAGACTGTTGCGCACCAGCTCGCGCTGGCCCACCTCGCCGCGCCCCTCGATATTCGGTGGGCGAGTTTCCAGGCGCACCACATGGGGTTGCTGCAGTTGCAGCTCGGCCGAATCCTCAATGGTGACGATGCGCTCGTTATGCGGAATAAAGCTGGACAGCACATTGAGCATGGTGGTCTTACCGCTGCCGGTGCCGCCGGAAATCAGTACATTCAACCGCCCGCGGACGATGGCCTTGAGCATCAGGGCGATGGCCGGAGTCAGGGTGCCCATCTGCACCAGGCTGTCGGTATTGAGCAAGTCCACCGCGAAGCGGCGGATCGATATGCTCGGCCCATCGATGGCCAGGGGCGGGATGATGGCGTTAACCCGCGAGCCGTCCTTCAGGCGCGCATCCACCAGCGGCGAGGACTCGTCGATACGCCGGCCCAGGTTGGAAACGATGCGGTCGATAATATTCAGCAAATGCTGGTCGTCGCGAAAACGCACATCGGTCTTCTGCAACTTGCCGAAGCGCTCGACGTACACCGAGGCATGCCCATTGACCAGGATGTCGGACACGCTATGGTCGGCCAGTAGCGGCTCCAGTGGCCCTAAGCCGAGCACTTCATCGGTGATCTGCTTGATGACCAGCTGGCGGCTGGCGGCACTCACCGGGGCGGAATGGTCATCCAACAAACGCTGGCAAATATCGCGGATCTGCCGCACGGCATCGGCAGGCTCCAGCGTGTCCAGCAGCGACAGATCCATGACCTTGAGCAACTGCTGGTAAATCCGCTCTCGCCACTCGATCTCCATCGGCGTGAGTTGGCTCTTGGTTTCATAAAGCTCGCTCGGTGCGGAATGCTCCCAGGCCAGCATCGCCTCAGCCGGGGCCCCATTAGCATCCTGCTCGGCAGACGTCGCAGCATCAGGCTTGGCGGACTGCTGACGCAGGCGGTTACGGAATTCGCTAAGCATGCTTCACTCCCCGAATAAACGGCTGAAGGCGCGCTTCAACATGCCTTGCTCGGCGTCCGCCTGGTGACCGACCAGCTCCTGACTCAACTCATGCAGAGCGAGCGTGATAGGCGCACGCGGTGCCTGTAGGTCCAGGGGCACCCCGGTGTTCTGGCTCTGGCTGACCACCATGAAGTCATTGGGCAGCTTTTGCAGCTCCGTGCAGCGCAGCGCAACACCGATATCGTGCAAACTGATGGGCGCCGCCTTGTTGTAACGGTTGACCACCACCTGCAGATGTTCGCCTCGCACCCCCAGTTCATCGCGCAGAATGCGCGCCAGGCGGCTGGCGTCCTTGAGGTGACTGAGGCTCTGCTGCACCACTATGTAGATCCGGTCGGCCTGTTCCAGGGTGGTGCCGGTGAGGTGATCGATCTGCCGCGGCAGGTCCACCACCACCCAGTCATAGGTGCTGCGCGCCAGCTGCAACAAGGCCTCGAGTTGTTCGAGGCGCACATCCAAGGGCAGGCACAGCTCGTTCTCCCGACCGCCCAGCACATGCAAGGTGGGGCTGAAGTGGTTGCAGAAGCCGCGCAGCGCCACGCTGTCCATATCGTCGATCTGTTGCAGCACCTCGACATGGCTGTGGGTGGGCAGCACATCGAGGTAATGGGCCACGCTGCCAAACTGCAGATCCAGGTCCAACAGCAGGGTTTTGCCCTTGGCACTGAGCTGGTGGGCCAGGTTACAGGCCAACAGGGTCGCGCCAGAGCCGCCCTTGGCATTCATCACCGCCACCAGCTTGCCGCTAGTACTGCTGCTGGTGCGGGTTTCCATAAGCATACGGCTCAAGGCGGTCAGCAGTTCTTCGGCCGCCACCGGCTCCGGCAAAAAGTCGCGGGCCCCGGCCTGCATCGCCAGGCGCATGCCCTCGCGCTCGTCCAGCGGGCCACATACCAACAGCGGTGGGCGTTCATGCGCGGGGCGTTGCAACAGCGCCGCCAGTTCCTCGCGCCACAGGTGGCTGACCCGCAGCAATAAGAAGTCTGGCATCTGCTCCAGCCCGTAAAGGGGGTCGGTATGCCCATTGCTCACCAGGCGGGTGCTCACCTGCAAGCTGGATATACGCTGGGTGATGGTTTCTAGATGATGCAAAGCCGCGGCATCGCGGCTGCTGATCAATAGACGCAACCCCTGCTTGCTGGAAGAAGTGGATACGGGGGCTTCTCTGGACTTCAACATGGCGTGATCTCCGGTACTACACCCGCCTCGGCATGACGGCCGAGGCTCTCACGGGGAAGGGTCGCCCTGAACGCCGGCAGGGTGATTCCCCCACCGAATCCAGGGATCAACAACGTGAAGCTGAAATTTACGATACTGAGCTGGACATAACGCACCGAGCTGAAGCCGCTGCCGTTGTCATTAGGGTTGGCTACTATTGCTCCGTTCTCGTCCAGGTAGGTTAGGCTCAGGTCTGCGGTTTCCAGGCTACTGATCAGGTCGCTAGCGCCGCTGTCGGTTGCAGCGTTGAAAATCGCCCGGCGCAAGACCACTGGGTCGCTGATGTCGCACACCGCCGCCAGGCGCGCGCCACGCCGAGCAACCTCGTTAAGCGTGCCAACGGTGAAATACAGGCGGCCCATTTCCAGCACTCCGAACAGCAGGGTGAACAGCAGCAGGCCGATGATGGCGAACTCCACCACATACACCCCCTGCATGCGCTTTCTGTTCATCACAAAGCCCTCATGATGGTGGTCGCGACCAGCGGAATGTTCAGGGCTATCGCATCACCGAAGAAGCCCGGAATGGAACCCCCGCAATTGCCGCTGCCGATCACCGGGCAGAAGGTGAAGGTGATGCTTACCTGCACATGCTCAGCGCCCACCGAAGACACCGCCACGTCCGCGGTGGTCAGCCCCGACACCACCGGGGGGAAACCAGCCTGATTGGAAGGCACGCCATAAACCGCGACGTTTTTCGTCTGGGTCTGCAGGTCTCCACTCAACTCTATCTGCCCAAGGGTAGCGTTCCAGGCCTTGCCCGCTACAAAGCGACTGGCGTCACGACTGGCCTGCAGCAAGCTGTTGTATTGGTAGAGCATACGGCCGAACTCACCGACGGCCAGGAGCATAAGCAGCAGCAACGGCAGGACGATGGCGAACTCCACCATGGCTACCCCGCGCTGGGTCTGGGTCCGCTTGAAGGCATGACAGCTCATCACATACCTCCTAGGAGTCAGTGCTCGGCGTCCGAGTATTGTCGATATAGGTCTTGTACAGCTGGATGACCTGCGGTCCCACAGTCGGAGTAGGGCCTGGGACGTTGTCGCCTTGGCACTCCTTGACAAATTGGCCGAAGATCTGCGCCTGGTTGCCCTGCTGACTCACCGTCTGCAGCACGAAGAAGCAGCCGAAGCCCAGCACCGGCACCGAAGTTTGCCCACCAGACTCGCCATCGCAATTACCCACCACGATATTGAGCATGCGCCGCTCGAAGACCCCATTGGCCTCGCAGCCACCGGGACAATTGGCGACGCTCTGCTTCCAGTCGTTGTAGTCGAGCAGCGCCTCGGCGGAGGTGGACAGATCGCCGTTATTGGAGGTGACCTCCTGTCCCTGGTACTGCACCTGCGGCGGCGAGGTGCTGTCGTCGTAGGTCATCTTCGGCGAGCTGAAGCTAACCACCAGATCCGGCGGACAGGCTTGGGCGCTGACTGGCCCGTTGTACACACCGAAGCGGGTGTTCAGCCCCTGGGCCACCGCGCCCACTTGATTACCCGGTTCGGTCTCAACCTCCTCACCCACCGTATTGCACTGGTTGGTCCCCCCGCACAAGGCGGCGCGGATATCCGCCGCGCCGGCGTCGTCGCCCAGGCGGATCAACTGGAAGTTACCAGGCCCTATTGCCGGCTCATTGCCGGCCGCGCTTTTCAGCACTTCCAGATCGCCAAACTGGTAGCCCCAGAACATCCCATTCTCCGGGTCGTACTGGTTGGGGTCGCCACAGACCATCATGGGCACTATATCGCAGGGACTGGTGGGGCTAGGGCCGGCGGTGGCAATAGCCGCTACCTGCTTAGCGCCCAGGTTGCCATCGCCGAATGCCTGGGCGAAGTTCCAGAAGAACCCGGCTAGGGGATAGCTCGGCACCGTTACCCGCACATATCTGGAATTCAGCGGTCCAGGATAGGAGAACGGGCCATAGACGCTGGCGGCCAGCTCCACCACGGTGAAGCCAGCGATGTTGCCATCGACCGCCTCAGCCAGCTCGCCGTTACCCGAAGCGTTGGCGTTGAGCGTTAGCGTATTCAACACGGCATCCCGAGTCAGGCTGGAGGCATTGCCGCTATCCAATACCTTGCTCAAGGTCTTGGCGCCGCTCAAGGCAGCGGCATCCACAGCGTTCTGCAGACGCGTCTTGTTCAACAGCATATGGCCGCCGTCCAGCGCCAGAGCCGACATCAGCAGCATGGCTACCAGAGCTATCACGATCAGGACTATCACCGCGCCCCGCTGGCGCCCCGGCGTCGCGGTGAACGGCCGATGAAGACGGGGACTCATAGTCGTAACCCTCAGTTACCAATATTGATCTGGATCGGCTGGCCGACCTGGGCCGCATCACCGGTGACACCACGGAAGCTGTCCAACACCTTCTCGGTCAGCGGGCCATCGGTGCCGGTGGGCGAAACGTCGGTGCCCGGACTGGCGGCCACTTCCTTGTTGGCGATCTGCTGGTAGGTGGTCTGGTACACGCTATGACCCAGCGGACCGACCCGGCCCTCTTCGTAGGTCATGCAGCCGGGTAGTACGAGCAGTAACAGCGAAAGAGAAATCATGACTTTCATGGTCGTTGTCTCCAGCTGGTTGCACCTAATTGAGGTCATGGCCAAAACTGCCGCCGGTCACCCCGAGACTGACGGGGACTGCACGCCCAGGCTCACGGCCCTTGGTCTTGCCGAGCAGGTAAAAATCCAGGTCACTCGGTTCGACGAATTTTTCGGTGGGTAGCCGCACCGTTTTGGCGTCGATAGGTTTGGCGATATAGGGTGTGACTAGGATCACCAGCTCAGTTTCGCCGTTGATGAACTCCTGGCTGCGGAACAGATGGCCGAGCACCGGCACATCGCCCAGGCCGGGGAAACGGCTGAGGGAATCGCGAGTGTTTTCGCTGATCAGGCCGGCGATGGTGATGGTCTGGCCGTCGCCGAGTTCGACGGTGGACTCGGCGCTGCGCTTGGTCAGCGACGGGATAAGCTGCGCCACCCCTTCACCCAGCACGCTGTCCAGGCCGGTATCCAGCAGCAGCGAGTTGACGTTGGAAAGCTCGCTGACCGAGACATTCAGCTTGAGGTTGATCCGTCCCGAGTCGAGCACCACCGGAAGGAATTTCACCCCTACGCCGAATTCCTTGAACTCGATGGTGATGCCCTCATCCTCGGTGATCGGGATGGGGAACTCGCCACCGGAGATAAACTCGGCCTCCTGCCCGGTG
>NZ_JAUYNP010000218.1 GCF_030696055.1 Pseudomonas sp. | reverse complement strand
TGCCCTTGATGCCGGATATCGGGCATGCCCGCCTGCATCTGGAGCATGCTCATTGCGAGCGCCTGGCCGGCGATGGCTGGGACGACTATGTGAAGCCCTTTCGCAGCATCGAAGACCTGCATGTGTTGAGCGCGGTGACGGCCTGGCTATTCGGTGTGGGGCAGGAGTCGGCTTGGCCGCAGCCTGTGCAGTTGCGCCTGCTCGGCCTGCTGGCCGGTTGCGCCGAAGTGGCGCGGCAGTGCCCGAGCGCGCCGGCCGGTCATCTGTTGCTGGCCGGGCTATTCGCCCAGTTCGACAGCCTGCGCGGCGAGCTGGATGCGGCCTTCGCCGCCGGGCCGCCAGCCTGGGCGCAGCTATGGCAGCGCGACCAGGGGCTGTTGTCGATTGCGGGCAGTGCGCGCAGCAAGCGTCTGCAGAAGGCGCAGACATTGCTCGGCATAACCCTCTAGGCCGGTTGGCCACAGGTTGGGTTGCCCGAACGCCATGCCGGCTTGATCCAGATCAGTAAGCCGGGACGGTAAGCGCATTATGGTCGCGGGCTTTCGGGAGAAAGCCTGCCATGCGACGCGAACCCATAGTGCTGTTCGACAACGGCCACCACCAATGCCTGATGTTCGATGATCTGGTCAGCGGCGAGGGGGTGCAGTCCAATCAGTTTCTGATCACCGATCACGAGCAATACCTGCTGCTCGATCCGGGCGGCGACCTGACCTACACGCCGCTGTCGCTGGAGTTGTCCAAGCACATCCCGCTGCAGGAGCTGACCTATATCTTCGCCTCGCACCAGGACCCGGACATCATCGCCTCCCTGGCCAAGTGGCTGCTGCACACCCGCGCGCAAGTGATCTGCTCCAAGCTGTGGGCGCGCTTTCTGCCGCACCTGACGGCCAACTACCTGGCCCTCAGCCGCGGCATCAACACCTTCGACCGCATCATCGCGCTGCCGGACCGTGGCCAGTCCTTCGCCCTGGGCCAGTGCACGCTGAAAGCCGTGCCAGCGCACTTTCTCCATTCGGTGGGCAACTTCCAGCTGTATGACCCGCTGAGCAAGATCCTCTTCTCCGGCGATATGGGCGCCTCCCTGGTGGATGACGCCACGCCGGTGAGCGACTTCGTCGGCCATGTGCCGCATATGCTCGGCTTTCACCGCCGCTATATGGCCAGCAACAAGGTCTGTCGGCTGTGGGCGGCCATGGTGCGGGAGATGGATGTGACCATGCTAGTGCCGCAGCACGGCCGGCCCTTCGTCGGCGCGCAGATGATCAACGCCTTTCTCTACTGGATCGAGAACCTCGAATGCGGCCTGGACCTGATGGGCCCCGAGGATTACCGCCTGCCCAAGTGATGAGTCCTGAGCTAGTGCGCCGGATTCTGCGCAGAGCCGGCGGATTTGGCAGGCCGTTGAAAAATGTAGGCGAGGCAGCCGAGACAAGGCAAAAACAGGCGAGGAATCGGAGTTTACGAGCTGTAAATGAGCATTCCGAGCCTGTTTTTAACGCCGTATCGGCAACGCAGGTAGTTTTTCAACGGCCTGTTAGAGCTTTGGGCTGTAATCGGCCGCGTGCTAGGGTGCCGCCTCCGATCGAGCAACAGGTGGCCTTATGTCCTATCTTCACTGCGCTACGCGGCTGGCCCTGGCCTGCGGCTTAGCCCTGGGTTGCGCCGCTGCGCAGGCCGAGAACTGGCCCGCTGCCGACTGGACGAGCCGGCCCGCGCCGCCCAGCGCCGCGCTCAGCGCCCTGGAAAACTATGCCTTCCCGACGCGCGACGAGGCCAGCCGGGCCGGCGTGCGCACCGATGCCTTGCTGGTGATCCATGACGGCCAGCTGATCTATGAGCGCTACGCCGCCCCGACCCAGGCCGCCACGCCGCACCTGACCTGGTCCATGGCCAAGAGCCTGCTCGCCACCACCCTAGGGGTGGCCTACGGTCAGGGGCGTTTTCGCCTGGATGCGCCGGTGGCCGAGTATTACCCGCCCTTTGCCGCGCACCCACAGGTCAAGATCGGGCACTTGCTCAACTGGGCCTCGGGCCTGGACTGGCAGGAAGACTACGAATACGCGCCGCTGAGATCCTCGGTGGTGGCCATGCTCTACACCCGCGGGCGCAGCGATATGGCGGCCTTTACCGCGGCCCACGAGGCCGCTGCCGAGCCGGGCGCGCGCTTTCACTACTCCAGCGGCGACAGCAATGTGCTGTCGGCGGCGCTCAAGGGCATGCTCGGCGAAGCGGCCTATGCCGACTATCCCTGGACCGCGCTGTTCGAGCCATTGGGGATCGAGTCCGCGGTCTGGGAGCGGGACGCCTCCGGCACCTTCGTCGGCTCCTCCTATGCTTATATGACCGCCCGCGACCTGGCCCGCGTCGGCCTGCTGATGCAGCGCGACGGCCGTTGGGGCGAGCGGCAGTTGCTGCCCAAGGCCTGGATCGACTTCAACCGCACGCCCTTCGCCAATTACCTGGCGCAAGCCGGCAAAGCCGATGACGCCGTGCCGGGCGGCCACTGGTGGTTGAATGCCGCCGTGGCCGGGGCGCGCAAGCCCTGGGTGGATGCGCCGGGCGAGACCTTCGCCGCGCTCGGCCACTGGGGCCAGGGCCTCTATGTGTTACCGAGGGAACGGCTGGTGATAGTGCGTTACGCCGATGACCGTGACGGCAGCTTCCAGCACAACCAGTTGCTCAAGTTGGTGCAAGCGGCCTTCGCCAGTGAGGTGCAACCATGATCCGTCGTCGTCCTTTCAGCAGCCTGTTGCTGGTTCTGGCCCTGTCGGTGGCCGCCCTGGCCTGGCACAACCGCGAGCATTTGCAGGCCTTCCCCGGGATAGTCGGCGCCTATTCGGCCAAGGAATATTGCTCCTGCCGTTATGTCAGCCATAACCCGGCGGACTACTGCGCCGCCTATGTCGAGCAGTACGTGCCGCTCGCAGGCTTCTTCGATGACGCCGCCAACAAGTGGGTAGTCGCCCGCGCCTTGGGCAGCACCCAGACCGCGCAATGGCTGGGCCCGCGCCAGGGTTGCCAGTTGCTGCCCGAGAGCGCGCCACTGCCGGCGTCCTAAGAACCTGTTTACGATCTGCTGCGCGTCGGCCATCCGGCGTTAAAAACAGCCTCGGCAAGCTGCTTGCGGCTAACGCGCTTTAGCGCGACCCGAAGGGCGAGTGAAACGAGTCATGCTCATTTACAGCTCGTAAACTGCGCTTCCTCGGCTGTTTTTGCCTTGTCTGGCTCTAGCTCGCGAGATCGTAAACAGGTTCTAACGAGCCACGCCGAGTACTGGCACCGGCTTAGGGGCAGGGTTTGCAAGGGGCGATGGGCAGGCTATGGTGGCGGCTTATTCGTCTGCCGGCGAGGCCCGATGCCCCTCTCTACCAGCCCTAGCGTGCGCGGCCATGGCCGATAACGTCTTCCCCTGGCGGCGTGGCAACGCGCTTGCCCTGTTGATCGACGGCGAGCGCTTCTTTCCGCGCATGCTCGAGGCGATAGCCACGGCGCGCCAGCAGGTGGAGCTGGAACTCTATCTGGTGGCAAGCGGCGCCTGCGCCACTGCGCTGATCGAAGTCCTGTGCGCGGCGGCGCGGCGCGGCGTGACCGTACGCTGCCTGTTCGATGCCTATGGCGCCCAGGCCTTGGCGCAGGCGCAACGCCTGCAGCTCAGCGCGGCCGGGGTGCAGCTGCACTGGTACAACCCGCTGCGCTGGAAGCATGGGCTGCGCAACTTCCATCGCGATCACCGCAAGCTGTTGCTGGTCGATGGGCAGTTCGCCTTTGTCGGCGGCACCGGGGCTACCGATGAGTTCTGGACCCCGGGTGAGAGCGCCAGCCGCTGGCACGAAATGATGGTGGAAATCAGCGGGCCCCTGGTGGCCGACTGGCTGCAATTGTTCGAACGCCAGTGGCTGAGCCGCCAGGCGCGGATTGCCTGGCGCCCGCGCGTGCCGCTGGCGCTCAGGCCCATGGCGCCCGTGCCGCCAGCCGGGCAGGGGTTGGGCCGCGTAGCCTTTGCCGACGCCCTGCAGCATCGCGACATCCTGCTGTCCCTGGTGCGTGCGCTACGCGGCGCGCAGACGCGTATCTGGCTGGCCACACCCTACTTTCTGCCGACCTGGAAAGTCCGCCGCGCCT
The DNA here is from genome assembly GCF_030696055.1 of Pseudomonas sp. Taxonomy (GTDB): domain Bacteria; phylum Pseudomonadota; class Gammaproteobacteria; order Pseudomonadales; family Pseudomonadaceae; genus Aquipseudomonas. Next base: position 26,197 of record NZ_JAUYNP010000218.1, on the reverse strand, counting down.
TGCGCAAAGCGGCGTTGCGGGGCGTCGAGGTGCGCTTGCTGCTCAGCGGCCGGCATACCGATCACCCGCCGATCCGCTTTGCCGGCCAGCGTTACTACCCCGGCCTGCTGCGGGCCGGGGTGCAGATATTCGAATACCAGCCGCGCTTTCTGCACCTGAAGATGGTGCTGGTGGATGACTGGGTCAGCGTCGGCTCCTGCAACTTCGATCACTGGAACCTGCGCTTCAACCTCGACGCCAATCTGGAAGCCCTCGACCCGGCCTTTAGCGCCAGCGTGGCCGCCAGCTTTCAGGCGGATTTCGCCGACAGCCAGCCAATCACCCTGGACGACTGGCGCGCGCGGCCCCTGTGGCGGCGCATGCAGCAACGCCTGTGGGGCTGGCTGGATAGGTTGGCGGTCAACCTGCTCGATCGTCGCGGCTGACCCGCACTTTTGTCGGGTGTGGGCCGGCGCGGCCCCGGCTATGCTCGGCGGCATATTTCCCATAAGGATGCCGGCGATGCGCTGTTTGCCCCTGTTTGCCTTGCTGTTAGCGCTGGCGTCGAGTGGCTGCTCGACACCCGGTGCGTTCTTTGGCGCCACCGCGGGCGCCGCCTTCCGCGCGCATCAGTTGCGCGACGACAACCATGCCCTGGTCTATCTCTACCGCCCGCAAAGCGCCTGGGCCGATCAGGAGCTGGAAGCGCCGGCGCTATTTCTGAATAACCAGCGCATCGGCAGCCTGCCGAGCAACGGCTATCTGGTGCTGGAGTTCGAGATTGCCAGCTATCAGCTGGAGATGCGCCGCCCGCTGTTTGGCACCCACTGGACCCTGTTGGCCGACGGCCCGTTGGACTTCACCCGCATCTGCAGTTTCGCCCTGGATGCCGAGGCCGGGGGCGTCTATTACCTGCGCTACGACGAACTCAATCCGCCGCCGGTGAGCGATCAGGCGCCCAGCCAGGGCGATGGCCCGCTGCAACTGGTGTCCAAGGCGCTTGCCGATACGGAGATAGGTCCAACCCGCGAAGTGCAACCCTTCGAACGCATAGTCGCCAGCGGTGAAACCGAGCGCATGCAGCGCAGCTTCTGGCGCAAGGTGGGCAAGTCGCTGGACTTTATTGGCATCTAGCCGGGGGAAGTGCAGCAGTCGAAGGGTGGGTTAGCGACGCAGAACCCCTGCCGATAATCCGGACGCGATTGGAGCGCGGCGCGTAACCCACCAGGCAATCGATCGCGTTGCGCCGATGGTGGGTTACGGCGCAACAGAACCCGTAGGGCGGCAGCTCTATTGGCAACGCGCGCCTAACCCACCCTACGAGGTCGCGTTAAACCTTAGATCAGCTCAACCACCACCGCCGATGCACAGCGAGGCGATACCGCGCCTGCCGCCGGTGTTCTTCAGTGCATTAAATCCTCATGCGGATCAGAACAAACAGAGTGACAGCCGTGGGTTTTACGGCGTGACCAAAAGTGGCCGAAGAGTCATGCGGAAAATCATTCTTTGGGCTGATTTGACCGAAGCGTCAGCCCTCTAGATTGGCGGCACTGAAAAAACCCAGAAGAAGGTACCGCCATGCTGCAGACCCGCGTGATTGCGCCCGTTGCGAATGCCCACCAAGCCCCCTTGCTGATCAGGCGCCTGCTGTTGTCCGGCAGTCGTTACGAGAAGACCCGCGAGATCGTCTATCGCGATCAGCGGCGTTACAGCTACGCCACCCTCAACGAGCGTGTCGCTCGCCTGGCCAATGTGCTGAGCGCGGCCGGGGTGAAGGCCGGGGACACCGTGGCGGTGATGGATTGGGACAGCCACCGTTACCTGGAATGCATGTTCGCCGTGCCGATGATCGGCGCGGTGCTGCACACCATCAATATCCGCCTCTCGGCCGAGCAGATCCTCTACACCATGAACCATGCCGAGGATAAGTTCGTGCTGGTCAACAGCGAGTTCGTGCCGCTGTACCAGGGCATCGCAAGCCAGCTGAGCACGGTGGAGAAAACCCTGCTGCTGACCGATGCGGTGGAGAAAACTGCCGACCTGCCCAACCTGATCGGCGAGTACGAGACGCTGCTGGCCGCCGCCAGCCCCAGCTACGACTTCCCGGATTTCGACGAGAACTCGGTCGCCACCACCTTCTACACCACCGGCACCACCGGCAATCCCAAGGGCGTGTACTTCACCCACCGCCAGCTGGTGCTGCACACCCTGGCCGCCGCCAGCGTGCTGGGCAGCCTGGACAGCATCCGCCTGCTCGGCAGCAATGACGTCTATATGCCGATCACCCCGATGTTCCATGTGCATGCCTGGGGCATTCCCTATGTGGCCACCATGCTCGGCGTCAAACAGGTCTACCCGGGCCGCTACGAGCCGGACATGCTGTGCCGCCTGATCCGCGAGGAGAAGGTGACCTTCTCCCACTGTGTACCGACCATTCTGCAGATGGTGATGGGCGCCCCCATCGCCCAGGGCCACGACTTCGGTGGCCTGAAGCTGATTATCGGCGGCAGTGCCTTGAATCGTTCGTTGTATGAGGCGGCCAAGGCCCGCGGCATCCAGCTGACTGCCGCCTATGGCATGTCGGAAACCTGCCCGCTGATCTCCTGCGCCCATATCAACGATGAGTTGCTGGCCGGTAGCGAGGATGAACGCATCAGCTACCGGATCAAGGCCGGCGTGCCGGTGCCGCTGGTTGAAGCGGCGATCATGGCGGCCGATGGCAGCTTGTTACCGGCCGATGGCGAAAGCCAGGGCGAACTGGTGCTGCGCGCACCTTGGCTGACTCAGGGTTACTTCCGTGAACCGGAAAAAGGTGCGGAGCTCTGGGAGCACGGCTGGCTGCACACCGGCGATGTGGCCACCATCGACGATTTCAGCTTTATCGACATCCGCGACCGCATCAAGGATGTGATCAAGACCGGCGGCGAGTGGATCTCCTCCCTGGAGTTGGAAGATTTGATCAGCCGTCACCCCGCCGTGCGTGAAGTGGCGGTGGTCGGCGTGGTCGATCCGCAGTGGGGTGAGCGGCCCTTCGCCCTGCTGGTGCTGCGCGAAGGCCAGGCCCTGGACGCCAAAGGTCTGAAGGAACACCTCAAACCTTTTGTCGAGCAGGGCAGCATCAATAAGTGGGCGATACCCTCGCAGATCGCCCTTGTTACCGAAATTCCCAAGACCAGCGTCGGCAAGCTGGACAAGAAGCGCATCCGCCTGGATATCGCGCAGTGGAAGGCCGCCGGCAGTGCATTTTTGTCCACCCTGTAAGCCTTTCGGTGCTGGGCGCGGCCAGGCTGTCGCCCAGTATTAGGTTTAGCTCTGAAACAAGCGTTTTAACTGGGTTGGTGGGTGTTTCTCGCTGGGCTGTATTGGCTAATTTCGGGTTATTTGCGGCGGCCGGATTGGCCGCTGTTTTGGCAAAACTACTGCGTAATTTAGTGACTGGTCAGTCAAACAAGCGTTTGGCTTGTTAATTGCTCTATTCAAGCCATTCTCGGCTTGGTTGAAGCCGGCCACCGCGCCGAAACCTGCGAGCCAGAGTGCCTGGGGGCTGCAAATCACACTTTCGAGGGATCAAGCAGTAATACCCGCTGGCTATAGTCCGCACCATCCATAACAAAAACACATGGAGTAGCGTCGATGACAAAAACACAGCAAATCTGGCGCCTGGCAAAACTGCCGCTGGCCGTCAGCCTCGCATCCACCCTCGCCGCACCCGCGTTCGGCGTTACTTTCAATATCGGTGAAATCGAAGGCCAGTTCGACTCGTCCCTGTCGGTTGGCGCTAGCTGGTCGACCCGTAGTGCCGATCCAGATCTGATTGGTGTCAACAATGGTGGTGATGGCTTGTCGCAAACCACTGATGACTCCCGCCAGAACTTCAAGAGGGGTGAAACCTTCTCGAAGATTTTCAAGGGTATCCATGATCTCGAGCTGAAGTATGGCGATACCGGCGTCTTCGTTCGCGGCAAATATTGGTATGACTTCGAGACCAAGGATGAGCAGCGGTTGTTCAAGGACATCGATGATCACAACCGCAAGGAAGCCGCCCAGGCTTCTGGCGCGCAGATCCTCGACGCCTTCGTTTATCACAACTACGCCATTGGCGAGCAACCAGGCTCGGTGCGTCTGGGCAAGCAGGTGGTCAGTTGGGGTGAAAGCACCTTTATCCAGAACAGTATCAACTCTATAAACCCTGTAGACGCATCAGCTTTCCGCCGCCCAGGCGCGGAGGTCAAGGAAGGCCTGATTCCGGTCAATATGTTTTATGTGTCCCAGAGCCTGACTGAAAATCTGTCCGCCGAAGCCTTCTATCAGTTGGAGTGGGACCAGACCGTTGCCGATAACTGCGGCACCTTCTTTGCTCAGCCGGATATTATTGCTGACGGTTGCGATAATAACCTTCGGGTGTTGAACAACAACCCAGCAGTTGGTGCTGCGGTTAATGGCGCACTCACCTTCGGTTTTGGGCGCCCAGACTTGGTGATCGATCAGAACTCCGAGGGGGTTTTAGTTCCCCGCACAGGGGATCGTGACGCGCGTGACAGTGGTCAGTTTGGTGCAGCGCTACGCTACTTCGCCCAGCCGCTTGATACTGAATTTGGCCTGTATGCCATGAACTACCACAGCCGTACTCCCGCCTTCAGCGCCGCATCGGCGAGTGCGGATGTTTACGCTATTGCGCCTTTGCTGGGTGCAGCCGCGCCGCTGGTCGTAGCAGGGAATGGGAGTTATTTCCTTGAATATCCAGAGGATATTCGGCTTTATGGCTTGAGTTTTTCCACTACCTTGCCTACAGGTACTTCCTGGAGCGGTGAGTTGAGCTACCGACCCAATGCGCCGGTGTTGCTCAATACCACCGATATTCTGTTTTCAGGCGTCACACCGCTTCCTGATTTCGGCGGTTCTCCGCTATTTGGTAATGCATCCTTGATCGAGGGGCAGCCGAGTAGTGAAATCAACGGCTATGTCCGCAAGGAAATCACTCAGTTCCAGACCACCTTTACCCACTTCTTTGATCAGGTCATGGGGGCTTCTCGCCTGACCCTGGTGGGCGAAGTGGGCATTGTTCATGTTGGTGGTTTAGAAAACTCCAGCGAACTGCGCTACGGCCGCGACCCTGTCTTCGGACCTGGTCCTTTGCCGGCCACTGGCCCGTTCAATACCTGTAGCACGCTCAATGCCAGCACCCTGGGCAGCGCGACTGCCGAAAACGTCAGCAAGTACTGCGAAGACGACGGCTTCGTAACAACTACCGCTTGGGGCTACCGCGCCAAAGCAATTTGGGACTATCCGGACGTATTTGCCGGGGTCAACCTGAAACCCAGTGTGACTTGGTCGCATGACGTCGACGGTTATGGTCCTAACGGCCTGTTTACCGAGGGCGCTAAGGCCGTTAGCCTGGGCCTGGATGCCGACTACCAGAACACCTATAGCGCCAGCCTGGCCTATACCGACTTCTTCGGTGGCGAATACAACACAGCAATCGATCGCGACTTCTTGGCCTTCAGCGTTGGTGTGAACTTCTAAGCGGACGGGAATTTTGAGGAAGACTATGTATATGAAAACAACAAAAAGTCTGCTGCAAACCAGTGCTCTGACTCTCTCGCTGCTGGCCAGCGGTGTGATGGCGGCGGTATCGCCGGATGAAGCGGCCAAACTGGGCACCACCCTGACTCCAGTGGGTGCCGAGATGGCCGGCAATGCCGATGGCTCGATCCCGGCCTGGACCGGCGGTCTGCCAGCCACTGCCGGTACTGCCGATGGTGCGGGCTTCCTGTCGGATCCGTTCGCCAGCGAGCAGCCGCTATTCACCATCACTGCGCAGAACATGGATCAGTACAAAGACAAACTGACCCCTGGCCAGCAGGCGCTGTTCAAGCGTTACCCGGACAGCTACAAGATTCCGGTGTACCCGACCCACCGTACGGCCAGCATGCCGGATGACATTCTGGCGGCTGCCAAGCAAAACGCCACCACCACCAAACTGGTCGAGGGCGGTAACGGTCTGGAGAACTTCGCGCAGGCCAACCCCTTCCCGATTCCTAAGGACGGTCTGGAAGCGATCTGGAACCATATCACCCGCTACCGCGGCGGCAGCGTGAAGCGTCTGGTCACCCAGGCGACTCCGCAGGCCAATGGCTCCTACAGCATGGTGTACTTCCAGGATGAGTTCACCTTCCGGGGTGCGCTCAAGGATGCCGACACCAGCAAGCCAAGCAACGTGCTGTTCTACTTCAAGCAACGGGTAACCGCGCCGTCGCGTCTGGCGGGTAACGTACTGCTGGTGCACGAAACCCTCAACCAGGTGAAGGAACCGCGTCTGGCGTGGTTGTATAACGCCGGTCAGCGTCGCGTACGTCGCGCGCCGCAGGTGTCCTACGATGGTCCGGGTACCGCCGCCGATGGCCTGCGTACTTCCGACAACTTCGACCTGTACAACGGTGCACCTGACCGTTACGAGTGGAAGCTGAACGGCAAGAAGGAAATCTACATTCCTTACAACAGCTACAAGCTGGACTCGCCGAAGCTGAAATATGACCAGATCATCAAGGCTGGCCATATCAACCAGGACCTGACCCGTTATGAGCTGCACCGCGTCTGGCATGTGACCGCAACCCTGAAAACCGGCGAGCGTCACATCTATGCCAAGCGTGACTTCTTTATCGACGAAGACACCTGGCAAGCGGCGCAAATCGACCACTACGACGGTCGCGGTACCCTGTGGCGTGTAGCTGAAGCCCATGCCCAGTACTACTACGACAAGCAAGTGCCGTGGTACACCCTGGAAGCCCTGTATGACCTGCAATCCGGTCGTTACCTGGCCCTGGGTATGAAGAACGAAGAGAAGAGCTCGTACGAGTTCGGCTACCCAGCCAAGGAAAGCGATTACACCCCGGCGGCTCTGCGCCAGGCGGGCGTTCGTTAATCCGCTGTAACGCTGCATAAGAAACCGGCCCCTTGGGGCCGGTTTTTTTATGGCGCAACTTAAGGCGCAGACTGTTGTGCGGACTAGCTGCAAAGCTGCATCGCAGTGGTTTTGTCCGGGAAATGAAGCAAGGTCAGGTCTGGGTGAAAGCGCTGGTTTCCCGCGGGGCTTCAAATGCCCGCTCTAAGGCGCTAGTCTGCGGAGCATCGGTAGTGCCTCTGCCTGACTACTACAAGAAACCGGCTGATGACTGATCTGTCTCGAATCCCTGGCTTAGTTTCTGCGCCCATCACGGTGGGCGGGCATTTCTACCGTCCGCCTTTGCCTTCCAGCTACGTGCCGCGGCCGCGCCTGTGCGAGCGTTTGCTGGCCGGTCTGGCGGGGCGCTTGCTGTTGGTCAGCGCGCCCGCAGGTTTTGGCAAGAGCTCCCTGGCCATAGAGTTTTGCGAACGCCTGCCCGGGCATTGGCAGAGCCTGTGGTTGGGCCTGAATCAGCGTGACAGCGATCCGGGGCGCTTCCTCGAGCGCCTGCTGGCGGGCCTGCAGCAGTTTTTCCCGGGGCTGGGCGAGGATGCCCTGGGGCTGTTGCGGCTGCGCCAGCGCCATCAACCTTTTGCCTTCGAGGAGTGGCTGGACGGGCTGCTGGATGAGCTGGCCGTACTCCTCGATCCGCAGCAGCCGGTATTGCTGGTGCTGGATGACTACCACCTGGCCCAGGGCGCGGTGCTGGATCGCTGCCTGCAGTTCTTCCTCAATCACCTGCCCGCCGGCCTGCTGTTGCTGGTCACCAGCCGCCAGCGCCCGGACTGGCACCTGGCGCGCCTGCGCCTGTCGCGTCAGTTGCTGGAATTGCATGAGCAGGATCTGCGCCTGACCGATGAAGAAGCTATCGAGTTGCTGACCCGCCAGGGCGCGCATCTATCGGCTAAAGCGCTTGCCGACCTGTTGCTGCGCAGCGAGGGCTGGGTGGCCGGTCTGCGCCTGTGGTCGTTGGCCACCAGCGAGGCGCACGAGGAGGGCGCGCTGCCCGTGCCCCACGGGGCCGAAGGCTTGATTCGCGACTATCTATTGGAAGAGGTCATCGAGTGCCTGCCCGCCGAGGTGCAGGCGTTCCTGTATGAGACCGCTAGCCAGGAGCGCTTCTGCGCCGAGCTCTGCGATGCCCTGCGCGATAGCCATGACAGCGCCGCGATTCTGCGCCATCTGCAGGCCCATCAGGTGTTTCTGGTGCCCCTGGATGAGCAGGGCAAGTGGTTTCGTTACCACCATCTGTTTTCCGATCTGCTGCGCAGTCGCCCGGCCAGCGGCCTGAGTCAGCCGGCGGCGGGTTTGCACCTGCGCGCCTGCCGCTGGTTCAGCGCCCAGGGCTTGCTGGATGAGGCGATAGAGCAGGCGCTACGCGCCGGGCAGCCGGATGTGGCGGCCAATCTGGTACAGAGCCTGTCCGAGGAGCAGCTGCTGGCCGAGCAGAATGTCGCCACCTTATTACGCTGGAAGATGGACTTACCCGACAGCCTGCTGGCCAGCACGCCGCGGTTGATCGCGCTCTACGGCTGGGCCCTGGCATTGGCCTGTCAGCTGGATGCAGCCGAAGAGCTGGTCAGCCAGCTGCAACGTTTTCTCCCGGCGCCCAGCGCCGCCGAGCAGCAAGCGCTGCTGGCGCAATGGATGGCGGTGAGCGGGGTGATTGCCCGTGGCCGTGGCGATAGCCTGCGGGCCCAGCAGTATTGCGCCGAGGCGCTGACCTGCTTGCCCCAGGAACGCTACGGCCAGCGCCTGATGTGCCTGTCCAGCCTGGCCAACCTGGCGATAGTGCAGGGCGATCTATGGCGCGCCCGCGGCTTGAATCGCGAGGCCCTGGAGTTGGCGCAGCGGGTCGGCAATCCCTTGTTCGAGGCCCTGGCCCATTACGACCGGGCGCGGGTGCTGCAGGCGCGCGGCGAGGTGCTGCGCGCGCTGGAGGAAGTGCAGCAGGGCTTGCAGCGGCTGAGCGGTTTGCCGGCGCAGCGCCAGTATGCGGTGCGCGGGCGTCTGATCCTGTACGAAGGCTACCTGCTCAGCCTGCGCCTGCAGCCAGAGCAGGCGCGCCAGCGCTTGCTGGCCGGGATAGCCGAGGCCCGCGCCTGTCGCGATAGCAGCCTGTTGATCGGGCATTGCGTGCTGGCCAGCCTGGAGGGGCGCTGCGGCAACCTGTCCGAAGCCTTTGCCCAGCTGGCCGAGGCCGAGCGCCTGATGCATATCTGGGATATCCCGGCGGTCTACTACCTGGCGATGATCACCCTGTACAAATGCGAGCTGTGGTTGCGTCAGGGCCAGAGCGAACTGGCCGGCTTCTGGCTGAGCCGGCTGGCCCAGACCTATAGCGGCGAGCAGGCGGCCGCGGCGCCGGAGTTCCACCCGCAGCTGCCGCTGTATATCGACTTACACCAGGCCAGGCTCGAATGCCTGCGCGGTTTACCGGGAGAGGCCGAGCGGCGTTTGCGCGCCCTCGGCCAGCGTGCTCAAGCGAGCGGCGGGCTACTGCTCGCGGCTATTGCGCAGATGCAGCTGACCGGCCTGCTGCTGGCGGGCGGGCGCGAGCGCGAAGCCCAGCAACAGTTGCGCGGCGCCTTGCAGTCGGCGGCGGGGGGCGGTTTGTTGCCCTTCCATGACCTGCTGAGCCAGCAGCCGGGCTGGTTGCGCGCGCAGCTCTTGAGCCATGGCGGCTGCCCACTCGGCGCGGCCTTGCTGGCGGCGTTGCCGCAGCCAGCGCAGAACGACCAGGACGCTGCCGAGTCGGCCTCCGTGGTCGAGGCCCTGAGTGGGCGGGAGCTGGCGGTGTTGCAGCTGATCGCCCAGGGCTGCTCCAATCAGCAGATCAGCGAGCGCCTGTTTATCTCCCTGCATACGGTGAAGACCCACGCCCGCCATATCAACAGCAAGCTCGGGGTCGAGCGGCGTACTCAAGCGGTGGCGCGGGCTAAGGGCCTGGGTTTATTGCGCTAAATCGGTAGCTGCTGGCACCGACAGGTCGAGCTTGGGTTGCAGTGCTTTGTTCGGCTTGGCGGCGGCCAGTTGGGCCTGCACATCCTGTTGAATGCTCAGCAGCACCGGCAGCAACTCCTGCATGTTCTGCCGCACCTCGGCATAGGCGTGCTGCTGCGCCAGCTGTTCGGCGCGCAGCAGCAATTGCTCGCGCACCTCGCCGCGCAAATGGATAAATAACTCCGGTAGCTGCTTGCTCAGTTCGGCGCTGTAGAGCACCAGCTCTTCGCGGCCGAATTGTGTGGTCAGACCCAGGTAGTCCAGCGCGCTGGAGGTGAGCATGGCCGCCGCCGCCTTGGTTTCATGCAGGCCCTGCAGACGCATGGGATTGCTCTGCTCGCTCTGCGCCAGGGTCATCCAGAACTCGCTGGTGAGGGTGAACAGCACCGCCTGCTGGCGCAGCGAATAGCTCATCAAGCCCAGGGCTTCGGCGGCGTAGGGTTGCTGCGCGGCGCGAAAGTCGAAGTACAGGCGCATCAGCTCCTTGAGGCGGAACAGCGCCTCGCGGGCCTCGTTCTGCCGCAGCTCCAGCGGTGCATAGATATTCAGCTGCGGGCGGAAATTCTCTTCGCTGACCATGCGCTCATAGATAGGCCCGGTGAACTCGCCGCCGCGCCTGGGCAGGGCATTGGCCTGGGTCTTGTCGACCTTTTCCAGGGCTTCCAGCAGCTGTTGATAGTCGGCGCTGCTCCAGGGTTTGTGGATATCGGGAATCTTCTGCCCGAGGTAGAACAGCTCGGTGGCCTGCAGGGGCTGCCAGGACGACAGCAGAACCAGCCAAAGGATGGCCAGTGGCGATGCGAGGCGGCGTGTTAGCGTGTTCAGCACATCAATAATCCTGCGGCTATGGCGCTCAGAGTAAGCAACTCGCAGAGTAACCAGCTTGCTCTGCGGCGTCACCCGCGCCTTGGTTGGGAAGATGACGATGCAACAGGCGTTGGCTGAACTGGGCGCGGTACGCGCGGTATTCGAAGACCTGGGCGGTTACGGCGCGGTGGCGCAGCAGCAGGAACAAGACGGCGAGGGGCCGCTGATCGGCCATCTGCAGCGCACCAATATCCAGCTGGCGGCGATTCCGGTGTTTGCCCGCAAGGGCCTGGCCGAGACCACGGTGAATGACCTGCTGGCGGCGGCCAACGTGTCGCGGCGCACCTTCTACAAGTACTTCGAGAACAAGATGCAGGTGCTCGAAGGCATCTACCAGACCGCGGTGGCCCTGCTGTTGTCGCGCTTCAGCGAGATGCAGAGCATCGCCGGCAGCCCGCAGGCCTGGCTGAGCGCCATGGTCGGGCGCTATTTCGATTACCACCTGGCGGTCGGCCCTATCATCCGTCTGATGCAGGAGGAGGCCCTGCGCGCCGATTCGCCCCTGGCCGCGCACCGCCAGCACGCCCATATGGAGATGGCGCGGCTACTCGCCGAGCGTCTGCATGGCGATACCCGGCCAACCGATCCGCTGACCTATCGCGCGCTGATCTGGGCCATGGAAGCCGCCTCCCTGGAGCTGCTCGGGCGCGCCGCCAGTCGGGCCGAGATCGAACAGGCCAAGCGGGTGCTTAGCGACTTGCTGATCGCCTCGCTATGCCCAGCCACAGGCTCAACCTAGGTTAGGCGTCAGCCCCGGTTGGACATGCTCTGATAGCCCGGATAGTTCTTGCCCATAACAACAATTCCGAGGTGTCTGCATGTCTGCTTCCAGTCTCCCGCTGACGCCGCCATTGGCGGCTGGTTTCGCCCGTTTGGGTTTCGGGGCCTTGCCCCTGGAAAGCCTCAAGTCGCGCTACGGCAATGCCGCCAGCGGCTCGCGCTTTATCGAGCTGGATGGCTTCAACCTGCATTACCGCGACGAGGGCAGCCGGGACAAACCGGCGCTGGTGCTGATCCATGGCGTGGTGTCCTCCTTGCACACCTGGGACGACTGGCTGCCGGCATTCGCCGCGCACTACCGCGTTATCCGTTTCGATGTGCCGGGCTTCGGCCTGACCGGCCCGGCGCGCGATGGCCAGTATTCGGCCGAGCGCATGATCAAGGTGTTCGGCCTGTTGCTCGATTACCTGGACGTGAGCAAGGCCTCGCTGGTCGGTAACTCCCTGGGCGGTTATATCGCCTGGAACTTCGCCCTGGCCCAGCCGCAGCGGGTGGACAAACTGGTGCTGATCGATCCGGCCGGCTACCACATGCCCAAGGTGCCTTGGATGATCGCCTCCGCCGCGCTGCCCGGCGCGACCCTGGCCATGCCGCTGTGGATGCCGCGGGCTGTGATCGCCCAGGGCATCAAGGAAGTCTACGGCGAGCCGGCGCGGATCAAGCCGGGGGTGGTCGACCGCTACAACGACCTGAGTCGGCGGCCGGGCAATCGGCGGGCGATGCTGGATATCTTCCGCACGCTGCTCAAGGTCAATCAGCAAGAGCTGCACGGCTCCCCGGCGCGGGTGGCGCAGTTCCAGGCGCCGACCCTGCTGCTGTGGGGCGAGCGCGATCGCTGGATCTCGCCCAAGCACGTGCCGTTATGGCAGCGCGACCTGCCGGGCAATCAGGTCAAGACCTATCCAGGGGTTGGCCATGTGCCCATGGAAGAAATCCCCCAACAGAGCGCGGCCGATGCCCTGCGTTTTCTGTTGGGGTGATTCTTGGGTATGCGGGCTGCGTTTTAGCCGTGGCCCGCAGGTTCAGGGCAGATCAGGGTCAGGGCGTAGCCCGGATGCAATCCGGGAGCGGGTTGGCTGACGGGAGATTTCCCCGGATTACATCCGGGCTACGGGTTGCGCTTTTGTAGAAGGGTGGGTTAGCGGCGCAGAGTCGGGTTGGCAAAGTTACTGCGCCACTAACCCACAAACAAAAGCTGTGCGCCGCGTAACCCACCAAGCGGTGATCGGCCTGCCTCCCTTGGTGGGTTACGGCGCAACTGACTACGCATCAGCAGATAGCCCGTGGTCATGCGCCTAACTCGACAGCATGGGTATCGCTGCGCTCAACCCATCCTACGCATTACCGCGCCCCGGGCATCGGCTTTGTGGCGCCTTTGCTTGTTGCCGTTTTTGCTCTGGCTTAGGCCGCCTGGATTTCCGTCTGCGGGTCGAATTCGCGGCGGGCCTGGTAGAGCAGTTCCAGGTTGTTGTGCTGCCAGGGATGGAAGTCGGGCTTGAAGAAGTCCCGGTAGGTGCGCAGCAGCGGGCGGAACACGCCATGTTTGCCCCACATCCACTGCAGGCCGTCGCGCCAGACCCGCCAGTTCCACAACAGGCCGTCTTGCTTGAGCATATGGATCAGGCCGCGCGTGGTGTCGAGGACAAAGAACAAGGTGGCCATGCGCATCGCCCGGCGCAGCAGTTTGCGGCTACCGCAGACCTGGTTGTAGACATCGAAGGCCACCGCCTTGTGCTCGGTTTCCTCCAGCGCATGCCAACGCCACAGGCGCGCCATGGTCGGGTGCGCGCCGGCCATATGGCGCGGGTCCTTGAGCAGGCCGTCGGCCATGATCGCGGTGATATGTTCCAGGGCGGCGGTGGCCGCCAGTTGCCGCTGCGGCGAGAACTTCTTCTGGGTGAAGCGGATGCGTGCCTGGGCCCGGCGTTCGATGCGGGCGATGTCATAGCCGAGGTCACGCAGGCGGTTGCTGTATTCCAGGTGTTCGCGGCTGTGATGACCTTCCTGGCCGATAAAGCCGCGGATCTGTTCCTTCAATACAGGGTCTTCGATCTGCTCGCGGAAATGCCGCACCGAGTCGATAAAGAAGCGCTCGCCATCGGGAAACAACACCGACATGGCATCGAACAGGTGGCTCTTGAAGGCATCGCCGCCGTGCCAGTGGCGCGGCAGGGGATTGGGAAAATCGAAATCCATATGCCGTGGGCTAATCTGCAAACCTTCCGGGGTAGTGCTGGCCATGCTGACTCCCTGAGTCTGTGACTTATGCATGCCTCACTATGGGTTCGCTCGCGGCCTTGGCAAAGGTTAACAACAGCCAATCTTTCGGTCATTTATGGCCAGGGGAGTTTTTCCCAGGCACTGCCGCTCAACCTGCGGCCTGCGCGCCAGCCCAAGGCGGCAGAGACTCGCCAAGAGCCTGAACGGCTGCTGAATGCGCGGCGGGGAAGTGGGGGTGCGGAAAAGTGCCGCGCGCTGATTTTCCACGGCGCCGCTGCTTGGCGTTTATGGGGCATTGTTTTGGCACCATGGTCCAGCAATGCCCTTGCCGGTTTCTGTAGGACAAGGTTATCTTCGTTGGCGTGGGTCATATCTGGCCATCGACTAATAAGAAGCCCATGAAACCATCGCCGAATCTCACTGCCGAACTGGTGCCGGTTGCCTACGCCGCGGCCTTGCTCGACCTGGTCGAGGAACTGGGCGTGCCGCGCAACCAGCTGTTCGCCGAGGCGCGGGTGCGCCCCGAGGTGCTGGGCAATCCCCAGGGGCGCCTGTCCTTTATCGACTTCACCCAGCTGAGCGCCTGCGCCTTGCGCCTGTGCGACGAGCCGGCCCTGGGCTTGCTGCTCGGCCAGCGGCTGAACGTCTCGACCCACGGCATTCTCGGTTACGCCGTGCTGTCCAGCGCCAACCTGGGCAAGGCCATGCAGTTCGCCCTCAAGTATTACCGGGTACTGGGCCTGACCTATGAGCTGGAGATGCTCGAGCAGGATGAGCGGGTCGAGTTGCGCGCCAGTGAAAGCATGCCGCTCGGCCCCCTCAGCCGTTTCGCCGCCGAGGGCCTGCTGACCAGCCTGTACACCATCGCGCGCTTTCTGGTCGGCGAACGCTTGCAAGAGGTGGAAGTGGGCTTCGCCCACGCCGCGCCGCAGTATGCCGAGCGCTATGAGCGGCTGTTTGGCGTGGCCGTGGCGTTCGACCAGCCGTACCACCGCTTGAGCCTGCCCCAAGCCTACCTGGCCCGGCCCATGGCCCTGGCCAATCCGGCCACGGTGCAGATGTGCGAGCAGCAGTGCGAGGCGCTGCTGGCCAGCCTGGATGTGCAGGACGGCCTGCTGACCCGGGTGCGCCGCCTGTTGCTGGCCCGCCCCGGCGACTTCCCCGACCTGGCCAGCGCCGCCGAGGCCCTGCATACCAGTGGCCGCAGCCTGCGTCGGCATCTGTCGGGCATGGGCACCAGCTACCAGCAGGTGCTGGATGAGGTGCGCAAGCGCCTGGCCCTGCAATACCTCAGCACCACCCATCTGCCGCTGTATGAAATCGCCTACCTGCTGGGTTTCAACGACCCCTCCAACTTTCGCCGCGCCTTTAAGAAATGGACGGGCAAGCTGCCCAGCGATTATCGCAGCGACGAATAAGGCCGGTGTAAAGCATCACGCCACCGCCTGCTCGACCAGGGTGCTGGCCAGTTGTTCGTTAAGTTGGCGGGCCTGGCTTAGGCGGGCTTTTAGTTGGTTGCAGAGGGCCATCAGTTGATCGACTTTGGCGACGATGCGGTGTTGTTCGGCGAGCGGCGGCAGCGGGAGAACAGTTTCTTTAATTTTCCCCAGATTTAGGTTCGGCTGTGCTCCACCAGCTGCAAGCAAACGAATGTCGTCATAGCTCTTAACGAAGAAATACTTCACGTAACGCCTATGTGATTCGCCCTGATCAAACAATTGGATTGCAGCACACGCCTGATTTGTACAGGCATCAATCAAAAGCTCAGAAATCTGCCCTCGTGTTTTTCCTTGACCGTACATGGCGATGACCAGCGTGTGCGGTGGGTAAACGGTCAGATTTGTTTCCGTTAGTGCAAGAGGTGAAACTTTCTGTTCTGTCTCATGGATGTGGTCTTGTGACGTCTCGCCACTAGTCACCCAGTTAATCGTTGCTGGCTCAAAATACTTAAGATTTGTTCTAAGTGGGGTTGCCCCCGTACCTACTTGCGCAATTTCCTCTAGGCGAACCCACTCCCAGTTCTCCGGTAACTCAAACGATTTTTCCACCTCAGCGATCTCCGCCAGCGGCTTCTGCTTCTTGAGCTTACCTTCGGCTACCAGCCGAGCCTTTTCCTCGGCAATGCGCTTAAGCAATTCACTCGCCGGCTCATCGTTGGGATCTTGCGGCACCAGTTTGCCCATCACGGCCAGTTGCAGCAGGGCTTGTTTGAGGGCGTCGATGCTGGGTTCGGTGGTGAACAGGGTGTGGAAGTGTTCGGCGAGGCGCTGCCAGCTGGCTAGGCCGAAAATTGCTCCTGCATTTTCGGCATTTCCGCCATCCTTGGCGGTCAAGTCGGCGGTGTCGCTGGCTTCCTGGATCAGGCTGTCGAGCAGCGCCTGCACCAGTTGGACGTGGGCGCTTGCGGCGTCGGCCTGCTGGGCTTCCAGGCGGTCGCATAGGGCCATTAATTCATCGACTTTGGCGACGATGCGGTGTTGTTCTGGCAGCGGAGCCAAAGGTATAGGCGCTAGTTTCAGCTTTTCCTGCGAAATATTTACCTGGCTAGCAGCCATACCGGATTTGGCTATTTCCAAGTATCTAGCTGTGCTGCCGGCATTTAGGCATAGCGCTATATATCGGCCATATGTTCCAGCTTCAATTGGGTGGAAACGGATGATCTTGTCCGAAATCATGAGGCGGGGTCTGGTGCTTTCTACCAAGCAAGAAATGCCTACCCGGTTGGTCGGCCCTGCGCGAGTAAAAAGAATATCTCCAGCTTTCACCTCGGCATCAGACCTAGGCTCAAGGTGGGCAGGAAGCTCTTTGTTTTCCTCTTGGAGAAATTGCATTACCTGAACAGCAGTAGTTTTCAGTACACCCCAAACGTCATTGTTCGGTGACGAATTTGACTCACATGCTGGACTCCAGCCAGAGTCCATCCCCAGCGTAATATCTGAGAGTGTTACCCAGCCCCACGAGCTCGGAACTTTGGCGATTCCAAAATCCAATTCAACGTCTGTGACTTTCTTCGTTTTTTTCAACAGACCTGCTTCAAGAAGTCGAGCTTTCTCGATTTCAATACGTCCCAACCAGTCGCTCGCTTGTCCATCATTAGAGTCCTGCGGCACCAACTTACCGCGCACCGCCAGCTCCAGAATCAGCTCACGTAGTTTCTTGATGCCATTGGGCGCACCTGCCAGCAGCGGCAGGTTGTCGGTGAGCAAAGCGGTCATGGCGTTTCACCGGAGTCAGGTGTGGAAGCTAAAGGCAAATCCCCCCTAGCCCCCCTTTTGCAAAGGGGGGGATTGGGTTCTGCGTTGGTTGGTGAGGGCTGCGTGCGGCCTGGTAGTACGCTGGTACCGAGAGCGGCATCAGGCTGCTTGTCTCCCCCCTTTGAAAAAGGGGGGGCGGGGGGGATTGCTTTTGCTACTTCAGCAAAAATCACGCTCATTACATCTTCCAACTCAAGTAAAACCTGCCGGTTATCAAAACGGATCACCCGAAGTCCCAGCGACTCCAGTTGAGCCGTGCGTTGCCGGTCATAGGTTTGTGCGGCAGGCTCGAAATGCTGCGAGCCATCCAGTTCGATGACCAGCCTGGCTGCCGCACAGTAAAAATCCACGATGTAACTCGCCAGGGGTTTCTGTCGGTAAAACTGCACGCCCAGTATTTGCTTCCTGCGTAATCGTGACCAGAGCAACTGCTCGGCCTCGGTCATGTCATTGCGCAAGTTGCGCGTCAGTGCTTTGAGGTTTCGGTTGTAAGGCAGCATGCGGCTCATCCATGAGAATAATCAGGCTGTTCGCGTTATCGCGCAGGCTTCCAGCTCGCGAGCGTTGACTTCGAAACGCTCGCGGTTGAGGGTGTCCTGCTCAGCGCATCGTGGAGCACGGCCTTAAGCTGGTCGCGCAACTCGCCGATCTCGCCTTGCAGCTTGGCGTAGTCATGCAGCAGCTCGTCCGGGTCGTGGCTGATCTGCTCACCGATATGCGGGTTTTTGCAGTCCAGGTTCCAGTTGCGTGCTTGCAGTTCTTCGACGCTGACCTGCCAGGCAAATTGGTTTTCCACCCGCGCGGCAAAACCATCGGCTTCGTTGCCCCACCAGTCTTGTTCCACGGCGAACTCTTCGATACGCATGGGGCGGGTCTTGTTGTAGTTCTTTACCCCTGCCGGGTACTGGTGTTCGTAGAACCACAGCTGCTTGGTGGGCGTGCCTTTGGTGAAGAACAGCAGGTTGGTCTTGATGCCGGTGTAGGGGTTGAACACGCCCTTGGGCAGGCGAACGATGGTGTGCAGGTTGTTTTCTGCGAGCAGTTTTTCCTTGATGCGGCTCTTGATGCCTTCGCCAAACAGAAAGCCATCGGGCAGCACCACGGCGGCGCGGCCACCGTCTTTGAGCAGGTGCATGATCAGCACCAGAAACAGGTCGGCGGTTTCGCGGGTGCGGAAGGCGGCGGGGAAGTTGGTTTCGATGCCGTCTTCTTCCATGCCGCCGAACGGCGGGTTGGCGACGATGCAGTGCACGCGCTCACTCGGGCCCCAGCTGATTAGCGGTTTGCTCAGGGTGTTGTCGTGGCGGATCTGGCTGGGCACCTCGATGCCGTGCAGGATCATGTTGGTGGTGGCCAGCAGGTGCGGCAGCGGCTTCTTTTCCACGCCGAAGATGCTGGCCTGCAGGGTGCGCTCATCCTCGGCGGTTTTTACGTAACGGCTGCGTTTATGCTCGATGGCGCAGGTGAGAAAGCCGCCCGTGCCGCAGGCCGGGTCCATGACCTTTTCATCCAGCTTGGGGTCAACCATGCGCACCATAAATTCGGTGACTGGGCGCGGGGTGTAGAACTCGCCGGCGTTGCCGGCGTTCTGCAGGTCGCGCAGCAGTTGCTCGTAGAGGTTGCCGAACTCGTGGCGCTCCTGGGCTTTGTTGAAGTCCACGCCTTGCTGAATCTTGTTGACCACCTGGCGCAGCAGCTGGCCGGACTTCATATAGTTGTAGGCGTCTTCAAACACGCTGCGCACCACGAAGGCGGACGGCGTGCTGCTGTACTCATGCAGGTTCTGCAGCTGGGGGAACAGGTTGTTGTCGATAAAGCCCTTGAGGTCGTCACCGGTCATGCCTTCCGGGTCGGCGGCCCAGGTGCGCCAGCGGCAGCTTTCGGGAATCGGCGAGCGGTAGCTGTCGTCCATCAACTCCCATTCCAGCTCGCGGTCATCGAAGATTTTCAGAAACAGCAGCCAGACCAGCTGGCCAATGCGCTGGGCGTCGCCATCGACGCCGACATCTTTGCGCATGATGTCCTGGATGGATTTGATGGTTGAGCTGATCGACATGCTGGTTTCCGTTAATAGGCGGCGGGAAGCGTGGTGATGGCTTCCAGGCGCTGAAAAATAAGTTCTTCGCGCGCCTGCTGTTGGCGGGCGGCGGATTGCACGGCGTAGGCGAAGTCGCGGTGGGCGAGCAGTGCGCTAATGGCCTGGGCGATGTAGTGACGCAAGGCAGGTTCGGCCTGGGCCAGTTCGGCGTGCAGGCTGTCGCGGCCGTCCACCACGGCAAGGATGTCTTCGATATCGCGGCTGGCCAGCGGGTCGCCGCGCCCACGGCCGCGATAGGCTTCCAACTTGGTGGCGAGAAAGTAGCTGGGAGTGACGACGCGGATCAGCGTGCCGGAGGGCAGGGCATGATCGGCTGCGCTGTGCAGGGCATCGCGGTACCAGCGGTTGGTGAAATTGAGGATGGTCTCGTCGTCGGGCATAAAGTCGACGAGCAGATCCCGGCCGGTCAGCGCGTTGGGCAGGCGCATGCGGCAGATGATGTCGTCCTCGGGGGACTCACGAAAACCGCGCTGGCGCAGTTCGGTAAGCAGGCGTTGCCACTTGCCGTAGCCGAGGACATGGACGATAACGTCGACATCTTCGGTAAAGCGTACCGCCTCGCGGGCGAAGGCATCGGTGACCAGCAGTGCGGTGGTGCAGCCGCCGACAAAGGCGACCTGGCGCAGTAACTCCGGCCCCAGCGCGTCGGCTACGGTTTGCAACATCTGCTCCTGGATGCGCCATTCAGCTGCCATCGGGTTCGCCTCGCAGGTATTGCTCCAGCAGCGTTCTAGCCAGGCTGGCCTCGCGCTCGTTGCCCAGGCGAATGGCGTCCACCAGGGCGAGCATGGCGTAGAGCGCCTTATCCTGGCGTGCCGCGCTGGGTACGCTTTTGAACAGCGGTTCGACCGCTTGGCCCATATCGCTGCCCTGGGCATCTTCCCAGACAGGGATATGTTCACCGCCGGACAGCAGCTTGCCGGCCAGCACGGGCGCGGCGTGAGCGGTGGCCAGGCCGCGCACTATAGGGCCGGGCCGAACCGGGAATACATACTTCAAGCCGTGGCCGAGAAACTCGTTGAGGGCGCGGGTGTTGGTGCGCGGTATCCCGCTGTTGCGCTCCAGCTTGGCCAGCCCGGCGGCAATGCAGCGATTGAGCGCATTGCTGACTTCGGATTTGCTGATGCCGGTGGACTGTTCGAGTGCACGCATGGAGAAGTGCTCGGCGGTCTGCTCAGCAACGGGTTGCTGGTTTTCCAGGCTGGCCAGCTTGAGCAGCAGCAGTATGTCTTGGCCTTTCATCATCTAATAAATTCCCCGTCCACTGTCTATGGACAGAGGACAGTCTGCTGGTGAGGCGTCGCTGCTGTCAACGTTCGCGGTTCAGGCGCTTATCTCGCCGCGGTAGAGCTGGTCTTCCAGCTCATAAACGGCTTTCTGGTAGGCCGGCTTGCCGCCAAAGACGTCCACCAACTCTTTGAGAGAGCCCATTTCCTTGAATGGCGGAATCGTGAGGATCTGGAAGTCCTCAATGTGCTCAATACCCGTGTCAGCGTACTTGTCGAGCAGCGCTTCCAGTACCTGGCGCGCCGCACCGGAATACTTGGCGAAGTAGTTGCGCTTCTTCACCTGCTCGGCGCGCTCGCGGCGGGTCAGGGCGGGCTGGTCGAAGGCGACGTGGCAGATAAGGTCGAACGGATCGAGGGGGTTGCCCTGCTTCTTTTCCACTTCTTCGGCCAGGGCTTCCCACATCACGCCTTGGGCCGCCATCTCGTCGATGATGGCCTTCTTCTGTTCTGCATTACTCCAGCGGCGCAGAAAGTCATCCAGCGAGGCGAACTGCTTTTGCACGCAGGCGCGGGTGTAGTCGTGCAGCGATTCGGTGATCAGCCGACCGTCCGGGCCGTAGTACTGCACCCGCTCTGCGATAACGTAGATCGGGACGCTGTCGATCACGTACCTGATGCGCTTCTTGCCGCCGTCTTCGCCGGTAAATTCCAGGTCGTCGGCCTCTGCATCGCTGCCTGCGCTGATGCCTTCTTCATCGGCCAGCGGGTTATCCGGTGGCACGGGGGAATCATCGCCTTCGGGGGCGTAGATCACCACCGGGTCACCATCGAAAGCCGGATCGGCAAACAGCTCGGTGGCCTTCTTGAAGTCCATGATGGTGAACCAGTACTTGCCGTAGTCCTCGTTGATGCGGGTACCGCGCCCGATGATCTGCTTGAACTCGGTCATCGACTTGATGTGCTGGTCGAGCACGATCAGCTTGCAGGTCTGCGCATCGACGCCGGTGGTCATCAGCTTGCTGGTGGTGGCGATGACCGGGTAGCGCTCTTCCGGGTTGATAAAGTTATCCAGCTCGGCCTTGCCTTCCTGGTCATCGCCGGTGATGCGCATAACGTACTTGCGGTTCTCGGCAATGCGTTCCGGGTTGAGGTTGACCAGCGCCTGGCGCATGCGCTCGGCATGGTTGATGTCGTCGCAGAAGATGATGGTCTTCTGGAATGGATCGGTGGCCTTGAGGAACTCGGTGACCTTCTGCGCGACCAGTTGAGTACGCGCCTCGATGACCAGGGTGCGGTCCATGTCCTTGAGGTTGTAGATGCGGTCTTCGATCAGTTCGCCATTCTTGTCGAGCATGCCCTTGGGTGGACGCCAACCTTGCAGGTCTTTGTCGAAGTCGATGCGCACCACTTTGTAGGGCGCGAGGAAGCCGTCTTCGATGCCCTGCTTGAGGGTGTAGCTGTACACCGGCTCACCGAAGTAGGTGATGCTGGACACCTCCTTGGTTTCCTTCGGTGTGGCGGTGAGGCCGACATGGGTGGCATTGGCGAAGTAGTCGAGAATCTCGCGCCAGGCGGAATCCTCGGCGGCGCTGCCACGGTGGCATTCGTCGATCACGATCAGGTCGAAGAAGTCGCGGGAGAACTGCTTGTAGATGTTCATCTCTTCTTCGGTACCGGTCACGGCCTGATAGAGCGACAGGTAGATCTCGTAGGAGGTGTCGATCTGCCGTTTGGCGATCTTGGTCATCGCCTGGCCGAACGGCTTGAAGTCGTTGTTCTTGGTCTGGTCGACCAGGATGTTGCGGTCGGCGAGGAAGAGGATGCGTTTCTTCTGCTTGGACTTCCACAGCCGCCAGATGATCTGGAAGGCGGTGTAGGTCTTGCCGGTGCCGGTGGCCATGACCAACAGAACTCTATCTTGCCCGCGTGCCACGGCTTCGACGGTGCGGTTGATGGCATTCATCTGGTAGTAGCGCGGCATGCGCCCGGAGCCGTCGTCGTAGTAGGGCGCTTCGATTTTGTGCTGGGCCTGGTCATCCAGGCCCTTCCACTGGCAGTAGCGTTGCCAGAGTTCATCCGGGCTGGGGAACTGGTCGAGGGTTAGCTCGGTTTCTACCTGGACGCCGGTGCCGCTGCGGTCATGGAATAGAAAGCCATCGCCATTGCTGGAAAACACGAACGGCACATCCAGCGCCTCGGCATAACCCAGAGCTTGCTGCATGCCGGAACCAACGGAGTGCTTGTTGTCCTTCGCCTCGATCACGGCGATGGACAGGTTTTTCTGGTAACTGAGGATGTAGTCGGCGCGTTTGCGCTCGCCTCGGCTGTGCAGCTTGCCACGCACCATGATGCGCCCAGCGGTAAAGCCAAACTCTTCCAGCACCTGCTTGTGCATGTCCCAGCCGGCTTGCTGGATCGCTGGGGCGATGTACTTGCTGCAGATGTCCCGCTCGGAAAGCGACTTTTTATCCATAACCCCAATTCCCTTTCAAGCCGGTATGGTCGCCCCAGGCCGGCACTGCTGATCGTGCTTGATTGGCGTAAATGTACCTTGTTTGGCGTTGCTTTGGATCTTGACGCAGGGCCGGCTAATCGGTGTCAGTGAATCGACGCCGTCCGGTACTGGTTGATGATCTGTTCCCTGCGCGCTTGAAAGGCAGGATCGAGCATGGCCGCGTCTATGCGGGCGATGACCTGCTCGACATCCGGCAGGCTTTTGCGCAAGCCGATATGGAATTCCACTTGGCTGTTGGGAATGAAATCCACTTTGGCGCTGCGCAACTGCTCCGTATATCCGAACTGGTTCGCGTAGTACCGGGCCTGTTCGGGGCTCATGATGATGAAGTCGCCGGCGCCGCGGCGGAACAGCATGTGGATCATCTGCGGCGGCGTGTTCACTGGGTAACGCTTGATAAAGCCCGGCACGTTTTCTCGCTCCCAGTCGACGCTCTCCTGGGAGATAAACAGTAGATTGCGCAAATCGTCGAAGCTCTTGGCCTGCGCGATCATCTTGCCTCTGGCGTTGTCGCGACTGTAGACCAGGTTGCCGTAGTCCCACACATACATCGGCTTGGCCGCGAAGCGGGCATAGGCCTTGCGCGTATCCGAGGGAAAGGTGCAGAAGCCATCCAGCCGGCCATTGGCGACTTCGAGCTGCGCGCGCCCCCAAGGTAAGGGCAGCAGCTCCACCTGGTACTCCGGCATGCTGACGAACAGTTCTTCCAGCAGATCGCGGATGATGCCCCGCGCCTCGCCGTTCCGTTCATATGAAGACGGCGGACTTTCGGCGGACATGGCGAAACGCAACAGACGCGCTTCGTCGGCCTGAGTAATGGGCATACCCAGCCATTCAGCGCACAGAAACAGCAACAACAGGGAGGTGGATCGAATGATCTTTGACCCCTGGATTTTCAGTCGAAAGTCATTTGATCGGATCCCATTTAGCGACCCCATAACGATACTCTTAGCTGGCGCAGTCCCGCAGTATAGCCGGCAGTCGCGGCTAATCGGCACTGGTCGAGGCTAGGTTCGCTTGCGCTCCGCAGCGCCGCTGCTGCTGCTGCCAGGCTATTGAATGTACGGGCCTGTTGGGCTCACCCTTTACGCCTGATTTGGGCGAGCCAGGGGTATGCGCCTTTCTGCCCGAGCGTCGCCACCTTTAAGCGCACTGCGCCCCCAATGTGCCATCAATCCCACAGGAACACCCATGGAAGCCGCAAAAACCGCGCTAATCCGCGAAACCTTCCCAGTCGGGCCTTTGCAGTGCAACTGCACGATTATCGGCGACCCGCTGACCAAGAAGGCCATAGTGGTCGACCCGGGCGGCAATCCGGAGCTGATCATGGCGCGCCTGGAGGCCCATGGGCTCAAGGTGGTCAGCATCATCCACACCCACGCCCATCTGGATCACTTTCTCGCCTCCGGGCAGATGAAAGAGAAGACCGGCGCGACCCTGCATCTGCACAAGGACGATCAGTTCCTCTGGGACAACCTGGAAATGCAGTGCCGCATGTTCGGCGTGCCCTACACCCCGGTGCCGGCGCCGGACCAGTGGCTGGCCGATGACGAGGAGCTGGCCTGTGGTTGCGGCGTGGCCCTGCACACGCCGGGGCATACTCCGGGGTCCATGAGTTTCTGGTTTCCCCGCGACAAGTTGCTGATTGCCGGCGACACCCTGTTTCGCCGCGGCATTGGCCGTACCGATCTGTGGGGCGGGGACTACCAGACCATCGAGCGCTCGATCAAGCAGCGTCTGTATAGCCTGGACGAGGAGGCCACGGTAGTCACCGGGCATGGCGCTGACACCCGGCTGGGCGATGAGATGCGGGAAAACCCCTTTGTCCGCGCTTGAGTGCAGGGAATCTTCTGTACGCACGATGCTCTAAACTTCGCCCGTTAAATTGGCGACGAAAACTGTCTCAGGAGCTCCAACCATGTTCACCCCATCACGCCTGATCCTTACTGCCACCCTGGCTGCCTTGGTGACAGGCTGTGCCTCGCAAAACCCCTATGACAACCAGACGTCCTCCGCCCCCGAGGGTGGCATGAGCAAGACCGCCAAATACGGCGGCCTGGGTGCCCTGGCCGGCGCGGTCGCCGGCGCGGCGATCAGCCACGACAACCGTGGCAAGGGCGCCCTGATCGGCGCCGCGGTCGCTGGCGCCGCCGGTGCGGGTTACGGTTATTACGTCGACAAGCAGGAAGCCGAACTGCGCCGCAGCATGGAGGGCACCGGGGTGCAGGTCGAGCGCCAGGGCGACAATCTGCAATTGATCATGCCCGGCAATATCACCTTCGCCACCGATTCGGCGGATATCGCCAGCAACTTCTATGCACCGCTGAACAACCTGGCGACCTCGTTCCGTCAATACGAGCAGAACAGCATCGAGATAGTCGGCCACACCGATAACACCGGCAGCCATGCCTACAACATGAACCTGTCCCAGCGCCGCGCCCAGAGCGTGGCCAATTACCTGCTGGCCCAGGGGGTCAATGGCATGCGGGTCAGCACCCGGGGGGCCGGTCCGGATCAGCCGATTGCCAACAATGCCAGCGAGGCCGGACGTTCGCAGAACCGTCGGGTAGAGATCAACCTGCGGCCCTTGCCCGGCGCGCAGCAACCCCAGCAGTAAGCCTCCCGCGTTACCCTTGCGCATAAATCACCAGGCCTCCCCCACGGAGGCCTAGTGATTTATGCCGTCCGTCGTTGGCGCAAAACCCTGCCGGATTCCTGACTAGACTGCCAGCAACGGCTCTCTATAGCCGTACCAGTGCCTGTGGCAATTCCGCGCGAGTTCGCCAGGCAAGGACCGCTCAGGAGGTCGCATGGACGCTAGGCCCGCCCCTTCCCCCCGTAAGCCTTGGATTCCTTTACTAGTGGCCCTGGTTCTGCTGTTCGGCCTGGGCGCGCTGATGCTGTGGCAATGGCAGGTGTTGGAAGCGCGCAGCCGCGAGGAAGCCCAGCAGCGCTTTCAGTTGGAGAGCCAGGAGGTCAAGCAGCGCGTGGAGACGCGCATGCGGGCCTACGAGATGGTGCTGCGCGGGATGTCCGGGCTGATAGTCGGCAACGACGCCGTGTCCATCGAAGAGTGGAACCGGGCGGTCGACCAGTTGCACCTGCAGGAGCGCTACCCCGGCATCCAGGCGGTCTCCTGGTCCAGCTACCTCAAGGCCGGGCAGGTCGCGGCTTTTCTGGCCGACATGCAGGCCAGCGGGCGCAAGGATTTCCGCATCATCCCGGCAGAGCCTAGCCAGGAGTACCTGCTGGTGAACTACATCAGCCCGCCGGATTGGCGCAACCGCCGGGCGGTCGGCTTCAATATGC
>NZ_JAUYNP010000217.1 GCF_030696055.1 Pseudomonas sp. | reverse complement strand
GTCCAGCGGAATGCTGGTGTGCCCGCCCACCAGCAGGCGGCGCAGCTCTTCCGGCTTGAGTTCGTAGGCCTTGATGCCGACCCGCTCCAGGTTGTTGAACAGCTCGCGTTGGCGCAGGCAGGTGCCGTTCTTCTGGTAATGCTGCAGATCCAGGGTGCCCTGGTAGGCAAAGAACTGGTGGCCGAAACCGCAGCCCGGGCCGCGCCCGGCCACGCCTATCACGTGGGGGCCATGGGGTAGGGCGACTTCGACCAGGATATAGCTGGTGTCCGAGGCGAAGTAGAACTTGCGCGACTGCTCCAGGCTGTACTTACCGAAGCTCATGTCCGACATGCGCGCCAGGATCGGGAACTGCAGGGCGTTGATCGAGGCGGACTTGCCCAGGTTGTTGGCGCCGTACACCGACAGCGGGTTTTCCAACGGGAACAGGCCGAGGCTGTAGCCGGCGGTATTCAACAGGGCGAAGCGGCGGATGCCATAGCGTTCCTGGCTCATGCGTCTATCTCCTGGGCTTCGCGTTCTTCGGCCATGGCGCGGGCCAGGGCGTCTTCTTCGGACTCGTCTGTTTCAGCTTCGGCGAGGCTGATAATTTCGTCTTCGATGTCGTCATTGACCAGCACAGGCGTCGGCAAGGGCAGGGCGCTGTGCAGGGTGGCGGCCAGGTCGCGATCCTGCTGCACGCTCAGGCAGACATCGAGGAAGCGGTGCATGGGCGCGAGAAAGCGATAGATGCCGTTGTCTTCGCTGGCAAAGCCCAGCTGGGTCAGGCGGCGCATCACCTTTTCTTCCAGCTCCTCAACGGTGGTGACTTCGGCCTGGAGGAACAGGTCGCGGTACTTGTCCAGCAGCGCCGGCAGTTCGTCGCGGCCCAGGCTGCCGCCATCCAGCACGGCCAGCGGATCGCGGCCCTGATCGGCGAGATGCTCGACCAAGATAAAGGTGAACAGCGCCAGGCGCTGGGCGGTCTTGTTGACCTGGGCACCCATCTGCTCGGGGACGAAGTAGTAGAAACCGCGGCTGTCGCACACCAGCTCATAGCCGAGCGCCTTGAATAACGCACGGTACTGGTCCTGCAGATTGGACAGCTGGGCATAGAGTTCGGGATTGCTGCGGCTGAGGTGATAGCCCTTGAACAGCTCGCGGAAGATCGGCGCCAGTTGGCTCAGTTCGGAAAGATCAAGATGCATGGGATTCGGTCTTCAGCAGGGCCCCGGTTTTTGTCAGGGCATAGGAGCTCAGGCTGAGCTGGTGTTCGGCGGTCAAATAGTCGCGGCGCTCGAGGCGTTCGCGCTGGAAGCGGGCGTCGCGGGACAGGCGCGAGAACCAATAGAGCAGCTCGTCGGTGGCGCCCTCGGGTTCCTGCTCCAGCAGCCAGGTCATCAGGTCCGGCAGTGGCAGGGCCTGTTCGCAGCGCTCGAGCATCTCCCGCGCCGTGCGTGGCGCGCGTGGGGCTTCGCCCTTGCGCGTGGCGTGGGCCTTGGGGAACTGCACCGGTTTTGGCTGGAAGCGCGCCAGGGCGTAGACATAAGCCTCGACCTGGGAGGCTGTGCCGAGAAAGGTGCTTTGCGGGCGACTGAACAGCGGCAAGGAGGCTTGTGGCACGGAGTCCAGGCCTTTCTTGCGGATCGCCGCCAGGGCCAGGGCCGCGCCACGGGTCACGGCGTTGTGCCGGCGCGCTTCCTCGCGCAGCGGCAGCAGCAATTCGCGGGCCTTGCGCAGGGTCAACTGGGCGGTGGTCTGCATTTCCAGGATGCGCGCGTGGGTGCGCAGCAGCAGGTCGTCGTCCACCAGCTGGCCGAGGCGCTGCTGTTCGCCGAGCAGGCGCAACAGCACATGTTCGACGCGGTACACGCCCTGCTCGAAGGCGCCGTCGGCGGCCACCAGCTGGATCATCGGCTCGACGTATTCGTCCCAGGTGGCCAGCACCTCCGCGTAGCGCTGGCGCAGCGGAATCTGCCGATCCGAGGTCTTGGCCCGCTCGGCCACGCCGACCAGGGCCTGCTCGTCGTTGGCCAGCTTCTTCAGCACGTCGCGCACGCGCATATCCAGCAGGCGCAGCTGGCGCGCCAGGTCGGCGGCGTCGCGCACCTCGAAGGCGTCCTTGATATAGCCGGCCAGGCGCTCCAGGTGGCGCAGATAGGCCTCGATCTCCAGGCACAGGCCCAGGCGGTGCTCGCGGCGCAGGTAGGCGAGGAAGTCGTGGATCTGCGCGTTCAGTTCGAAGCGATTGGGGCTCTTGGCCACCGGCACCAGGATATCCAGGCGAATCCACTGGTCGAGCAGGGCGGTAATGTCCACCGGGGTGCTGTCCGGCAGCTGCGCGGCCAGCTGGTTGCGCAGCTCCACCAGGCTCAGGGTGCCGGCGTCGAAGCGCTCGCACAGCGGCTCGAGCAACGTCCAGTGTTCGGCGAGGGCGCGCAATACGCGCTTGGGGTCAATCATCGGGGCATCCGCTCCGCGAGCTGTTGGCAAAAGCGCGGATTGTACTGCATGGCGGCGCCAAGGCTTGAGTGTCAGTCATCGTCTGTTGGCTTGCCGATGCGGTTGTAACGGCGGGTGTGACCTTGGGTAACAGCCCGGCTGTGGCGTGACGGCAGCTGGGGTCGATTTTGCCGGGTTTTCTCGACTATGGGTCGGCACGCTAGCCCGGCAAGCTTTTTATAGTGGCTAGCAAGGCTCAGAGCCTGTTGGGTTATCCCACCTATAAGAATAAGGAAGCTGCCATGGGGCCTGTCGTTCGCCTTGCCAAAACCGCTATTGCCCTGCTGGGCGCGGGCCTGTTGAGCACTGCCGCCCAGGCCAGCATGGTGGAGATGGAGGATAGCGAACTGTCGGAGATAACCGGCCAGGCCTTTATCAACCTGACCACCGACAGTGCCAATGGCCTGGACTTCACCCGCATCAACTTCGGCCTGGATATGGCGGCCCAACTCAATATCAAGAAGCTGCAGCTGGGCCTGTATTCGCGCTCGGGCGAGGTGGCCAACTCGGCGGATATCGATATCAACAACTTTGCCCTGGGCTCGGTCAACGATGTCACCGGCCAGGTCAGCCCCTTCGTGATCAAGAACCCCTTCCTCGAGCTGGCCTATCAGGGCAACAAGGTGGTCGGCGTGCGCCTGGGCTTCGGCGAGGCGCAGGGTTATATGTCCGGCGATATCAACAGGATCACCGGCAATGTCGCGGTGGATCTGTATGGCAAGGGCAGTTACTTGGCTTCACAGATGAACTGCGCCTGGTATGACCTGATCTGCCACGGCGCCAAAGGCATGGTGGGTGGGGTTTATGCCAACAGTGATTTCAGTGCCCAGGCGCAGTTGGTGAACGGTGGCGGGGATCCCGATCCGGTACGCGCCACCATGATTGGCATGGTGGATGGGCAGCAACTGTCGATTCCCTCCGGTTCGGGCTTCGATAACTTTCTTCTCAGCCTGTTCACCTCGAATAACTGCGAACTGCAGAGCACCACCACCTGTTTCCCCCTGGCCAATTACGGCAGCTTTCCGATTGGCCAGGTCAATCCGGATACCCAGCAGTTCACCAATGCGGCCCGTGGCGTGTTCCTCTCCATGCAGAGCCAGAACGTGCAGTGGCGCGATCAGCAGGATGCCAGCCAGTTCATCACCGCCCTGGCCGGTGCCTTTATGAATATCCCGCGCAATGCCGATGGCTCGGCGGCGATCAATACCAGCTTCCAGGAGGCGTTCGATGGCATTCCACGCCAGGACACCTGCCTCGGTGGCGCGGATCGGGGGTGCTAAGGATGCGAGCGCTATTGTTGGGGGTGGCCTTGCTGGCCACAGGCCAGGCCCAGGCCGAACTGGTCGCCCTGCAAGACAGTGAAATGTCCGCGGTGCAAGGCGCCGGCATCGGCTTCGCCTTGGAGGGCATTCTGTTCGATGCCAGCCAGGCGACCATCACCATCAATGACATCACCAACGGCAGCGGGCAGAACGTGCCCATCTCGGTCAAGGAGTTCTACCTGGGGGCGACCGGTAGCAACAAGGGCGCCGTGCTCAACCCGGTCGACATCGGCCGCCTCAGCCAGCCCTTTACCCTTGGCCTGGCCAAAGGTGAGGACCTGCGCAGCCTGCGCGACGACGGCGCCTTGGTGCAGACCACGCCGAACAATCTCGCGGTACTGGAGTTTGCCTTTCCGGCCATGCTCAGCGGCGCGGGTGGGCAGGCCTGTATCAGTGGTTTCGCGGCGGCCGGCAGCAACTGCTCCAGCCGCGCCACGGAACGGGTCGATATGGGCATCCGCTTCGACTTTCAGGTCGCGCCCAATCGTATCGACGTGCTCAATCTCGATGTCACTGAGCTGGTCATGGACGGCTCCTACCTGCGCCTGTGGGGCGACAGCAGCCGGGCCCAGCTGGTCGGTGAGGCGCGTTTGAATATCTATGCCAAGACCCTGGAACTGATGTCCTGCGCCGCCGGCGCGGCTAACTGCGTGAGCGCGGCCGAGCAGGCTGCGCGCACCATCTACCTGACCAACTCCTACGCCAACGTGTCCCTGGGTTATGGCAAGACCCAGCCGCTGCTGTTCGATGTGTCGAGTAACGGTCAGTTCGTTCTGGAGCTATCCAACCCGGTGCTGGATCCGCTCAATCCCACGGCCAACGTCGATACCCGCAGTGGCATCGGCAAGGCCCGTGTCGATGACTTCTACGCCAATGCGCCGCGCACCACTATTTTTCTCGGCAACCTCAATTTCGGCGGCACCCGGCCGGGCGCCGGGCAGGTGCCGAGCGGTGGCTACAACTTCGGCCAGAGCGAAATCCGCGGCCTGAGCTTTAACTACTTGAAGGTGACCAGCCATGATCTCTAGAGGTGTGGTCGTGTGGTGTGTCCTGGCCGCCGCGCCAGCTTATGCCGAGCTGCAGGTGCTGGATGACGCCGCCCTGAGCGAGTTGAACGGCCAGGGCGGGGTCTACCTGTCGGGGGAGCTGAGCATCAACAAGGACGGCGGCGTGCTCTGGAGCACCCCCGCCAGCAACACGCCGAGCAGCTGGACCGCCACCCAGCGCAGTTGCGCCACCGTCGGCGCCAGCAGCCCCGAGCACTGCGGCATGCGCCTGGCGGTTCGTTCGGAGGCTGCGGGCGGCTGGTATGTGCTGGATAACCTCAAGGGCATCTTCAGCTTCGAAGGCCTGACCCTGCGCCCCCGCACCATCAACAGCGGTTTCAATGGCGATGGCGCCGGCTTCAATCAGGACGTGCTGGTGTTCGGCCTGCCCAATCAGGTGAAGTTCAAAGACGGCAGCTTTGCCTTCGGCGTGGCCAACCAGGGCGGCTGGCAGAACAAGGCCTTGAGTGTCGCCAATGGCGGTGACCCGGGCTATCAGCAGACCAATATCTTCTCGGCGAAGATCGACGGCAGCATCCGCATGCAGGGCAATGTCCTGATCTTTCCGAAGAACTGAGGAGCCGGGCCATGTCTCGCCATTCGCTGTTGTTGCTCGCCCTGCTCAGCCCGCAGATTCTGGCCATGCAGGTGCTGGATGACCAGGCGCTGTCGACGGTCAGCGGCCGCGATGGCATCAGCCTGCAAACCAGCGGCGCGGGCTGGTCGGCGAGCAGTATCGCGTACTCCCAGGATGGTCAGACCCTCAGCCTCAAAGGCGTCAGCAATACCCCGCAGACCCCGGGCAGCAGCTCCACCACCCAGATCGATGTGGTAGGCGGGCAGTTGCAGGTGCAGCACAGCGGCAGCGCCCAGGTGCTGAGCATCGACAATATCGAGCTGGCCGGCAGCAGCCAGAGTTTCGGCGCCTTTCGCGCCTTCTACACCCTGGGCGGCAGCCTCAAGCTGAGTGGCGGCGGGGCCAGCGGCGTCAGCGGTTTTTCCGTGGATGGCAGCCAGCTGTCGCTCAGCGCGGCGACCTTCTATTACCGCGACAATGGCTTCGACCTGATAGTCAAAGGCCTGTCCTTCGATACCTACCTGAACAACGCCTATGTCGACATCGTCAGCGGCGGCAGTGGCCAGGAAATCAAGCTGGACCTGGGCGACTCGCGCTTCGTCGGCTCGATTGCCGCCATCGGCCTCGACCTGGCCCATGGCGATCCCACTCCCGGGGTTGCGGTCACCCCGGACAGCCCGGATATGCGCGACCCTGAAGCCTCCCGCAGCTTCGGCAAGCTGAATATGGACCTGCATTTGGGCGGTAGCCTGAGCATCGCCAGCGGTGGCGCCAGCGGCGATGGGCTGCGCATCAAGCCCGATATCAGCATCACCAACAGCCTGTTCCAGTACCAGGATGAGGGCGTGCTGCGCGCCGAGAACTTTGCCGGCAACCTCAGTAGCACCTCGGGCATCACCCTGGATCTAGAGCAGGACGGCACGGGCAGTTACGCCAAG
Organism: Pseudomonas sp.; assembly: GCF_030696055.1. Lineage (GTDB taxonomy): Bacteria > Pseudomonadota > Gammaproteobacteria > Pseudomonadales > Pseudomonadaceae > Aquipseudomonas. Next base: position 19,015 of record NZ_JAUYNP010000217.1, on the reverse strand, counting down.
CTGGCGTTTCAGGACTTGCGGTTCAACGCCACCCTGGGCGGCTTGATCATGGGTAACCCGGCCAATCAGAAGCTTGGCAGCCTGGCCCTGGATCTGAATTTCCAGGACCAGGGCGCATGGCAGAACTGGCTGAAGCTGCGGCCCGGTGGCGACCCCAACTCGGGCTTGCAGGGCATCGGTGCGGACGTCAGTTGGAATATGCTCGACAGCTCGCTGTCGCTCACCGATAACGGCAACAGCCTGTGGTTCAGCGGCCTGCGCACCCATGGCAGCGGCCAGTTCAGTCTGGACCTGACCAAGAGCTGCGCGGCGGGCGTCAGCGCCGGCTGCTATGCCGGCAGCAACAGCGATCTCAATAGCGGCGCCTACAACGGTCACTTCGATGGCCTGCGCCTGGGGCTCGGCAATGTGAGCGGCAGCTATAGCTTCGATGGCCTGCGCGTGGGCCAGGCCGACTCGCCGCTGCAGGGCGGCACCGAGTTGCTGGTGCTGATGGAGATATTTCCCGCCTACGACTTCAGGCTGAACGGTCAGATCACTCTCAAGGCCGGCGGCGCGGTGGGCGATGGCCTGCGCTATAACGCCGATTTCTATGTGACCGAGGCCAACGCGGCGCTCACAGTGGATGAGAACGGCCGGGGCCTGTGGCTGTCCGGTAGCAGCTACGACATGCACTACCGCGAGGGCTCGCTGGATATCAGCAACAACGGCATCGAACTGCGCAAGGGCACCTATTGGTCGAAGCTGGACGTCGGCGATGTGCGCTGGGGCGATCGTTTGACCGGCACCAGCCTGGGCCGCCTGGTGCTCAAGCGCTACGAGCAGGGCTCGACCCTGGCGCTCAGTTCCGGCGGCGCCGGCGCACTCTGCATCGGCGGCAGCGGTGCCGATGCCGCGGCGTGTTCGGCCAGTGGCGGGCGCTGGGAAGACCGGGGCGACGAAGGCCTGTCGGTCAAACTGAAGAACGTCTACGTGCGCGACACCAGCGGCAACCCGGCCACTTCTGTGTCGACTAACGAGAAACGCAACCAGATCATCCTGGAGACCGGCCGGGTCAATGGCGTCAACGGCACGGGCAGCCAATTGGTGGTGGATAACTTCCATACCTCCGATGGCAATTCGGCGGACCCGGCGGCCAATAGCTACGGCTTCAATGTCGATATCAACCTGGACGTGGCCCCCACCAAGGTCTGTACCCCGAACGCCTCCGGCTGTACGCCGGTGAGTCCCGACCCGCTGGGCTTTGCGGTCAACGGCCGGGTGCACTTCAAGGAAGTGAATATCGATCGCCTGCAGCATGTGCACCCCGACGGTGGCGCGGTGACTTCGATGTACGGGATCAAACTGCAAAACGCCGATATCCGCGCCAACCTCACCGCCACGCCGATCAACTGAGTGGCGTCGTCATTGGTGGGGGGTAGCCTCTTACTGAAGGCTCTGCGCCCCACTCTGTAGGAGCCAGCTTGCTGGCGATCCTGTAGCCGCTATCGCCAGCAAGCTGGCTCCTACACGGACGTGGCAGGTGCTACCGGCAATCGCCAGTTGTACAAAATTTCTCCAATGCCCTTTCGGTATGCGCCGGTTATCGGCACAATTCGCCTCCACTTTTTGGGGAGGGGGTCGGCTCTGCTGATTTCCTGCCGGCCGACCTTGTATGGGCACACAGATGATCAAGACGCCGTACTACCTCATCGACAAGCAAAAGCTGCTGGGCAATCTCGAGAAGATCGCCTATGTGCGCGAACAGTCCGGCGCCAAGGCGCTGCTGGCGCTCAAGTGCTTCGCCACCTGGTCGGTGTTCGATCTGATGCAGCAATATATGGACGGCACCACGTCCTCGTCGCTGTACGAGCTCAAGCTCGGCCGGCAGAAGTTCGCCGGCGAGACCCACGCCTACAGCGTGGCCTGGGCCGACGACGAAATCGACGAGATGCTGGCCAACTGCGACAAGATCATCTTCAACTCCATAGGCCAGCTCGAGCGCTTCGACCAGGCCTGCGCCGGCAAGGTGCGCGGCCTGCGGGTCAACCCCCAGGTGAGCAGCTCCGACTACCTGCTGGCCGACCCGGCGCGGCCCTTCAGCCGCCTGGGCGAGTGGGACCCGGTCAAGATCGCCGGGGTGATGGATAAGATTTCCGGCTTTATGTTCCACAACAACTGCGAGAACGACAATTTCGAGTTGTTCGAGCAGATGCTCAATACCATCGAGGAGCGCTTCGGCCACCTGCTGCAGCAGGTCGAGTGGGTCAGCCTGGGTGGCGGCATTCACTTCACAGGCGAGGGCTATCCGCTGGAGCAGTTCTGCGCCCGCCTGAAGGCCTTCTCCGAGCGCTACGGCGTGCAGATTTATCTGGAGCCGGGCGAGGCCGCCATCACCATGAGCGCCTCCCTGGAAGTCACGGTGCTCGACACCCTGTTCAACGGCAAGCATCTGGCCGTGGTCGACAGCTCCATCGAAGCGCATATGCTCGACCTGTTGATCTACCGCCTCAACGCCAAGATGGCCCCCTGCGAGGGCGAGCACAGCTATATGGTGTGCGGCAAATCCTGCCTGGCCGGGGACATCTTCGGCGAATACCAGTTCGATCGTCCGCTGACCATCGGCGATCGCCTGTCGTTTATCGATGCGGCGGGTTACACCATGGTCAAGAAAAACTGGTTTAACGGCCTGAAAATGCCGGCCATTGCAGTACGACAACTCGACGGCAGCGTCGAGCTGGTTCGTGAATTTGGTTTCGACGACTACCTGCACAGCCTGTCCTAAGGCCTGCAGCGAGGGAGATAAATTGAAGAAGAATGTTCTGATCATTGGTGCAGGAGGTGTCGCCAAGGTGGTGGCCCACAAGTGCGCGCAGCACAACGACGAATTGGGTCGTATTGCTATCGCGTCGCGCAACATCTCCAAATGCCAGGCCATCATCGACAGCGTCCAGGCCAAAGGCAGCCTCAAGCAGCCGGCCGAGATCAAGGCCTATGCCCTGAACGCGCTGGATATAGAAGCAACCCAGGCGCTGATCCGCGAGACCGAATCGCAGATCGTCATCAACGTGGGCTCGGCCTTCCTCAATATGTCGGTGCTGCGCGCCTGCATCGAGACCGGTGCCGCCTACCTGGATACCGCCATTCACGAAGAACCGGGCAAGGTCTGCGAAACGCCACCTTGGTACGGCAACTACGAGTGGCAACACCTGGCCGAATGCCAGGACAAGGGCGTGACCGCCATCCTCGGCGTCGGTTTCGACCCGGGCGTGGTCAATGCCTATGCCGCCTTGGCGCAACAGCAGTACTTCGACAAGATCGAGTCGATCGACATCCTCGACGTCAACGCCGGTTCCCACGGCAAGTACTTCGCCACCAATTTCGACCCGGAGATCAATTTCCGCGAGTTCACCGGGCAAGTCTGGAGCTGGCAGAACAGCCAGTGGACCAGCAACAGCATGTTCGAAGTCAAACGCACCGACGACCTGCCGGTGGTCGGCGAGCAGAATCTGTACCTGACCGGGCATGACGAAGTGCATTCCCTGTCCAAGCACCTGAACGTGCCCAACGTGCGTTTCTGGATGAGCTTCGGCGAGCACTACATCAACGTCTTCACCGTGCTGAAGAACCTCGGCCTGCTCTCCGAGCAGCCGGTAACCACCGCCGAAGGTCTGCAAGTGGTACCGCTGAAAGTGGTCAAGGCCGTGCTGCCGGATCCGGCTTCCCTGGCGCCGGGCTATAGCGGCAAGACCTGCATCGGTGACCTGGTCAAGGGCAGCAAGGACGGTGCGCCTGCCGAGTTGTTTATCTACAACGTCGCCGACCACAAGGACGCCTTTGTCGAGACCGATAGCCAGGGCATCTCCTACACCGCCGGCGTACCGCCGGTCGCCGCCGCTCTGCTGGTCGCCCGTGGTGACTGGGACGTAGCGCGCATGGCCAACGTCGAACAGCTACCGGCCGAGCCGTTCCTCAAGCTGCTGGACATAATGGGCCTGCCGACCCGGATCAAGGACGCCAACGGCGACCGCCCCTGGGATCAGTTGGTCTGATCGGCCAACAAAGCCCGCCTATTCGGCGGGCTTTGTTTTTGCAGCTGGATATTGTGCAAATGTGGTACAGGTGCGCCGAAGTCCCCGTCAGAAGGCCGAGCGCAGGTGTTGCGCAGGGGGACGAGCGGCATGGATGCCGCGAGAAGCGTAAAGGGTCAGGGACGGCCCTTGTACGCTGGCCCCCGGAGCGACACCGAAGTGAGGGCAGTCTGGCCGCAGGCCAGACCCGGATGTCGGGGCGCATTCTCTTTGGTTACTTTCTCTTGTGCGAACAAGAGAAAGTGACGCGCCCGAGGGGGCGCAATTAGAAGGTGCAGAGGATAGCGTTGTGGCGGTCATCGCTTCGGCGCCCTGATGTCTGGCGATAGGATTGCCAATCCAGCGTCAAGCCGCGCTTAGCCGAAAACTTGTGAAACTGTTTTGGCGTTATCCCAGGCATATCCGGGTTATGCCCCGGATATGCCTGTGGCTGCGGCCAGCTATCGACCACGCTTCCCGCCCGCGGCATTTCACGCGACAATCGCGGCTTATCGACATGGGCCCCAACGTTGGGCCTGTGCTTCTGCGCATCCGTGAGGAAACCAGCATGAGCAGCAACGACCGCGTCATTATTTTCGATACCACTCTGCGCGACGGCGAGCAGAGCCCCGGTGCCTCCATGACCGGTGAAGAAAAGCTGCGCATCGCCAAGGCCTTGGAGCGCTTGCGTGTCGACGTGATCGAGGCCGGCTTCGCCATCGCCAGCCCGGGTGACTTCGCCGCGATCAAGGCGATTGCCGATCACATCAAGGACAGTACCGTGTGCAGCCTGTCGCGGGCGCTGGACGCCGATATCGACCGCGCCGCCGAGGCCCTCAAGGGCGCCAACAGCGGGCGTATCCACACCTTTATCGCCACCAGTCCCATCCATATGCAGTACAAGCTGCGCATGCAGCCGGATCAGGTGGTCGCGCAGGCGGTGCATGCGGTCAAGCGCGCGCGCAACCTGTGCGCCGACGTGGAGTTCTCCTGCGAGGACGCCGGCCGTTCCGAGCTGGACTTCCTCTGCCGCATCATCGAAGCGGCGATCGACGCCGGCGCGCGCACCATCAATATCCCCGACACCGTCGGCTATGCCATTCCGCACCAGTACGCGGAAACCATCCGTCAGCTGCTCAACCGCGTACCCAACGCCGACAAGGCGGTGTTCTCCGTGCACTGCCATAACGACCTGGGCCTGGCCGTGGCCAACTCCCTGGCGGCGGTGGTGGCCGGTGCGCGTCAGGTCGAGTGCACCATCAACGGTCTGGGCGAGCGGGCCGGCAACGCCGCGCTGGAAGAGATAGTCATGGCGATCAAGACCCGCGAAGACCTGCTCGGCGTGCACACCCGCATCGACACCCCGCATATCCTCAGCACCTCGCGCCTGGTCTCCGGCATCACCGGTTTCCCGGTGCAGCCGAACAAGGCCATAGTCGGCGCCAACGCCTTCGCCCACGAGTCGGGCATCCACCAGGACGGCGTGCTCAAGCACCGCGAGACCTACGAGATCATGTCGGCGCAGTCGGTGGGCTGGAATACCAACAAGATGGTGATGGGCAAGCACTCCGGGCGTAACGCCTTCCGTAGCCGCCTGGAGGAGTTGGGCATCACCCTGGCCAGCGAGGTCGAACTGAACGCGGCCTTCGCCCGCTTCAAGGACCTGGCCGACAAGAAGCACGAGATTTTCGACGAAGACCTGCAGGCCCTGGTGTCCGACACCCTGGCCGAGGAAGCCCCCGAGCACTTCAAGCTGGTCTATCTGGAAGTGGCGAGCAAGACCGGCGAAGTGCCGCAGGCCAAGGTGGTGGTCAGCGTCGACGGCACCGAGCAGGGCGGCAGTGCCCAGGGCTCCGGCCCGGTGGACGCGACCTTCAAGGCCATCGAGGCGATCGCTGCTTCCGCCGCCAGCCTGCAGCTGTACTCGGTCAATGCCATCACCCAGGGCACCGATTCCCAGGGCGAGGTGACGGTGCGCCTGGAGAAGGGCGGGCGCATAGTCAACGGCAACGGCGCCGACACCGATATCCTGGTGGCCTCGGCCAAGGCCTATATCAATGCCCTGAACCTGATGCAGGCCGGGCTGAAGGCCCATCCCCAGGTGGCTGACGTTTGATTGCAGAGCTGCGTCGCCGCGCTTATCTAAGCGCCATGCAGGTTGTCAGTTGGCTGCCGCGGGTGGAGCTGCCGTTCGCCGCGCCGTCGCGCCCGGAACTGCTGCAAGCGCCTGCCGAGCCCGAGCCGCAGCCCCTGCCCGTCCAGGAGCGGGTGGCCGAAGCCGCACCGGCCTACCAGGCGCCGTCAGCAGAGGCCCCTAACCAGGCTGAGCCGCGGGCGAAGATCGAGGTGCCGCGGCCCGCGCTGGTGGCGCGCAACGCCAAGCCGGAGGCCGTTGAGCCCGAGGCCGAAGCCGCTACGCCCAAGGCCGCTTCCGTGGCGCCGCCGCGTTTCGCCCTGCAATTGCTGCGCGCCGGGGCCTGCGCCGTGCTGGTCGAGTTGCCCACCGGCGAGGCGCTGCAAGGCCGCGATCCGGCTTATCTATTGCTCAAGGACCTGCTGCGCGCCGCCGGCCTGCCGGACAGCCCGCAACTGATCGGCGAGCCGGTGCGCTGGCCGCTGCTGGTGCGCGGCAGTCTGGATCAAGGCCCGCAGGCGGCGCTGGAATATGTGCAGAGCTTTGTCGGCGCGCGCCTGGAACAGCAGGAGCCTTGCAGCTGCCTGTGGCTGGTCGGTTTGCCGGCCATCCGCTTTGCCGGCGAAGCCGACGCCGCAGCCTATAACCGCGAATTGCAGATCGAAGGCCTGGGCGCCGCCTGGGCACTGCCCGGCCTGGAACTATTGATGGATGAACCGGAGCGCAAGCGCGAGCTGTGGCAGGCCATGCGCCGGGTGCGCCAACGCTGGTTAGCAGACTCTTGAAAACTACCTGCGTTGCCGCTGCTGCGTTAAAAATGGCCTCGAAGTGCTCATTTACTGCAGTAAACTCCGCCTTCGCGGCCATTTTTGCCTTGTGTCGGCGTCCTCGCCTACGTTTTCAAAAGCCTCCTGAGCCAATCTGAATGACTGATGCGATCAACTTCCGCCCCATGACCGAGGCGGATATCGATGCGGTGCTGAAGATCGAGTACGCCGCCTTTAGCCATCCCTGGACCCGCGGCATCTTTACCGACAGCCTGAAGACCTACCACTGCTGGCTGATGTTCGAAGGCGAGCAGCAGGTCGGCCACGGCGTGATCCAGGTGATCCTCGACGAAGCGCACCTGCTCAATATCACCGTCAAGGCCGAGAGCCAGGGCCGTGGCCTGGGCTTGCTGCTGCTCGAACACCTGATGCAGCAGGCCCAGACCCAGGGCGCCCAAGACTGCTTCCTCGAAGTGCGCGCGAGCAACCAGGGCGCTTACCGCCTGTACGAACGCTACGGCTTTAACGAAGTGGGCCGGCGCCGCGACTACTACCCGGCCGCGGGCGGGCGCGAGGATGCATTGGTAATGGTCTGCCCGCTGTTCGACTGAACTGCCACGCTGGCGCCGGGTTTCGGCCAGACGCCGCCACTACCCAGCCTGCCGACTGCTGGCGAGCCTGTCTTGGTAGCCCGGATGTAATCCAGGGGCGTTATCCAGCATCCTCCCGGATTGCATCCGGGCTACGAGCTGCGTAGCGCCTTATCTCAGCGGCCTCGCCATTAAAAGGCCTAGCCGCGGGCTATGCACCGCTGGCCGACTCTGCAAGACGCACGCTGCAACCTTGGCCGCTGACTCTATTGGCTACAGTTCGCGGCGCCATCCGCCGCTGCCCTGAGGCTTGGCCTGTCGCATACTGGCCCGCGCCGCCTGCCGAGGCGGCTGTGTCCGGCCAATTGTCTTAAGGATCTGTCATGCGACTGCTTCGCCCGTTGCTCGCTGTCTGCTGTCTGTGCGTCGCTGTCCAGGCCTTCGCTGCCGAGCGCAGCTTTACCATACTGCACACCAACGACTGGCAATCGCGTTTGCTCGGTTTCGGCCCGAACAACGAATTCACCCCGGCGACGCTCAATGACGACGATACGGTCGGTGGCGTGGCGCGCCTGGCCACCTTGCTCAAGCAGCGCCGCGCGGCGGCCGGTGAACAGGCGGTGTTGCTGCTCGATGGCGGCGACTTCAGCATGGGCACGCTGTTCCATACGGTCACTCGCGAGCTAGGCGGCGAACTGCGCCTGATGACCGAGCTGGGCTACGACGCCGCGACCCTGGGCAACCACGAGTTCGATTTCCGTCCGGCGGGCCTGGCCGCCATGATCGGCGCCGCCCATCGCGCCAAGGGCGAGGCGCTGCTGCCCTTGCTGGCGAGCAACCTGGGCTTCGACCCGGCGCGCCGGGAAGACGATAGCCTGCAGGCGCACTATGAGGCCGGGCGCATCCTGCCCTACAAGCTGATCGACAGGGGCGGCATCCGCTTCGGCTTGTTCGGCCTGCTCGGCAATAACGCCGTGGCGGTCAGCCCCATGATCAAACCGTTGCACTTCGCCGATCCGGTGGCCACCGCCACGGCCATGGTCGCCAAGCTGCGCGCGGAGGGCGCCGAGGTGGTGATCCTGCTGTCGCATATGGGCGTCATCCAGCAGGCCGACGGCAGCTGGCGCGGCGAGGAGGTCGAGCTGGTCGAGCAGGTGCCGGGCATCGACATAGTGGTCGGCGGCCATTCCCATACCGCCCTGGCCCAGCCGCTGTTGGTCAACGGCCGCACCCCGGTGATGCAGGCTGGTTCGGAAATTCAGCACCTGGGTGAGCTGCACATGCGCCTGGACGACAGCGGCAAACCGCAGCTGATCGACTACCGCCTGCACCCGATCAACGACCGGATCGCCGGCGATGCCGCCATCACCGCCGAGGTCGAGGACTTCAAGCGGGTGGTCGGCGAGCGCATGCTGGCGCCCAAGGGCTATGCCTTCGACCAGCCGCTGGCCAAGGTGGACAAGACCCTGACCCGCGAATTCGACGACCCTATCCTCGCCAACCTGGTGACCGACGCCCTGCGTGAAGCCACCGGCAGCGACTTTTCCTTTACCGGCAATGGCACCATTCGCGACAACCTGATCGAGGGTCGGCATGGCGTGCAGGGCGTATCCGACCTGTTTCGCATCGCCCCGCTGGGCATCGGCGAGCTGGACGACGCTCCCGGCTATCCGCTGATCAAGGTGTATGTCACCGGCCAGGAATTGAAGAATGTGCTCGAGGTGCTGTTGCTGGCCTACCAGATGCGCGACAGCAAGAGTTATTACCCGCGGGTCTCGGGCCTGCGTTTCAGCTACAACCCCTGGCGTGTGCCGTTCGATCGGGTCAGCCGCATCGAGATCGGCGATCCGCTCAAGGGCTATCGGGCGCTGGACCTGCAAAACCCGCGGCTGTACAGCATCGGCGCCACCAGCTATGTCGGCAGCTTTACCTGGCTGATCGGCGATCTGAGCAAGGGTCTGCTCAGCGTGCAGCCCAAGGATGCCCAGGGCCGGCCGCTGAGCGAGCTAAAGGCGGCGATCATCGATGCCGACCCGGCGCAGCCCGGCGTGCAGGAGTACAAGGAATGGCAGGGTCTGCTCGAGCATATCCGCCGCCTGCCGGATATCGATGGCGATGGCCTGGCCGAAATCCCCACCCAGGGCGCCGCGGCCGAACAGCGCATGCGGCGCGCGCCGAGCCTGTATCCGGCCGAGCTGTACCGCTACGCCGGGCCCTTGCAGTGGGGCGTCAGCGGGCTAATGCTGGGCGCTGTGCTGCTGATTATGGAGCTGCTGCGCCGGCAACTGCGGCGCAAGCAGGCTGCGCGACTAAAAGAGCGGCATGTGGCTGCGCTGCAGTAGCGGGCGCGCGGTGCTCAAATGCCGTGGCGGGGTGCTCTCCAGGCCGCGGTATTGGGGCCATAGGCGCAGGCCTGGTGTTTGACGAAACCTGGTTTGGCTGGTTGACCCGTTGCCGCGCGCCTGTGACTGCGGCAATAGCCCGCTTGTCAAAGGCCATGAGTGCTCCGTATGGTGCGCATCGACGAATCCGGGAGCTGAGCCATGAGTGACTTACAACACCTCTTCGACAACAACGCACGTTGGGCCGAGGCGATCAAGGAAGAAGACCCGGAGTTCTTCGCCAAACTGGCCAAGCAGCAAGCGCCGGAATACCTGTGGATCGGCTGCTCCGATGCGCGGGTGCCGGCCAACGAGATAGTCGGTCTGCTGCCGGGCGACCTGTTCGTGCATCGCAACGTCGCCAACGTGGTGCTGCACACCGACCTCAACTGCCTGTCGGTGATCCAGTACGCGGTGGATGTGCTCAAGGTCAAACATATCCTGGTCACCGGCCACTATGGCTGCGGCGGCGTGCGCGCCTCCATGCAGGACGCCCAGCTCGGCCTGATCGATGGCTGGCTGCGCAGCATTCGTGACCTCTACTACGAACACCGCGAGCACCTGGCACAGCTGCCGACCGAGGAAGAACGGGTCGACCGCCTGTGCGAGCTGAATGTGATCCAGCAGGTGGCCAACGTCAGCCACACCACCATAGTGCAGAACGCCTGGCATCGCGGTCAGGAGCTGGCGGTGCACGGCTGCATCTACGGCATCAAGGACGGCCGCTGGAAGAACCTCAACGTCGCCGTCAGCGGCATGGAGCAGTTGCCGCCGCAATACCGCCTGCGCCCCCTCGGCCAGAGCTGAGGCATGCGCGACTCCGCTCGCGGCGCTATTGCCGGCTTGCTTCTGGCGACCCTCTGCTGGTCCGGTAACGCCTTGGTGGCGCGCGCCTTCGCCGGGGAGATCCCGCCCTTCGCCCTGGCGTTCTGGCGCTGGAGCCTGGCCCTGGCGCTGTTGCTGCCCTTCGTGGTCAAGCCGCTGTGGCGGCATCGCCAGCAGGTGCGCGCCGCCGGCTGGCGCTTGCTGGTGCTCGCCGGCATGGGTATCGCCGGTTACAACAGCCTGCTCTACAGCGCCGCACAAAGCACCGCGGCGATCAATATCACCCTGGTCAACACCTGCCTGCCGCTGATGATCTTTATCGGCGCCGGCCTGCTGCTCGGCGAATGGCCGCCGCGCCGCGCCTGGTGGGGCATGGGCCTGGCGGCCATTGGCCTGTTGGTGCTGATCAGTCAGGGCAGCTGGGCCAGCCTCAATGCATTGGCGTTCAACAGGGGCGACCTGATCATGTTGCTGGCCGTGGCCGACTGGGCGCTCTACTCCTTGCTGCTGCGGCGCTGGGCCCAGTACCTGCTGCCGATCCCGGCGCTGGCCCTGCTCGGCCTGCTGATGCTGCTGGGCGTGCCGCTGATCCTGCCGTTCTACCTGTATGAGCTGGCCCAAGGCGCGCACTTCGACCTGAGCCCCAACAACCTCGCCGCTATCGGCTACGCCGCCGTGTTCGCCTCCCTGGTCGCCTATCTGGCCTGGAACCACGCCATCCGTGTGCTGGGCGCGGCCAAGGCGGCGCTGTCCAACTACCTGATGCCGGTATTTACCGCAGTGCTCGGCTGGTTGCTGCTGGGGGAGGGCTTGCAGAGCTACCACTGGCTGGGCGCGCTGCTGATCTTTGCGGGGTTGCTGTTGGGCACCCAGCGGGTGGGCAAGGCTGCTTAACGGTCGCAGGCTCGATGCCCAGGGTGGCGTTGAGCGCAGCGCTTATGCCAAGGGAGGCGCGATGGGACAGGGGCGGCCCCTCTACGGCGCGATAAACTGCAAATGGCCCAGCATAAACTTCACGGCTACAGCCCAGCCGATAAGACCCAGCACGGTCAGTGCCGAATAACCTGCAACTATGCCCAGGGCTATCTGCTTCCATAGCCCGGCGTACGGCGCGCGCGGGTTGCTGCTGTGCATGGGCCGTTCTCGTTCTGCTCTGATTTCTTCGAAATCGTTCTTCACTCGTCCTCTCCAGTGTTCGCCTATGCCAGCACTTATGTGGGCTGTTACTGCGCGGTGTTGGCCTTCTTTACCGCCGCAAGCCAGGCCTGATTCAATTGATACTGCTCGCTATCCAAGCCCGGGGCCTGCATGGCTGCCAGGTGCTGATCGATCTCCGCCTGCATCCGGCTGAGGGCGCTGGAGTTGGCGTCCAGCTGGTGCATCTGTGAAAAAGGGACCGTGGAAAAGGGACCGGAAAAGGGAACCGATTTATTTTCCCTAAATCTCGATTTGCTGCTTTGACCCCCGCTCTGCGATTGCCAATGCGGCAGGTATATCACCTGCCGAACCAGGCTAAGCCTGCCTAAGGTTGCCCTGCCTGCAGTTGCATAATCCACGGCTCTAAACGTCTGCCAAAGGCGACTTCTGCATTAAACACTTTGTCTTTACTCGCATAGGGAAAGTCCGGCTGTGCTTTGCGTAGCGGCAGGCTGTCGAATATTGCATGCCAGCGCTTTGGCAGGTTGAGGCTTTGCGCGACGGGTATCTCTGCATAGCCGCCTATCTGCCAAACCCAGCGCTTTTCCTGGGGGCGTGGGTCGGGGCCTTCTCCCGACCAAGCAAGCAATTCACTATTGGCCGCCACGCGCACCTTGCCGCGGACTATGGCGTAGCGCTGGCGGTCGGGGTAGCGCGTGCGCAGCCTGTGCTGGTCCAGCCCGGCATCGATGACGAATAGGCGGCTGGCCCTGTGTTGTTCTTGCTCCAGGGTCTCGCGTGCGCGCTCTGCTTCGTTTTTCAAGTTTTTATTCTTGGGCGCAAGGGCATGCAGTTGCTGGGCGCTGTCGTATTGCTCGCGTGCCAGCAGCAGTTCGCGCTGAGAGCTCGGGCCATCGAGCTCCAGTACCAGCAGGGCGTCGCGGTCCAGTTGGCGGCGATAACGCTGCACGCTGTCTTCGTTCAGTTCGCTGGGCACGCTGAAACCCAGCTCGGCCATTTTCTCGGCGTTCAGGGGAGGGCTGCGGTTGTCATCGGCTTCTCGGCGGGGCCAGCGATAGTCCAGGCGCAGGGCGACGCTGTTGTTTTCCTTGCGCCAGAAGGAATAGCTATTGTCCAGCTCGCGCTCGGACAGGTGCAGGCGGCTGTCGGCGGGCTCGCTGCGGTTCCAGGCGACGCCGGTGAGGGCTATGGCGTTGACCAGCACAATCAGGCCAAGGCCTGAGACTAGGGCGTGTGTGCGTGTCCAGTTCATTGGGCGGTGCCTCCGAGCAGGCTATGGCCGCTGCGCAGGCGGCGCAGTATCAGCAGGATCACTACCGCGGTCAGCCCCAGCACCAGGAAGAACAGGTACTTGGGCATGCTCTCCCACCACCAGTCGAACAGCTTGGTGTAGAGGAAGATCACAAAGAAGGTCAGCCCGGTATTCACCACATCCGGCCATTCGCGGCGCACGCCGAGCCAGATGACGGCGGCGGCAGCGATGAAGCCGAGCAGCTGGTAAGCGTTTTCTATACGCTCTGTGGGGTAGTCGAAATAGCTGCCGGCGCCCCAGTTGGCCAGCACCAGGATCGGCAGAAATAGCGCCAGCAAACCGAACACCCGGTAGAGCATGGCGAAACCATCGAAGCGGCGCTGGTTGATCAGCAGTGGTACGGCAAAGATCAGCAAGGCCGCGGGGATAAAGTTCTCGGGGCGTTCACCGAAGCCGAGCCAGTAAATCCCGCTCCAGGTACCAACGCGCGCGGCGATAAAGGCCAGCACGCAGAGGATGCCGGCCGCCAACAGCAGGCGTGCGCCGCAGGCATAGGCCAACAGCAGGGCATAGGCCGCCCAGGGCAGCAGGGCTTTGTCGGAGGGGGTGATATTGAAGATCTGCCCGAGCATGACGATGTTCAGGACAAAACAGGTGAACGCTATCAGCGCCGCCAGTTTGCTGAAGTAGCCCGAGCTGTCGCGGTGCTGCACCCAGAGGGTCAGGCAGAACGAAGAGCCGCTGGCAGCGAGCAAAATCGCTACCTGGCTGATCTCGCCGAACAGCCCCCAGAATTGATAGAAGAGGAAAAACAGGCTGGCGGCCAGGGCCAGTGCGCCGAGGAATGAGGCGATGCGCATGCCCAGCGACAGCTGCCGGGCCTGGCTGTTGTGGTCGATATCGAAGGCGGTGCGGTAGCTGTGCAGCAGGCGCTGTTGATGGCTGTGCAGGCTGGCGCGTTGCGGCTCGTTGAGCTGCAACACCTGCTCAGCTTCGAGGCGCGCGAGTTCGCGGTTGAATACGCCGATATCGTCGGCGCGTTGTTGGGCATCACTGCGGTTTAACGTCGGCATGGCAATCCTTGCTGCGGGGGCGCCGTGGGGTAGGTGGGCAACACTCTAGCGACAAACGCCCATCCCTGCGAGACGCCTGGATGCACGATCTGGCCTCGCGTCTTGCCGGGTAAATGGCGGCGGCGCCTGAGGTTATCCCGCAGCGGATCTGCAATTGTCATGGGTGATGCGGGGTAGGGCGGAGCCGGGAAGTCTCAGGGGCAAATCTCAGATGCAGAGTCGAATGAAGTCTTTAAGCATTCGTCGCTGCTCCTTATCCTCGGCTCGCGTTGGAGCGGGGCTCTTACTGCGCGGCGTTGGCCTGCTTCACAGTCTCCAGCCAGGCGGGATTCAACTGATGCTGGTCGGTATCCATGCCCAGGGCCTGCATGGCTGCCTGGTGCTGGTTGATCTCTGCAACTAGCTGGCTGAGGGCGCTGGAATTGGCGTCCAGCTGGTGCATCTGGCTGAGCCCCAGATGATAAAAGCGCAGCAGTTTCATCGCAGTCGGGTCTTGGGCCGCTACGCCGGCGCTGACGTGGTGCATCACGTTGGTAATGCTCATCAGGCTGCGTTTGAGTTGCCAGCCGTAGACGGCCGCGGCCATCCAGGGCTGCTGCCAGAACTTGAAGCGGACCAGCGCCACGCTCAGCACCAGTCCGGCAATGACACCGCCCAGATTCCAGCGAAAATTATCGCCGCCAGGCTCGCCGAACAGCCTCACGGAGAGGGTGGATAGCAGCATGCTCAGCAGCAAAAAGATCAGCACAAGGATCAAGGTGCTGCGGCGCGTCTGCTGGCGGTATTTTTCAGGATTCAACGGCTTGATCTCGAACATCACTCCCACAGGACTCCTCTGTTGAGCGGTTAACAAGCGTGCGGCGCATTATCACCTGTAGAAGTGGCACCGGCGCGATTAACTTGGCCTGAGCTAAGTGGCTGGCTCAGGTTTCCCGCTAGCTGCTTGAGGTGCACGGTGCTTGGTCGCGTGGCCTGAAGGTGCGGGCCCTGGCTGTTATCCAGGGATGCGCTTAAGCCAACCGCTAGTTGTGCCGTATCACCCAGTAGGCAAAAAACTCAGACAACAAAAAAGGGCTTAGCTTTCGCTAAACCCTTGTTTTGTTTGGTGGCTACGCAGGGACTTGAACCCCGGACCCCAGCATTATGAATGCTATGCTCTAACCAGCTGAGCTACGTAGCCGAGTGGCGCGCATTATTCGCGTCTTGGAGTTGGCTGTCAACCCTGCGGTGCGAAATTTTCTGCGCGCGATCAAGCGCTTAGACGTTAAAGCGGAAATGCATGACGTCGCCATCTTTGACTATGTAGTCCTTGCCTTCCAAGCGCCACTTGCCGGCTTCCTTGGCGCCGGCTTCGCCCTTGTACTGGATAAAGTCGTTGTAGGCGATGACTTCGGCGCGGATAAAGCCTTTTTCGAAGTCGGTGTGGATCACGGCGGCGGCCTGCGGGGCGGTGGCGCCGACTTTCACGGTCCAGGCGCGCACTTCCTTCACGCCGGCGGTGAAGTAAGTCTGCAGGTTGAGCAGCTGGTAACCGGCGCGGATCACCCGGTTGAGGCCGGGCTCTTCCAGGCCCAGGGCTTCGAGGAACATGTCTTTTTCTTCGCCGTCATCCAGCTCGGCGATTTCCGCTTCGATCTTGTTGCACACCGGCACCACGAGGGCGCCTTCTTCGTCGGCGATGGCCTGGACCACGTCGAGCAGCGGGTTGTTGTCGAAGCCGTCTTCGGCGACGTTGGCGATATACATCACCGGCTTGCTGGTGAGCAGGTGGAAGCCCCTGATCAGTTGCTTCTCGTCGTCGCCCAGGGTTTTCATCAGGGTGCGCGCCGGCTTGCCTTCGCTGAAGTGCGGGATCAGCTTCTCCAGCAGGGCTTTCTGCGCCACGGCATCCTTGTCGCCACCCTTGGCGTTGCGTTGCACCTTGTAGAGTTGTTTCTCGACGCTGTCGAGGTCGGCGAAGATCAGTTCCAGCTCGATGATCTCGATGTCGCGCTTGGGGTCGACGCTGTTGGACACGTGGATCACGTTGTCGTCTTCGAAGCAGCGCACCACGTGGGCAATGGCGTCGGTCTCGCGGATGTTGGCGAGGAACTTGTTGCCCAAGCCTTCACCCTTGGAGGCGCCTTCCACTAAGCCGGCGATGTCGACGAATTCCATGGTGGTCGGCAGCACGCGTTCCGGCTTGACGATCTCGGCCAGGGCCGCCAGGCGGGCGTCGGGCATCGGCACTATGCCGCTGTTCGGCTCGATGGTGCAGAAGGGGAAGTTCTCTGCCGCAATACCGGATTTGGTGAGGGCGTTGAACAGGGTGGACTTGCCGACGTTGGGTAGGCCGACTATGCCGCAGTTGAATCCCATGGTGTGTCCCTCGCGCGAATGGCGGTAAAGAGTTAAGAGGTGGCTTTCTGGCTGTGCAGCTTGTGCATCGCCTTGCTCCAGTCGCCGGCGAGCATTTCCGGCAGTACGCCGAGGGCGAAGTCGATGCTGGTGTCCAGCAGTTCCTGCTCGCTGCGCGGGGCGCGGCCGAGGACGAAGTTGGAGACCATGCTGCTGTGCCCGGGATGGCCGATGCCAAGCCGCAGGCGGTAAAAACTGTTCTGATTGCCGAGCTGGGCGATGATGTCGCGCAGCCCGTTATGCCCACCGTGCCCGCCACCCTGTTTGAGTTTGGCGACGCCTGGCGGCATATCGAGTTCGTCGTGGGCCACCAGAATGGCTTCCGGCGCAATGCGGAAGAAATTCGCCAGTGCCGCTACGGCTTGGCCGCTGCGGTTCATAAAGGTGGTGGGGATCAGTAGACGAACGTCGCGGCCCTGATGGCTGAACTTGCCCACCAGGCCAAAATACTTTTTGTCGAGACTCAGGTTGACCCGCTGGCTGTCGGCCAGGCGCTCAACGAAAAGGGCCCCTGCATTATGCCGGGTCTGGTCGTATTCGGGGCCGGGGTTACCCAGGCCAACGATCAGTTGTACGGCGGTCATGTCAGGAGCCCTTTGCTGGAAATAGCCCGGCAGAATCGCATGCCGGGCTGGTTTCCGACGCTGCGCGAATTACTCGGCAGCGCCTTCGTCTTTAACCACGCGGGAGGCGTGGATGTTAGCCACTGCCAGGTCGTTGCCATGAGCCAGTGCCACCAGCTCAACGCCTTTCGACAGTTTCAGGTCGGACAGGTGCAGGATCTGACCCACTTCAACGGCAGCCATGTCGACTTCGATGAATTCCGGCAGGTCTTGCGGCTGGCAGGAAACTTCAACTTCAACCAGGGTGTGGGACACTTCGCCACCTTGCTGCTTCACGCCAACCGAACCTTCTTGGTTGAGGAAGTGCAGCGGAACGTGAGCGGTCAGTTTCTGGCCGGCGACAACGCGAACGAAGTCGGCATGCATCACATAGCCTTTGGCCGGGTGACGCTGCAGGGCTTTGATCACAACGCTTTCGTTGCTGCCGGCTACGTTCAGGCTCAGCACGTGGCTGTAAGCGGCTTCGTTTTCCAGCAGTTTGGCCAGTTCTTTGGCCAGCAGGCTGATCGATTGCGGGGCTTTCTCGCCACCGTAAATTACGGCAGGAACCATGGCCACGTTACGACGCAGGCGGCGGCTCGCACCTTTCCCCAGGTCGGAACGCACTTCGGCATTCAGGGCAAATTCAACAGTCATTTCACTTCTCCAAAATAACCAAACCGCCCTTTACGCTTGCGACCAGCGACCGGACGGTTGGGTAAAAAGCCTTGCCGTCAGGGCAGGGCGTTTGCGCTCAGGGCTATGTCCGAATTAACGGAACATCGCGCTGATCGATTCTTCATTGCTGATGCGGCGTACCGCTTCGGCGACTACCGGGGCGATATCCAGTTGGCGAATACGCGAACAGGATTGCGCGGCGGCGGACAGTGGGATGGTGTTGGTCACCACCAGCTCGTCGAGTACGGATTTTTCGATGTTTTCGATCGCACGACCCGAGAGTACCGGGTGGGTGCAATAGGCGAAGACTTTGGCCGCGCCGTGTTCTTTCAGGGCTTTGGCCGCGTGGCACAGGGTGCCGGCGGTATCCACCATGTCGTCGACCAGGATGCAGGTACGGCCTTCCACGTCACCGATGATGTGCATCACTTCGGATTGGTTGGCTTTCTCGCGGCGCTTGTCGATGATCGCCAGGTCTACACCCAGGGATTTCGCCACGGCACGGGCGCGCACTACACCGCCGATGTCCGGGGAAACGATCATCATGTTGTCGAAGCGCTGGTCTTCGATATCGTCCACCAGTACGGGGGAGCCGTAGATGTTATCTACCGGGATATCGAAGAAGCCCTGGATCTGATCCGCGTGCAGGTCGACGGTAAGAACCCGGTCGATACCTACTACGGTAAGCATGTCAGCCACGACTTTGGCGCTGATGGCCACGCGGGCGGAACGCGGGCGGCGGTCCTGGCGGGCATAGCCGAAGTAGGGGATGACTGCAGTAATTCGGGTCGCTGAGGAGCGGCGGAAGGCGTCTGCCATCACTACCAGTTCCATCAGGTTGTCGTTGGTTGGCGCGCACGTCGGTTGAATCAGGAAGACGTCTTTACCGCGGACGTTTTCGTTGATTTCAATCATGATCTCGCCGTCGGAGAATTTACCGACCGAGGCATCACCGAGGGGAATGTGCAGCTGACGTACGATACGTCGCGCCAGATCGGGGTTAGCGTTCCCCGTAAAGACCATCATCTTGGACACGCGCAGTACCTGCCGGCTGAGGGTATACCTGGATGAGTATAGAAAATGGCAGGGGCGGCTGGATTCGAACCAAC
>NZ_JAUYNP010000214.1 GCF_030696055.1 Pseudomonas sp. | reverse complement strand
AGCCGAAAAAGCGGAGTGTACGAGTAGTACATGAGCATTTTGAGGCTGATTTCAACGCAGCATGGCCGAGCGCAGTAATTTGTAAGCACCCTCTCAGACGGGGCGCGATTATACATGCCAGGCCCCGCCTCCTGCAGTGGGCATTTTCGACAGGGTGTAACCCGCCAATGAGCGAAATCAGCAGCCCGCGCCCGATTGCACCGACGCCCCCGAGCAGTCGCCCCAATGCCCTGGCCACCGACCTGGCGTTGAAGCTGCTGCAACCCATGGAAGGGCTGCTGGCCAGCGGTGAAAGCGCCAAGGCGGAAGTCATAGCGCTCAAGGAAGTGGCGCAGAGCTTTCAGGTGCTGCTCAAACTGACCCTGGAAAACGGCCGCCAGACCACCCTGCAAACCAGCAGCCCACGGCCCTTGGCCCAAGGCACCGCGCTGACGGTGACCGCCCTGTCGGACACCCAGCTGGCGGTGGTCCTCCAGGCTGGGACCAGCAAAGTCTTGACCAGCCTGGATCTCGAACAGCTGCCCATAGGCACCCTGCTGCAAGGCAAGGTGACGGCCCGCGAACAACTGGTGCAAGGCAAAGCCCAGCAGGTGATCTACAAGGTCGTGCTGAGCCTGCTCAATACCCCCCTGGCCGGCAGCAAGCTGGCCCTGGAAACCCCGCTACCGTTGCCGCTCGGCAGCCTGCTCAGCGCCCAGGTGCAGGGCAGCCAAGCGCTGAACTTCCTGCCTTTGAGCGGCCGCCTCGACCAACTGGTGCTGAGCCAGCAACTGGGCGCGCAACATGATCGCCAAGCCCCCCTGGAAGGGCTGTTCAAGGCCCTGCAAAGCCTGGGCGGCAAGGAGGCGTTGCCGGAAGGCCTACGCGGCAGCATCGACAAACTGTTTAATGCATTGCCCGATGTCGCCCAGCTCAGCACCCCCAAGGGCTTGAGCCAGGCCCTGGAAAACAGCGGCCTGCTGCTCGAAAGCAAGCTGCTCAGTGGCCAAAGCCATGCCCTGCCCAACGACCTGAAAGCCAACCTGCTGCGCCTGATCACCCAGCTGCTGCCCAACGCACCGACCGGCACGCCCCTGACCGCGGCCAATGCCGGTGCGGTACTGGCCCAGGCGCTGCCGGCACTGGCGCGCAACCTGCTGGGCAACCTCGGGCAGATCAGCAGCCGCCAGCAGGCGCTGAACTTCCCACTGCCTTCGCGCCTGTTGCAGGGAATGGACGGCGAAGCCGACCTGGAAACCCTGCTGAAACTGGCCGCTGCCGCGGTTTCGCGCCTGCAGACCCACCAACTCTCCAGCCTGGCGCAGAGCCAGGTCGGCCCGGACGGCAACCTGCTCACCACCTGGCAACTGGAGTTGCCGATGCGCAACCAGCAAGAACTGGTGCCCCTGCAGGTGAAGATCCAGCGCGACGAGAGCAACAAGCCAGACAAACCGGAGAAAAAGGAAACCCTGTGGAGGGTCGAACTGGCCTTCGATCTCGATCCCCTGGGCCCTTTGCAAGTGCAGGCCCAGCTGGCCCATGGCCGGCTGTCGAGCCAGCTGTGGGCCGAACGCAGCAGCACCGTCAGCCTGATCGACGCCGAACTGAACAACCTGCGCCAGCGCCTGAATGCCGTCGGCGTGCAGGTCGGCGAGCTGGCCTGCAGCCAAGGCACGCCGCCGCGCGGCCCGCGCACGACCCTCGAGCAACGCTGGGTGGATGAAACCGCATGAAGCAGAATCTGCCGCGCCAAGCCATAGCCCTGACCTACGATGGCCAGAATGCGCCCACGCTGAGCGCCAAAGGCGATGACGAGCTGGCCGAAGCGATACTGGCCATCGCCCGCGAGTATGCAGTGCCTATCTATGAAAACGCCGAACTGGTGCGCCTGCTGGCGCGCCTGGAACTGGGCGATGCGATTCCCGAGCAGCTGTACCGCTGCATCGCGGAAATCATCGCCTTTGCCTGGTACCTGAAGGGCAAGAGCCCGGCGGGTTCGGCCAGGGATAACGACATCACCCCGCCACTGCCGCTATTGGAAGGCCCGGCACGCTAAAGATGTGAGGCGACATAGCTGGGGGGATATTTTAGGAGCGTTGCAACTTGGCCTGCTGCATCTTGCTGACCAGTTCGGCCTCGGCCTTGCTCAGGCCGCAGGACTGGGTCAGGTCATCGACGCTGGCGCCCATGCCCGCCAACCGCGCCGCCTGGGTAAAGGACAGGCTGCTGGGGTCACGCTGCTCCATCTGGCTGAGCTTGTCCGGCAGCGGCGCGACTATGCGCCTCAGCTCGTGCAACTCGTCACCCATCTGAATGCTGCCGGCCAGGTAGGTATCCAGGCGCCGGCTGAGCTCCTTGAGCCGCCGATCGCGCACTGCATCCCGTTCAGCCTGCGCTTGCAGCGCCGCACGCTGCTGTTTGGCCAGCCACACGCAAGCGCCTATCAGCCCCAGACAGACCAGGGCCAGTACCGCCAGCAGGGCCTCGAGCATGGCTTAGATGCTCTCCAGCTCGGACCATTCTTCTTCGCTCATCATCTTGTCCAGTTCGACCAGAATCAGCAGCTCGCCGTTCTTGTTGCACACGCCCTGGATAAACTTGGCCGACTCGTCGTTACCGACGTTAGGCGCGGTTTCCACTTCGGATTGGCGCAGATAGACCACCTCGGCCACGCTGTCGACCAGGATGCCGATCACCTGCTTGTCCGCCTCGATGATCACGATACGGGTATTGTCCGTGACTTCACTGGAGTCCAGGCCGAAGCGCTGGCGCGTGTCGATCACTGTCACCACATTGCCGCGCAGATTGATGATGCCCAACACATAGCTCGGCGCACCCGGCACAGGGGCAATCTCGGTATAACGCAGGACTTCCTGCACCTGCATCACGTTGATGCCATAGGTTTCGTTGTCCAGGCGAAAGGTTACCCACTGCAGAATCGGATCTTCAGAACCTTGTGCAGAACTTTTCTTCATGTCCCTAGCCTCGTCATAAACCGCTCGCGGCGGCGATCGCGGGTGTATGCCCCGCTGTCATTACTATAGTTGCAAAGCCGCGCTCATCGCACAGCCAGAAATCACTCAATGTACCTTGCCTGAGGCCATGCGTTTAGCCGCGCCACTGGCAATCAACTCGGCCAGGGAGGCGATATCCAGCAAGGCGCACATATGCTCGATGACCGTACCCGCTAACCACGGCCGCTGGGTACGCTGGGTACGCCACTTGACCTCGTTGGGGTCGAGGCGAATCGAGCGGCTGACCTGATGCACCGCCAGCCCCCACTCGTAACCCTGCACGGAAATCACATACTGCAACCCTTCACGGAAATCATCGCGGTAGCGGTCGGGCATCACCCAGCGCGCGGTATCCAGCACCTTCAGGTTACCGGCCTGGCACGGCAGTATGCCGAGAAACCAGTCCGGCTGGCCAAATAATGGCGTGAGTTCCTGCCCGGCCAACGGGTAGATGGAACCCAGGCACACCAGCGGCACCGCCAGCGTCAGCCCGGCGACATCGAAGAGTAGGCATTCGAAGGCTTCCTGGGCCCATTCGGGGCGGCCGTCCAGGAGCACCCCGGGGACGACCAGCGCCTGTGGAGTCGCCTGGGCAACCTCGGCCACCACCTCAACCACCTCGGCCCTGGGCGCAAGCTGCGGCGCCGGCATTTCGATACTGGGCAACGGCCGCGGCACCGGCTCGGCCACGGGCTTGAGCGCTACCGCCTGGGGTACGCTGCGGGCATCGCGTACCTGCTCCTCGAGCACCGCTGCCTCGAACTCATCCAGGCTGATGCTATCGGCCAACTCGACCGCAGCCTCCTGCAGCAAGCCATCCAAGTAGGACTGCAGGGCCAGTTGCGAACGTGTAGCGGTGGCAAGGGGACGACTCATGGATACAACCCGTAAAAACAACCTGTCCAGACTATCGGCCGCGCTAGCGACAGACTTGAGCCTTTATCTTCAGCATAGCTGCTCATCTCAGGCGACCTGCGCGGCGGTCTGTTGCCCCAGCAAATGTTTGAGCAGCGCACGGTAGGCCAATACCCCGCGGCTATTGTTGTCGAACTGCGAAGGGGTCAAGCCGGCCCGGCTGGCGTCGCGCAAGCGCGTATCCACCGGGATATAGGCGGGCCACAGATGTTCGGGGTAACTATTGCGCAGCACCCGCAAGGTGCTCATGGAAGCCTGGGTGCGGCGGTCGAACAGGGTCGGCACTATGGTGTAGGGCAAGGCCTGCTGGCGCGAACGGTTGATCATCGCCAGGGTGCTGACCATGCGCTCCAGGCCTTTGACCGCGAGAAACTCGGTCTGCACCGGAATCACCAAGTGCTGGCTGGCCGCCAAGGCATTGACCATCAACACCCCGAGCAAGGGTGGGCTGTCGATCACCGCATGGTCGAAGTCCTGCCAGAGCTGCGCCAGGCTCTTGGCGATCACCAGGCCCAGGCCGCTTTGCCCCGGGGATTGGCGCTCCAGCGTGGCCAAGGCGGTGCTGGATGGCAGCAAGGCTATCCGCTCATTACTGGTCGGCAACAGCAGCTTTTGCGGCAGGCCAGACGGCACGCTGCCGTTATGCAGGAACAGGTCGAAACAGCTGCTTTCCAGCATATCGGGGTCATGGCCGAAGTAACTGGTCATGGACCCATGGGGATCGAGATCGACCACCACCACCCGCTTGCCGGCATCGGCCAACAGGCCTGCCAGGGCGATCGAGGTGGTGGTTTTACCGACTCCACCTTTTTGATTGGCTACTGCCCAGACTCTCATCTTCTTTATCCTCCCGGCACAGCTGCAGCCTGACCGAGAACGGGCGCCACCCTTATGGGGCTGGCGACGGGGGATTGACGGCACCCGCTTGCGGGGCCTGCGCTGCTGGCGCTGGTGCAGATTGCGTGCCAGCGCGTTGCAGGGCCGCATCGGGCTTGGCATGGGCACTGCCCACGCCGCTGACGCTGCGGCGCACATCGAGGTTGCGCGAAATTACCAAGACCACCCGACGATTGCGCCCCCGACCTTCAGCCGAGGCATTGTCCGCCACCGGCTGGAACTCGCCATAACCCACGGCCGCCAGGCGCCCGGGACTGACGCCATCCATGGCCAGCATACGCACGATACTCGCGGCCCGCGCAGTCGAAAGTTCCCAGTTGGTCGGGAACTGGGCGGTCTGGATCGGCAAGTTGTCGGTAAAGCCTTCGACATGAATGGGGTTTTCGTAAGGTGCCAAAATTTTGGCCACTTTCTCGATGATGTCGAACGCCGCCGCATTGGGTATCGCATCGCCACTGGTGAACAGCAGGCTGGAACTGAGCTCGATCTCGATCCACAACTCATTGCCGCTGACCCTGAGCTGCTCGGTCTGAATCAGTTCGCCAAAGGCCTCGCGAATGCTGCTGGCGATGCTGACCAGGGAATCCGCCGCCTGCTTAGGCTCCTCCTCTGCCACCGGACGATCCGGTTCGCTGGTGCGGGGCTTCTGCTCGCCTACCGGAATAGGCTTGATGGTGCGGTCCGGCTGGTTGAACACCCCGGTCAGGCTGTCCGAGAGAATCTTGTATTTACCTTCGTTGATCGAGGAAATCGAATACATGACCACAAAAAACGCGAACAGCAGGGTGATGAAGTCCGCGTAGGACACCAGCCAGCGCTCGTGATTCTCATGTTCTTCGTGATGACGCCTGCGGGCCATTCTGTGTCCCCATCAATCCATAAAGCCTTGCAGCTTCAGCTCGATGGAGCGCGGGTTCTCGCCTTCGGCGATGGACAGGACCCCTTCCAGCAACATTTCCCGGTAGCGCGATTGGCGCTGAGCGATGGCCTTGAGTTTGTTGCCTATGGGCAGCAACAGCAGGTTGGCAAAACCGACCCCATAAATAGTGGCGACAAAGGCCACGGCAATGCCGCTGCCGAGCAGGCTCGGGTCTGCCAGGTTGCCCATCACATGGATCAAGCCCATCACCGCACCAATGATGCCGATGGTCGGTGCATAGCCGCCCATGCTTTCGAACACCTTGGCGGCCTGGATATCGCGGCCTTCCTGGGTGTACAGATCGACCTCGAGAATGCTCCGAATGGCTTCGGGCTCTGCGCCATCGACCAGCAACTGCAAGCCTTTGCGCGCATAGGGGTCGGTTTCAGCATCGGCGACCGCTTCGAGGCCGAGCAGACCCTCCTTGCGCGCGGTCATGCTCCAGCCCACGACCCGGTTGATGCCGCCGGCCAAATCGATATGTGGCGGGAAAAAGATCCAACGGATAATGCTCAACGCGCGCTTGAATACAGCAACCGGCGCCTGCAGAAAGGCCGCGCCCAGGGTACCGCCAATCACTATCAAGGCTGCCGGGCCGTTGAGCAAAGCCGCAGCGTGGCCACCTTCCAGGTAATTGCCGCCCAAAATGGCGACAAAAGCCAGAATGACCCCGATAAAGCTCAGTACATCCATTTAAATGCAGGTCTCCGCCAGGTGCCTGCCGATTTCATCCAGCGGATAAATGCCATCGGCCAGATTGGCTTTGACTATGGCCATTGGCATGCCGTAGATCACGCAACTGGCCTCATCCTGTGCCCATACCTGGCTGCCGCTCTGCTTGAGCAAGCGCGCGCCCTCGCGGCCGTCCGCACCCATACCGGTGAGGACCACCGCCAGCACCTTGTCGTTGTAGGACTTGGCCACCGAGCCGAAGGTGATGTCGACACAGGGTTTGTAATTCAAACGTTCATCGCCCGGCAGGATTCTGACCACGCCACGGGCGTCGACCATCATCTGCTTGCCGCCCGGCGCCAACAACGCCAGGCCAGGACGCAGCACGTCGCCGTCCTCGGCTTCCTTGACGCTGATCCGACACAGCTTGTCCAGGCGCTCGGCAAAGGCCTTGGTAAAGGCTGCCGGCATATGCTGAATCAGCACTATGGGGGCCGGGAAATTCGAAGGCAGTTGAGTCAGGACACGCTGCAAAGCCACAGGGCCGCCCGTCGAGGTGCCAATGGCGACCAGTTTGTAGGCTTTACGCTTGGGCGCAGCGGCACTAACAGGAGCGGGACTGGGCGCAGCCGCAGGGCGGCTCAGCGTGCTAGGGCTGGTACCGGGACGTAGCGCAGGTTTGGCTGGTACGGCGGGCGCAGGCGCCACCACGGGTGGCGGGCTAAAACTGCGTCTGTTAGTGCGGGCGATGGTATGGATCTTCTCGCACAGCAACTGCTTGACCCGCTCGGGGTTACGCGAGATGTCCTCGAAGTTTTTCGGCAGGAAATCAACGGCACCCGCCTCCAGCGCATCGAGGGTGACCCGCGCCCCTTCATGAGTCAGCGAGGAGAACATCAACACCGGCGTCGGGCAGCGCTGCATGATGTTACGCACAGCCGTGATGCCATCCATCATCGGCATCTCGTAATCCATGGTGATCACGTCCGGCTTGAGCGCAAGGGCCTGATCAATGGCCTCGCGGCCGTTAGTGGCTGTACCAATCACCTGGATATTAGGGTCGGCCGACAGAATTTCCGAAACACGCCGACGAAAAAAACCGGAATCGTCAACCACCAACACCTTAACCAGCATAAACACTCCTAAACGGCCCGGCAGCAAACCGTGCCGCTAACTATCAGATGCGTCGAGCATAACGCTTGAGCATGCTCGGCACATCGAGAATCAAGGCAATACGCCCATCACCGGTAATGGTCGCGCCCGACATGCCCGGAGTGCCCTGGAGCATTTTCCCCAGCGGCTTGATCACCACCTCCTCCTGACCAACCAGTTGATCGACGACAAAGCCGATGCGTTGGCTGCCCACGGTGAGGATCACCACGTGGCCCTCGCCCTGCTCCACATGGGCCGCACTGCCGACCAGCCAGCGCTTGAGGTAGAACAATGGCAAGGCCTTATCGCGCACTATGACCACTTCCTGGCCGTCGACCACATTGGTCCGCGACAGGTCGAGGTGGAAAATCTCGTTGACGTTGACCAGCGGGAAGGCGAACGCCTGATTGCCCAGCATCACCATCAGGGTCGGCATGATGGCCAGGGTCAGCGGCACCTTAATCACTATCTTCGAGCCCTGGCCCTTGACCGAGAACACGTTGACCGTGCCGTTGAGCTGGGAAATCTTGGTTTTCACCACGTCCATGCCCACGCCACGGCCGGACACATCGGAAATCTCGGTCTTGGTCGAGAAGCCCGGGGCGAAGATCAGGTTGTAGCATTCAAACTCGTTGAGACGATCGGCGGCGTCCTTGTCCAGCAGGCCTTTCTCCACGGCCTTGGCGCGCAGCTGATCGGCATCCATGCCCTTGCCGTCATCGGAGATCGACAAGAGGATATGGTCGCCCTCCTGCTCAGCCGACAGCACCACCTTGCCGCCGCGCTGCTTGCCTGAAGCCTCGCGCTCTTCCGGGGTTTCAATGCCGTGGTCGACCGCGTTGCGCACCAAGTGCACCAAGGGGTCGGCCAGGGCTTCGACCAGGTTCTTGTCCAGATCGGTTTCTTCACCGACCAGCTCCAAAATGATCTCTTTCTTCAGGTTACGCGCCAGGTCCCGTACCAGCCGCGGGAAGCGGCCGAAGACCTTCTTGATCGGCTGCATGCGCGTCTTCATCACCGCGGTCTGCAAGTCCGCCGTCACCACATCCAGGTTGGATACGGCCTTGGACATGGCCTCGTCAGCGCTATTGGAGCCCAGGCGCACCAGACGGTTACGCACCAGCACCAACTCGCCGACCATATTCATGATCTCGTCCAGGCGTGCGGTGTCGACCCGCACTGTGGTTTCCGCCTCGCTGGGTGCTGCGACCTTATCCGCAGCGGCGGGCGCTGCCGGAGCCTCGGCTTTGGCGGCCGCTTTGGCTACCGGTTTGGCTACTGGCTTGGCTGCGGCAACCGGCTTGGCCGGCGCAGCCGCGGCAGGCGTACTGAGCGCCTCTGGCTCGACGAACTTGCCCTTGCCGTGCAGCTGATCGAGCAGCGCTTCGAACTCGTCATCGGTAATCTCATCGCCCGCCTTCGCCGCAGGCTCGGCTTGCGCAGCCGGTGCCGCGGCGGCAGCAGGAGCAGCGGGCGCAGCGAACTGGCCTTTACCGTGCAGTTGATCGAGTAAGGACTCGAATTCGTCGTCGGTAATTTCATCGCCACTGGCGGCGGCAGCTGGTGCAGCCGCCGCCGGGGCAGCGCTGGCGACGTCGGGTGCGGCGAACTGGCCTTTGCCATGCAGTTGATCGAGTAAGGATTCGAACTCGTCGTCGGTAATTTCATCGCTGCTGGCCGCGACAACTGCCGCACTCGGCGCCTCATCCAGGGCACCGAGCAACTGTTCGAACTCACTGTCGGTGATATCGGCAGCCACCGACTCCACCGGCGCAGGCTCAGGTTGCGCGGCCGGCGCAGGCGCAGGTTCCGCACCCGCCGGTTCGGCCAGACGAGCCAACGCCGCCAGCAACTCCGACGTCGCCGGTGTCAGGTCGGTGCGCTCACGCACCTCGGTAAACATGCTGTTGACTGCATCGAGTGCCTCCAGCACTACGTCCATCAACTCGGAGTCGACGCGCCGCTCCCCCTTGCGCAGGATGTCAAAGACGTTTTCTGCGATATGGCAGCATTCCACCAGCTCATTGAGCTGGAGAAAACCGGCGCCACCTTTGACGGTATGGAACCCGCGAAAAATAGCGTTGAGCAGATTCATGTCGTCCGGGCGGCTTTCCAGCTCGACCAACTGCTCGGACAATAATTCAAGAATCTCGCCGGCCTCTACCAGGAAGTCCTGGAGGATTTCTTCATCGGCGCCGAAGCTCATAGACGTGCTCCTAAAATCCTAGGCTGGAAAGCAGATCGTCGACATCATCCTGATTGGACGCGACATCTTCACGCTTATCGGCATGAATCTGCGGACCTTCACCACGGGAAGGCTCTTTTTGTTGTTCTTGTTCGGCACGTAACAGTTCGTGATTGTGCTCGATGCCGGCGATCTGATCGACCTGACTGGCCATCAGCACCAGTTTCAGCAGGTTGCTCTCGACCTCGGTGACCAGCTGGGTCACCCGCTTGATCACCTGCCCGGTGAGATCCTGGAAGTCCTGCGCCAGCAGAATGTCATTGAGATGTCCGGACAACTTGGCGCCATCACGCTCACTGCGGGCGAGAAACAACTCGATGCGCTTGGCCAACTCACGAAAACCATCGGCGCTCATCTCGCGCCGCATAAAACGCCCCCAGTCGGCGCCCAGGCTCTGGGCTTCGCCACTCAGGTCATTGACCAGGGGCGCGCTCTGCTCGACCAGATCCATGGTGCGATTGGCCGCTTTCTCGGTCATGGTCACCACATAGTTGAGGCGTTCGGTGGCATCGGTGATCTGCGAGACTTCAGTGGCGTGGGGCACACGCGGATCGAGCTGGAAGTTGACAATGGCGTTATGCAGCTCACGGGTCAGCTTGCCCACTTCGTGGTACAGGCCACGGTCGCGTGCCTTGTTGAGTTCATGAATAAGCTGCACCGCTTCGCCAAAGTTGCCTCTGTCCAGGCTATCCATCAATTGGCGAGCATTGTGTTTCAGGGTCGACTCAAGGTCATCCTGAGAGGAATCTTTATGTTCCATAGCACCCTCGTGGCAGACATCAGCCGTTGACCCGCTCGAAGATCTTTTCAATCTTCTCTTTCAGCACTTGGGCAGTGAAAGGTTTGACGACATAGCCGTTAACCCCTGCCTGCGCTGCCTCGATGATCTGATCGCGCTTGGCTTCAGCTGTCACCATCAATACCGGCAGCGTTTTCAGGCGTTCATCGGCGCGTACCGCGCGCAGCAAATCGATCCCAGTCATGCCGGGCATATTCCAGTCAGTCACCAGGAAATCGAAACTGCCGCTCTGCAACATCGGCAGCGCAGTGGTGCCGTCATCGGCTTCTGCAGTATTGGTGAACCCCAAATCACGCAGGAGGTTCTTGATGATCCGTCTCATCGTTGAAAAGTCATCAACGATGAGGATTTTCATATTCTTGTCCAAGTCGACCTCCGTACAGTCCCAAACGTATCCAGCACCTGGCTACGCCTTTAATCGTGAAACCGGCCTTGGCAGCACGCGGCAAAACTACTGCGTTCGCGAGGTTCTCCAGCTGCCTGCCAATGGCTCAGCGTGCGCGCCACTCGCCCAAACGTGCCCGTAAGCGGGCGGCGCACTGACTATGTAGCTGGCTAACGCGTGATTCGCTAACCCCCAGTACCTCGCCGATCTCCTTGAGATTCAATTCTTCATCGTAATATAGCGCTAACACCAGCCGCTCACGTTCCGGCAGGTTGGCGATGGCATCGGCCAAGGCCGCCTGAAAGCGTTCATCTTCCAGATCACGTGAAGGTTCGAGGTGATTGCCGGCGAGATCCTCACGCAACCCGCCCTGCTCGCCATCCTGCAACAGGTCGTCGAAACTGAATAAGCGGCTGCCCAAGGTGTCGCCAAGAATGCCGTAGTAATCCTCGAGACTCAATTGGAGTTCGGCCGCAACCTCTTGATCTTTAGCGTCTCGACCGGTTCTGGCCTCAATTATCCGGATCGCGTCGCTGACCATACGGCTGTTGCGATGCACCGAACGCGGCGCCCAATCCCCTTTGCGCACCTCATCGAGCATGGAACCGCGGATGCGGATGCCGGCGAATGTCTCGAAACTGGCGCCCTTGCTGGAGTCGTATTTTTTTGACGCCTCGAGCAGGCCGATCATGCCGGCCTGGATCAGGTCGTCCACCTGCACATTGGCCGGCAAGCGCGCCAGCAGGTGGTAGGCAATGCGTTTGACCAGGGGCGCATAGCGCTCGATCAACTGGTGCTGGGAATCCTGCGCCTGCGCCTTGCTATACATACGAAGTCCAGAGGCTGCTGTCATACAGCCGTGTCCGCGATCGGTTGCTGCACCAGACGTTCGACGAAAAACTCCAGGTGGCCGCGCGGGTTGGCTGGTAAGGGCCAGGCATCGACTTTCTGGGCTATCGCTTTGAACGCCAGCGCGCACTTCGAGCGCGGAAAAGCTTCATAAACCGCACGCTGTTTCTGTACGGCCTTGCGCACCGACTCGTCGTAAGGCACGGCGCCCACATATTGCAGGGCCACATCGAGAAAACGATCGGTGACTTTAGTCAGCTTAGCAAAGAGGTTACGACCTTCCTGCGGGCTGTGGGCCATATTGGCCAGTACCCGGAAACGGTTCATGCCATGGTCGCGGTTGAGCAGCTTGATCAGCGCGTAGGCGTCGGTAATCGAGGTCGGCTCGTCGCACACCACCACCAGCACTTCCTGGGCGGCGCGCACGAAACTGATCACGCCGTCACCGATACCGGCGGCGGTGTCGATGATCAGCACGTCGAGGTTGTCGCTGATATCGCTGAATGCCTGAATCAACCCGGCATGCTGCAGGGGGCTGAGCTGCACCATGCTCTGGATGCCGGAGGCCGCCGGCACTATGCGAATACCACCGGGTCCCTGCAGCAGCACGTCACGCAACTCGCATTCCCCGCTGATGACATTTTCCAGGGTGCGCTTGGCGCTCAAACCGAGCAGCACGTCGACGTTGGCCAAACCCAGGTCGGCGTCCATCAACATCACCCGCCGACCGAGATCGGCCAACGCCAGGGCCAGATTCACCGACACATTGGTCTTGCCGACGCCACCTTTGCCGCCGGTCACCGCGATCACCTGTACGGGATGCATTCCCATGTTATCTACACACCTTGTCTAACTTCGACTGGAGCCACGTGGCTGGCTGTGTTCTGTTCGCTGACGCAGACATGGCGCTCAACTGGCGCGACGCGTTGGCTGCTGATAGAGACCGGCGAACATCTCGGCCATCGTATCCTCACTCGGCTCTTGGTTGGCCTGCAGCCCTACGGCGCGGCTTACCAACTGATGACTGCGCGGTACGTGCAGGTCATCTGGAATGCGTGGTCCGTCTGTCAGATAGGCTACCGGTAGACGCTGGCTAATAGCCAGCCCTAAAACCTCGCCCAGGCTGGTGGCCTCATCCGCCTTGGTCAGGATGCAGCCAGACAAACCACAGCGCTTATAACTATGGTAGGCCGCTTTCAGCACTTGGCCCTGGCTGGTGGCCGCCATGACCAGATAATTCTTCGCGTTCACCCCACGGCTGGCCAGGGTTTCCAGCTGCATGCGCAACGCCGGATCATTGGCCGGCAAGCCGGCGCTATCGATCAACACCACGCGCTTGCGCGCCAGTGGCGCCAGCGCCTGGGTCAGCGACTGGCCGGGATCGACCAGGGTGACCGACACGTTGAGGATGCGCCCCAGGGTCTTCAGCTGTTCCTGGGCGCCGATGCGGTAGCTGTCCAGGCTGACCAGGGCGATATGCTGCGCGCCGTACTTGAGTACGTAACGCGCCGCCAGCTTGGCCAGGGTGGTGGTCTTGCCCATGCCTGCCGGCCCGACCAGGGCGATCACCCCGCCCTCCTCCATCGGCTCCTGCTGCGGCGTCTTGATCGCATGGGCCAGGTGCGCCAGCAGCATGCGCCAGGCCTGGCGCGGTTCGGCGATCTTGGCCACGCGCTCGAGCAGGGCTTTCGCCAGCTCGGCGGACAGCCCCATGCGCTGCAAGCGCCGCCACAGATTGGCCTGCTGCGGGCGACGGTTCTGCAACTGCCCCCAGGCGATGGAGCCCAGCTGCACTTCGATCAATTCACGCAGGCCATGCAGCTCGAAACGCATGGCGTCCAGGGCACGCTGATCGCTTGCCGCGGCCGGCGCCTGAGGTGGGCGCAAGGGCGCAGCCAGGCTGTCGAGCGGCAGGCTCGGGGCCGCGCCAAACAGTTGGCGATCCTTGCCCGCATCCACTTGCGCGCGGGTGGTCAGTTCGGCCTGGGCCGAGGCGATCTTCGCCTGGGTCTTGCGCAACTCGGCTTCCAGCGCCGGATTGGCCTGGCGGGCCGGCGCGGCCGGAATCTGGTAATCCAGGGCGGCAGTCAATTCGACACCGCCGGCAACCCGGCGATTACCGATGATCGAGGCATCGGCGCCCAGCTCATCGCGAACCAGTTTCATGGCGGTACGCATATCGGCGGCGAAAAAGCGTTTGACCTGCATGGCCTGTAACCTCGGTTAGTTCTGCCCCACAGTCGCAACTATGGTGACCTGCTTGTTATCCGGAATTTCCTGGTATGCCAGCACATGCATACTCGGAACCGCCAGCCGCGCGAAGCGCGAGAGCATCGCCCGGACCGGACCGGCCACCAGCAGTATCACCGGCTTGCCGAGCATTTCCTGGCGCTGCGCCGCTTCCACCAGGGAACGCTGCAGCTTCTCGGCCATGCCAGGCTCCAGGAGGATGCCATCCTCGGAGCCTTGACCGGCCTTCTGCAGACTGTTGAGCAATATCTGTTCCAACCTGGGCTCCAGGGTGATCACAGGCAGCTCCGGCTCTAGTCCCACAATGCTTTGCACTATGGCCCGAGCCAAGGCGACGCGCACCGCCGCCACCATCGCGGCGGGATCTTGACTCTTGCCGGCGACATTCGAGATGGCCTCGGCGATGCTGCGGATGTCCCGTACCGGCACCTGCTCCTGGAGCAAGGCCTGCAACACCTTGAGCAGGGTCGACAGCGACACCATGCCCGGCACCAGCTCTTCGGCCAGCTTGGGCGAGCTCTTGGCCAACAGCTGCAGCAGTTGCTGCACTTCCTCGTGACCGAGCAACTCATGGGCATGCTTGTGCAGCACCTGATTGAGGTGGGTGGCCACCACGGTGCTGGCGTCCACCACGGTATAACCGAGGGACTGCGCCTGATCGCGCTGATTCGGATCTATCCACACCGCCTCCAGGCCGAACGCCGGATCCTTGGCGGCGATGCCGTTGAGCGGGCCGAACACCTGACCGGGGTTGATCGCCAGCTCGCGCTCCGGGTACACCTCGGCCTCGGCCACGCTGACGCCCATCAGGGTCAGGCGGTAGGCATTGGGCTGCAGATCCAGGTTGTCGCGGATATGCACCGAGGGCATGAGGAAGCCCATCTCCTGGGACAGCTTCTTGCGCACCCCCTTGATCCGCGCCAGCAATTGCCCGCCCTGGTTGCGGTCGACCAGGGGGATCAGGCGGTAGCCGACCTCGAGGCCGACCATGTCCACCGGGGTGACGTCATCCCAGCCCAGCTCCTTGACCTCCTGGGCCTTCTGCGCCGGCAGCAGCTCCTGCTGCCGCTGCACTTCCTTGATCTCGTTCTCCTTCACCGCGCGCTGCTTGTTGGCTATCCAGTAGGCGGCAACGGCTGCGATCAGGCCCAGGCTGATAAAGGACAGGTGCGGCATGCCGGGCACCAGGCCCATGGTGATCATGATGGTCGCCGTCACGGCCAGGGCGCGCGGCGAGGCGAACATCTGCCGACTGACCTGGGCGCCCATGTCTTCCGAACTGGAAACCCGGGTGACCATGATGGCCGCGGCGGTGGACAGCAGCAGCGAAGGGATCTGCGCCACCAGGCCGTCACCTATGGTCAGCAGGGTGTAGATGCGCCCGGCATCGGCAAAGGCCAGATCGTGCTGCAGGGTGCCGATGGCGATACCGCCGATCAGGTTGATAAACAGGATCAACAGGCCGGCGACGGCGTCGCCGCGGACGAACTTGCTGGCACCGTCCATGGAGCCGTAGAAGTCGGCCTCCTGGGACACTTCGACACGGCGCCGTTTGGCCTCGCCCTGGTCGATCAGGCCGGCATTCAGGTCGGCGTCGATGGCCATCTGCTTACCGGGCATGGCGTCCAGGGTGAAACGCGCGCTGACTTCGGAAATCCGCCCGGCACCCTTGGTCACCACCACGAAGTTGATGATCATCAGGATGGCGAACACCACGATACCGACCACATAGCTGCCGCCGATCACCACTTCACCGAAGGCCTGGATCACCTTACCGGCCGCGTCGTGACCGTCCTGGCCATGCAGCAACACCACCCGCGTCGAGGCCACGTTGAGCGCCAGGCGCAGCAGCGTCGCCGCTAGCAGAATGGTCGGGAACACGGCGAAATCCAGCGGACGCAGGGCGTAGATGGCCACCAGCAGCACGACTATGGCCAGGGCGATGCTGAAGGTGAACAGCACATCGAGGAGGAACGGCGGGATCGGCAACATGACCATGCCGAGCATGACCAACAACAACAGCGGTATACCCAGATTGCCCTGGCGCAGCCCCGACAGGTTGCTGCGCGCATCACTGATCATTTGCGAGCGATCTATTGCCACTTCCCTACCCCAGCCCATTCAATCTTTTGACGCCGGTCGCGCCTTTGGGCAGGGTTTTGCAAGAAGCTGTCCAACTTTGCCTGTGCGGGGGATTAGCTGTAGGGCGGGTGCAACCCGCCAACCACTATAACGGCGGGTTACACCCGCCCTACCCGCCCCGACCTTTATTCGTCGCGGCGCAGATCCGGCGGAATCGGCAAGTCCGGCAGCGGTGCCGGGCGCTTGCCCTTGCCGGCCTGGTACTGGCGCAGCTGGTAGACATAGGCCAGCACCTGGGCGATGGCCAGGTACAGGCCGGCGGGAATTTCCTGATCCAGTTCGGTGGAATAGAACACCGCCCGCGCCAGGGCCGGCGACTCCAGCACCATGACCCGGTGCTCGTTGGCGATTTCGCGAATCTTCAGCGCGAGGAAGTCGCCACCCTTGGCCAGCAGCACCGGCGCACTGCCCTTGGCCGGGTCGTACTTGAGCGCCACGGCGAAGTGGGTCGGGTTGGTGATCACCACATCGGCCTCGGGCACCGCCTGCATCATGCGCCGCTCTGCCATCTCGCGCTGCAGCTGACGGATACGTTGCTTGACCTCGGGTTTGCCTTCGCTGTCCTTGTATTCGTCGCGCACTTCCTGCTTGGTCATCATCAGCTTCTGCCGATTGCTCCATAACTGGAACGGCACATCGACGGCGGCGATCAGGATCAAGCCGCAGGACATCCACAACGCGCTCCAACCGACCACAATGGCGGCGTGCATGATGGCCGACTCTAGCGGCTCATGGGCGATGGCCAGCAGGTCATCCTGCCAGGCCGACAGCACGACGATGCCCACCAGCAGAACAAGGGTGAATTTGGCCAGGGCCTTGAGTAGCTCGACCAATGCCTGGAGCGAAAACATGCGCTTGAGCCCCGCCAACGGGTTCATTCGGCTGAACTTGGGGGCCATGGCCTCGGCCGAGAACAACCAGCCGCCCAGGGCGATAGGCCCGACTATGGCCGCGACCAGTAGCAGCACAAACAGCGGAAACAGGGCCTCCAGGGCCATCTGCCCGGAGGCGGCCAGCCACAGCGCCATGCTGCGCTCATCCATGATCACTTCGCGCGGCAGGGCAAAGTTGCCACGCATGATATTCAGCATGGCGTTGCCCAGGCTGCCGCCAAAGGCCAGCAAGCCACCGAAGCCTCCGAGGGTCACCGCCAGGGTGTTGAGTTCCTTGGAACGGGCGATCTGGCCCTTCTCACGGGATTCGCGCAGGCGTTTCTCCGTGGGCTCCTCACTTTTGTCGGCACCGCTTTCGGATTCGGCCATGGCTTAACCTCAGCTCGCCCGCGCCATGTCGCGCAGCATGTGCAAGGCCTCGCTGGCGAACACCTGGTACTGGGCCAGGATATCGGCCATGCCGATCCAGACGATCACCAGGCCCAGCACCAGGGTCAGCGGAAAGCCAATGGAGAAGATGTTCAACTGCGGCGCCGCGCGGGTCATCACCCCGAACGCCAGGTTGACCACCAGCAAGGCGGTGATCGCCGGCAGCACCAGGAGCAAGGCCGCGCCCAGCACCCAGCTCAGCTTGGTGACAATTTCCCAATAGCTGTCGACCAGAAAGCCGCCACCCACCGGCAGGGTGAAGAAGCTTTCCGCCAACACCTCGAACACCACCAGATGGCCATTCATGGCGAGAAACAGCAGGGTCACCAGGATCATAAAGACCTGGCCGATCACCGGCACCGAGATGCCGTTGGCCGGGTCGACCATGGAGGCGAAGCCCAAGCCCATCTGCATGGCGACTATCTGCCCGGCAATCGCAAAAACCTGGAAGAACAGCTGCAAGGTGAAGCCCAGCATCACCCCGATCAGGATCTCCTGGGCGATCCAGATAAAGGCCTGCAGGCTGATGGCATCGACCTGGGGCATGGCCGGCAGGGTCGGCATCAGCACCACGCAGATGGCCAACGCCAAGTACAGGCGCACCCGCGCCGAGACCAGCTGGGTGCCGACGATCGGCATAAACATCAGCAGCGCGGTGATGCGAAACAGCGGCAGGACAAAACTGCCGACCCAGGCACCGATCTGCGCTTCGCTTAGCTCAAGCATGCGCAAGTCCGTAAAGAAGGCTCGCAGATGCGCCAGGAACGCATCTGCACGAGTGGCTATCGGTGCACTCAATGGGCTTATTCATGAACGTTCAGCCGATCAACATCGGGATATTCATGATCAGGTTCTCGGTGTACTCCATCAGCTCACGCACCAGCCAGGGACCGGCGAAGATCAGGCTGAGCAGGATGACCAACAGACGCGGGAGGAAGCTCAGGGTCTGTTCGTTGATCTGGGTCGCGGCCTGGAACATGGCCACCAGCAAGCCGACTATCAGGCTGGGCACCACCAGGATCGCCACTATGGTGGCCGTCAGCCACAACGCATCGCGCAGCAGGTCGACCGCTATCTCAGGGGTCATGCCTAGGTTCCTCCGAAGCTGGCGGCCAGGGTACCCATGATCAGTGCCCAGCCATCGATCAGGACGAACAGCATGATCTTGAACGGCAGGGAAATGATCAGTGGCGAGAGCATCATCATGCCCATGGCCATCAGGATGCTCGCCACCACCAGGTCGATGATCAGAAACGGAATAAAGATCATAAAGCCGATCTGGAACGCGGTTTTCAGCTCGGAGGTGACAAAGGCCGGCACCAGAATGGTCAAGGGCGCCTGTTCCGGGCTGGCGATGTCGGTGCGCTTGGACAAGCGCATAAACAGCTCAAGATCGCTCTCGCGGGTCTGCGCCAGCATAAAGTTCTTGATCGGCACCTCGGCCTTGGTGATGGCCTCTTGCGCCGGCATCTGCTCGTTCAGATAGGGCTGCAGCGCGTCGCGGTTAATCTGCTCGAACACCGGGGCCATGATGAACATGGTCAGAAACAGCGCCAAACCGACGAGAATCTGGTTGGACGGTGTCTGCTGCAGGCCCAGGGCCTGCCGCAGAATGGAGAAGACGATGATGATGCGGGTAAAGCTGGTCATCAGCATGACGAAGGCCGGGATAAAGCTCAGCGCCGTCATGATCAGCAGAATCTGCAGGCTGACCGAATACTCCTGCTGACCGGCCGTATCGGTGCTCAGGGTGATGGCCGGAATCGACAAGGGATTGCCGCCCTGCTGAATCAGCGAGCTGCCGGCCGGCGGATCTTCGGCAAAAGCCAGCGAGGCGCCCAGGCTTAGGACCAGCACCAGCAACAAACGCAACATCAGGATTTGTCCTTCTGATCCTTGCCCAACAGTTCCATCAGGCGTTGGGCAAACTCGGCCGAGGCGGGCTCGGCATCGGGGAAATGCACGGGCTCGGCCATCACATGCAGCGAGGTGATGGTGCCCGGGGTCAGGCCCAACAGAATCTGCTCGCCGCCCACCTGCACCAGGATCAGCCGGTCACGGGGCCCCAGGGCCTGGGTCGCGACTATCTTGATCACCTGGCCGCCACGCGGAACTATCTGCTGCACCCGGCGCAGCAGCCAGGCCAACAGGAAGATCACCCCGATCACCAGCAGCAGCCCGAGCAGCAGCTGCACCAACTGCCCGCCCATGGCGGAGCCGGCCAGCGGCGCACTGGCTTGCGCCGCGGGCTCGGCGGCGATGGCGCTGAGGGGCAAGAACAGCCCCGGCAAAATGAATTTAGCCATGCTTAGCGCAGCTTCTTGATGCGTTCGCTGGGGCTGATCACGTCGGTGAGGCGGATGCCGAACTTCTCGTTCACCACCACCACCTCGCCATGGGCGATCAGGGTGCCGTTGACCAGCACATCCAGCGGTTCGCCGGCCAGGCGATCGAGTTCGATCACCGAGCCCTGGTTGAGTTGCAGCAGGTTGCGGATGGTGATGTCGGTGTTGCCCACCTCCATGGAGATCGACACCGGGATATCCAGGATCACATCCAGATTCGGCCCCTCCAGATTGACCGGCAGGTTCATCTTCGGCGCGCTGGCGAACTCCTCCATGGTGGCGCGCGGCGCAGCAGGCGCCGTATTGCTCGCCGCCAGCATGGCATCTATATCGTCCTGGCCGGCATCGCCAGCTTCGGACAGGGCCGCAGCCCATTCATCGGCGAGCGCCTGCTCCTCGGGAGAGGTGGCTTCGTTGTCGTTTTCGTCGGCCATCGTGGGTCCTCGGCTGGCGGTAAAAAAGGGGGGGCTAAGGGTTAACGCTGGCGATCTATGGGCCCGAGTACCTGCAAGGCCAGGTTGCCCTTGTGGGCGCCCAGCTTGACCTTGAACGAGGGCACGCCGTTGGCGCAGAGCACCACGTCTTCCGGCAGTTCCACCGGAATCACATCACCCGGTTGCATATGCAGAATGTCGCGCAGCCGCAACTGACGCCGGGCGACCGTGACCCCCAGGGGCACACTGACGTCGAGGACGTCCTCGCGCAGCGCCTTGATCCAGCGCTCGTCCTGATCGTCGATGTCGGACTGGAAGCCGGCATCGAGCATTTCGCGAATCGGCTCGATCATCGAATAGGGCATGGTGATGTGCAGGTCGCCGCCACCGCCGTCCAGTTCGATATGGAAGGTGGACACCACTATCACCTCGCTGGGGCTGACGATGTTGGCCAGCGCCGGGTTCACTTCCGAGTTGACGTACTCGAAGTTGATGTCCATCACCGCGTGCCAGGCCTCCTTCAGATCGACGAAGGCCTGGTCCAGCACCATGCGCACCACCCGCAACTCG
This sequence comes from Pseudomonas sp., assembly GCF_030696055.1. GTDB lineage: Bacteria > Pseudomonadota > Gammaproteobacteria > Pseudomonadales > Pseudomonadaceae > Aquipseudomonas. Next base: position 2,186 of record NZ_JAUYNP010000214.1, on the reverse strand, counting down.
GTCGGGGTGAACTCACGGCCTTCGATCTTGGCGTGACGGCCCTCGCCGCCGAAGAAGTTGTCCACCAGCTTGAACACCAGCTTGGCGTCGAGGATAAACAGGCCGGTGCCGCGCAACGGCTTCATCTTCACCAGGTTGAGGCTGGTCGGCACATACAGCGAATGCACGTACTCGCCGAACTTCATCACCTGCACGCCGCCCACGGCCACATCGGCGGAGCGGCGCAGCAGGTTGAACATGCTGATGCGGGTATAGCGGGCGAAGCGCTCGTTGATCATTTCCAGGGTCGGCATGCGTCCGCGAACGATGCGATCCTGGCTGGTCAGGTCATATTGCTTGACGCTACCGGGTTCCGCCTCTTCTTCGGTGTCGACCAGGCCGTCATCGACGCCATGCAGCAGGGCATCGATTTCATCCTGGGAAAGCAGGTCTTGCACAGCCATCTTCGGCTCCCGGTTACTGCAATACGATGTTGGTGAACAACACTTGCTCGACGGTCGGCTTGCCGGTTTCCTTCTCGGCCAGTTCCTGCACGCTGGCGGTGGCTTGCTGGCGCAGCATCTCCTTGCCCACCGGGGTCATCAGGGCGGCGAAGTCCTGACCGGAGAACAGCATCACCAGGCGGTTGCGCAGCACCGGCATATGCACCTTGAGGGCGTCCAGGGCGACCTGGTCACGCACCATCAGGGCCACACTGACCTGCATATAGCGCGCCCGGCCCTGATGTTTGAAGTTGACCACAAAGGCCGGCACCAGCTCCTCGTAAATCGCCGCTTGCTTGACCGGCACCGCAGGCTCCGCCGCGGCATGCGCCTCGGCCTCGGCGGCGCCGTCGCTCTTGTGCAGGAAGAACCAGGTGCCGCCCACCGACAAGCCCACGGCCAGCAGCACGACCACGACTATCAGGATAATCAGTTTCATCTTGCCGGCCGGTTTAGCATCGGCGCTTGCCGGCTCTTGCGGCGCTTCTTTCTTAGCCATGCCAATAATCCGTCACTATTCGGAGTCTTATCCGTTTTCAAAGGGTTAAGAGCAAGTGTTATGCCAGTCTGTCGACAAACCCGCCCACTGCGGGCCGCCAAGTACCCTGGCTATTGCTGCGGACACCTGCAGCGCCCATAGCTCGCCCCAAACGAAATCGCCCGACTCCCACGAATGGGAGTCGGGCGAAATAGAGTTTAGATCAGTGCGCTCGGCAACTACAGCGGCACGCGCCTCAGGCGTAGTAATCGACCAGACCGCGCGCAGCGGTCAGCGGACCACGGGCCACCTCGATTGCACCTGGGCGCGCCTCATCATCGCTGGCGAGCAGCGGGTTAGCCGCGCCCCCGCGCCCCTTGCCCTCGCCGTCCTGGCCCTGGCCCTGCCAACCGCGGTTGAGCGACTGATCGGAGACATTCACATCCAGCAGGTTCATGCCTTGCTGGGCGAACAGCTCACGCAGCCGGTGCATCTGCGCATCCAAGGCATCGCGTACGCCGGCGTGGGGGCTGGCGAAGGTCACCTGAGTCTGCTCCTGATTGACGCTGATGCGCACCTCCAAACGCCCCAGTTCGGCCGGATCCAGCTGGATCTCCGCCGACTTGAGGTTCTGGCTGGACATCACCATCACCCGGTCAACCACCGCCTCGCTCCAGCCGCCCTGCTGCATGGGCACCGGCTGACCGGCCAGCACCGGGGCCCGCGCCGCCAGGGACTGCTGCTGGCCAAGCGCCTGGCTCAAGGCATTGAGTTTGCTGACGAAATTTTCCGGCGGCGTCTGCGCCGAGCTTTCCTTGAATGCTTCCAGGCCTGCGGCGCTCAAGGACTCCAGCTGCAGATCGGGCAACTGCAACGAATCGCCTTCTACTGGCTGCGCTTCTTCCAGCAAGCGGCTGGCGAGCATGCTCTGCCCCGGACTCTGGCCGGCGTTCTGCGCGGCCGGATTGAGCTGGTCGTGCAGCGTGGCATGGTCAACCTTGGCGTTTTCCTTGGCACCCATTTGCAACGCCATGCGCACCGCCGGCAGCTGGTTCAGCGCATCCAGCTCGGGGTCGAAGCTGGCCTCGGTCAGGCTGGCCGGGCCTGAACTGGTCAGGCTGGCCGAGCTGATCAATAACGGCTCCGGCTCTGCCGTAAGCTCCAGCTCTGTATCTGCCAGCTCTGTATCTGCCAGATCTGCCAGATCAGCCAGCTCGGACTCGCCC
>NZ_JAUYNP010000211.1 GCF_030696055.1 Pseudomonas sp. | reverse complement strand
GACCGTATGTCGCAGTATAGGCGGCGATCACTGCAGGCGAAGGGGAGGGCTTAGAGCAAATCGGACTCTCAACGCTTGCCGTAATAGCGTTCGAGGATTTCCATGGCTTTGTTGATCGACTGCAGGCGCGAGGTGCTGCCGCCGCGATCCGGGTGATGCAGGCTCACCAGCTGACGGTAGCGCTGCTTGATAGTGGTGAGGTTGAGCGCGTGGGGATCATCGGCCAGCTCGAACAGCTCCAGGGCTGCGAGTTTTTCTTCGCCGCCCTGCATGCGCGTCCAGAAGCTGGCCAGGAGTTTTTCCACATCCCGTTCATCGGTGTTGCTCAACTGGCTGAGGTCCAGATAGTAGTCGCGCAGCGGGTCGTGTTCGCTCAGCTCGCCGCGGCCCGCCTGGTAGGGCAGCAGTTGGATGCGCAGCGGGTTTATCTGCACAAAGCCGGCCTGCTCGCCCCATAGCCGTTCGCGCAGGCGGTAGAGGGCGTTGAACAGCAGGAAGTGAGTGCGAAACAGCACCAGTTTGTCGGTCAGCGGCAGGTGCGGGATATGGGTGCAGTGGCGATCTTTCAGCTGTTGGATCAGCTGGTATTCGCCGAGCCCTGCTGGCGCGGCCAGGAGTAGCTGGTGCAGTTGCTCTGCGAGATCCTGGGCAGGATTGAGTTCGTCATTCATCGGCCGAGCCTAGCATTTCAGTTTGATTGGGGTAGGGCGCGCCGCGCTTTCTGCGTAAAATGCCGCACTTTCGTAAGCTTCCGGATTCCAGCGCACCATGGGCACCCTCTCGGTCAACCAGAACAAACTGCAAAAACGCCTGCGTCGCCAGGCCGGCGAAGCCGTTGCCGACTTCAATATGATCGAGGACGGCGACAAGGTGATGGTTTGCCTGTCCGGCGGCAAGGACAGCTACTGCATGCTTGACGTGCTGCTGCACCTGCAGAAGGTCGCGCCGATCAAGTTCGAGATAGTCGCGGTAAATATGGACCAGAAGCAGCCCGGTTTCCCCGAGCACGTGCTGCCGGCCTACCTGGAATCCATCGGCGTGCCCTACCACATAGTGGAAAAGGACACCTACTCGGTGGTCAAGGAGAAGATCCCGGAAGGCAAGACCACCTGCTCTCTGTGCTCGCGTCTGCGTCGCGGCACCCTGTATACCTTCGCCGACGAGATAGGCGCGACCAAGATGGTCCTGGGGCATCACCGCGACGACATCCTGGAAACCTTCTTCCTCAATATGTTCTACGGCGGCACTCTCAAGGCCATGCCGCCCAAGCTGCGCGCCGACGATGGCCGTAACGTGGTGATTCGTCCGCTGGCCTATTGCAGCGAGGCGGATATCGAGGCCTACAGCCAGCTCAAGCAGTTCCCGATCATCCCCTGCAATCTGTGCGGCTCCCAGGAGAACCTGCAGCGTCAGGTGGTCAAGGAGATGCTGCAGGACTGGGAACGCAAGTCGCCGGGGCGTACCGAGATCATGTTCCGCGCCCTGCAGAATGTGGTGCCGTCGCAGCTGGCCGACCGCAACCTGTTCGACTTCAAGAGCCTGAAAATCGACGAGAGCGCCGCCTCGCGCTTTGTCGATCTGATGAATCTCTGACCCAGCGTTTTCCCGGATCAAGGACTTCCCGATGCGCGACTACAAATGGCTTAACGAATATTGCCTGAACCGCTTCGGCTCGGTCGCCGAGCTGGAGGCGCGCCTGCCGCAGCCGCGCAGTGATGCCGAGTTGCGCGGGCTGAGCGATGACCGCTATCTGTCGCTGATCAGCCTGCGGGTGTTTCGCGCCGGCCTCAAGCACAGCCTGGTGGACGCCAAGTGGCCGGCCTTCGAGGAAGTGTTCTTCGGCTTCGATCCGGAAAAGGTCGTGCTGATGGGCGGCGAGCGCCTGGAAAACCTGATGCAGGATGCCCGCCTGATCCGCCATCTGGGCAAGCTCAAGAGCGTGCCGCGCAACGCCCAGTTCATCCTCGATGTACGCAAGGAGAAGGGCAGCTTCGGCGCCCTGATCGCCGACTGGCCGGTGACCGATATAGTCGGTTTGTGGAAGTACCTGGCCAAGCACGGCAGCCAGCTCGGCGGCCTGTCGGCGCCACGCTTGCTGCGTATGGTCGGCAAGGATACGTTTATCCCCAGCGACGATATGGTTGCCGCGCTCAAGGCTCAGGGCATTATCGACAAGGCCCCCACCAGCCTGAAAGACCTGGCAGCGGTGCAGGCCGCGTTCAATCAGTGGCACGAACAGAGCGGCCGGCCTTTATCTCAGCTGTCGGTGATGCTGGCGCATACGGTCAATCATTGAGGTCATGGCGGAGGTCGCGATGGATCAGGCAATCAAGCGGGTCGCCGAGAAGCTCAAGCAGGCCGACCGCATTCTGTTGATTACCGGCGCCGGCCTGTCCGCCGATTCCGGCCTGCCGACCTACCGCGGTCTCGGCGGCCTGTATAACGGCCAGACCGCCGAAGGCCTGCCCATCGAGACGGCGCTATCCGGCCCCATGCTGCAACGCGACCCGGCGCTGTGCTGGAAGTACCTGGCGGAGCTGGGCAAGGCCTGCCTGGGCGCCCAGGCCAATGCCGGGCATCTGGCCATCGCCGAGTTGCAGCGCAAAAAACCCGGGTGCTGGCTGCTGACCCAGAATATCGACGGTTATCACCGCGCCGCCGGCAGCCCGCCTGAACGCTTGATCGAGATTCACGGCGAGTTGGCCCCGCTGTATTGCCAATCCTGCGGCGCTGTCGACGCCGAATTGGCCGAACACCTGAGCCGGCCGCTGCCGCCCAGATGCCGGCAGTGCGGCGGCGTGCTGCGCCCGCCTGTGGTGCTGTTCGAGGAGATGTTGCCGGAGCAGGCCATCGGCAGCCTCTATGCCGAGCTGCGCAAAGGCTTCGAGGTAGTGCTCAGCATCGGCACCAGCGCCAGCTTCCCCTATATAGTCGAGCCGCTGCTGCGCACCCGCCAGGCCGGCGGCTTTACCGCCGAAATCAACCCGACCCGCACCGACTTGAGCGATGTCGTGGATGTGTATCTGCCAGGGCGGGCGTTAGATGTGTTGCCGAGACTACTGAGTCACATTTAGCGCCATAGAATTTGCAAATGAATGCCGCAGAAGGCATAGTCGCGCCCTAATCGAATTTACCGACACGGTCGTGCCCATGCTCAAACGCCTCGCACCCCTCGTGCCTCTCGCACTCTCCATGGTTCTGGCCGCCTGCGCTGGCCATGTTCCCGCCCCTGAATCCGCTGTGTTCTCCTCGCCGACCCTGGCCGAGTTTGATGAGCCAGCCAAAGAAGCCGCCCTTGGCGATTTCACCGAAGAAAAATCCTACAAACTGCCGCAACTGGCTGACAGCATCCTGTCCCATGGCCTATCGCTGGTCGGTACGCGCTATCGCTTCGGTGGCGGTTCGGTGAAGTCGGGCTTCGATTGCAGCGGTTTTATCGGCTACCTGTTCAAGGAAGAGGCCGGCATGCAACTGCCGCGCTCGACCCGCGAGATGATCAATATCGATGCGCCGCTGGTTGAGCGCGCCGAGCTGGAACCGGGCGATCTGCTGTTCTTCAGCACCAATGGCCGCGGCCGTGTCAGCCATGCCGGGATCTACCTGGGCGACGACCAATTTATCCATTCCTCCAGCAGCCGCAGCGGCGGTGTGCGGGTCGATAGCCTGGAAGATCGCTACTGGAATCGCACCTTTATCGAGGCCAAACGCGCCTTGGCCATGGCGCCGAGCGAAGAGCTGCCGCGCCACCCCTAAAGCGCCTGGGCAAGCGCAAAGGTTGCGCAGCGCCGGCCAAGCCGGCAGAGTAGGGCGCATTCAGGCTCTGGATCGCCCCGCATATGCCCGCCACGACCCGCATTGCCCTGCTGCTGCTGGTCAGCCTGCTGAGCGCCTGCTCCAGCCGCGCCCCCGTCCCGCAAACGCCAGTACCCGCACCGATCAGCAGCTATAACGGCAATGCCGATGATGTGCTGTTCCGCGCCTTGGGCCTGGTCGGCACCCCTTATCGCTATGGCGGCAATACCCCGGATGCGGGTTTCGACTGCAGCGGTCTGATCGGTTACGTCTACCGCGATGCCGCCGGCATCAGCCTGCCGCGCTCGACCCGCGAGCTGCTCAACCTGCGCGCGCCAGCGGTGGGGCGCGACGCCCTGCAAAGCGGCGATCTGCTGTTCTTCGCCACCAGCGGCGGGCGCCAGGTCAGCCATGCCGGTATCTATGTCGGCGAGGGGCGCTTCGTCCACGCGCCCTCCAGCGGCGGCACTGTGCGTCTGGACCAGCTCAGCGATGCCTACTGGCAACGCAGCTACCTGAACGCCAAGCGCGTCTTTAGCGCGGAACTGGCGCGCAATCCCTGACCTTGAGTCCCGGCTAGCCCTATGACCAACCGCAGCCTCAATCTCGACGACCGCCTCTACCAGTACCTGCTCGACGTATCCCTGCGCGAAACGCCGCTGCTCAAGCGCTTGCGGGAGGAAACCGCGCAACTGGCCACGGCGCGTTGGCAGATCGCCCCCGAGCAAGGCCAGTTTATGGCGCTGCTGGTGCAGTTGACCGGGGCCAGGCGGATTGTCGAGGTCGGCACCTTTACCGGCTACAGCGCCCTGTGCATGGCCCAGGCCATGGGCGAGGCGGGGCACCTGATCTGCTGCGATATTCCCGGCGACTACAACGCCATCGCCCTGCGTTACTGGCGCGAGGCCGGCCTCGGCGCGCGTATCGAACAACGCCTGGCGCCGGCCCTGCAGACCCTGGCCGCGCTGGAGGCCGAAGGGCTGGCGGGCAGTGTCGACCTGATCTTTATCGATGCCGACAAGGTCAACTACCCGGCCTATCTGGAACATGCGCTCAGGCTGGTGCGCCAGGGTGGCCTGATCCTGTTCGACAACACCCTGTGGAGCGGTCGGGTGCTGGAGCAGCAGCCGGACAGCGCCGACACCCGCGCCATCCAGGCGCTCAACCTGGCCTTGAAGGACGACCCGCGGATCGATTTGTCCTTGCTGCCGCTTGGCGATGGCCTGACACTCTGCCGCAAACGCTAACCCTGCCTGCCGCGACGCCGTCATGCCCGAACCCATCCGCCTGCCGCCCCAGCCCGACGCTTGTGAGCTCTGTGCCCGCATCGTGGCGCTGACCCGCCATCATTTGATCCCCAAGGCCCTGCACGACAGGCCCTATGTGCAGAAGCGCCATGCCAAGAGCGAGCGCATCGGCGCCACCCTGTGGGTGTGCCGCGCCTGTCATAACCAGATCCACCGGCTGTTCAGCGAGAAGGAACTGGCCCTGAACTACAACAGCCGCGATACCTTGCTCGGCGACGAGCGGCTGCGCACCTTCGTCATCTGGCTGGCCAGCAAGCCGGCGGGCTTTATGCCAAGACCCTAAGGCGCCCTGCGCCCGCTCAGGCCCTGATAAAGCCTTCCGCTGGCGTGCGGCGCTGGGGGCTGAACTACGCTTGGTGTTACGCCTGGGCACTCCGGTCAGGTGCAGGGCGGCCAACTCAGGAGGGCGCATATGCACAGAAACCACCACAAGCTGGGCGCGGGCCTGCTGCTGGTGCTATGCCTGGCGGCCTCTCCGTTGGCCGAGGCCGACACCCAGGTCACCCTGCTGGTGGATGACAGCTACCCGCCCTATACCTACCAGCGCAATGGCGAGGCCGCGGGTATCTACGTGGATATCCTGCGTGCCGCCGAGCCGCTGCTGCATGGCTACCGCCTCAGGTTGCGGCCCTTGCCCTGGCGCCGCGCCCTGGCCGAGATCGAGGCGGGCCGCGAGTTGGCGGTGGTGCCGCCCTACTACCGGCCGCAGGAACGGCCCTGGATAGCGCCTTATTCGGTGCCCATGCTGGAGGAGCGCCTGGCGGTGTTCTGTCGCCAGGACATCTTCAAGGACAACCCGCGCCTGCGCTGGCCGGAGGACTACCGTGGCCTGCGCTTCGGCAACAATATGGGCTTTCTGCCCGGTGGCCAGCCGTTCTGGAGCGCGGTGCAGCTCGGCCTGATCCATGTCGAGGAGGCCCCAGGCAATCGCGCCAATCTGCTCAAGCTGGTGCACCAGCGGATCGACTGCTACCTCAACGACCGCCTCTCGGTGCTCAGCGAGTTGGCGGGCATGCGTGACGACGGGCTCTACGAGCCGAGCAAACATGGGCTTATAGCCGAGGGGCCCAGCGTCTCGGTGGAAAACGGCCACGTCGGCTTCAGCAACCGCACCGCCGAGCGTTTCCCGTTCAAACAGGACTTCGCCGACCAACTGGACTCCGCCCTGATTCAGCTGCGCCAGAGCGGCGAGATCGAGCGCATAGTGCAGCGCTATATCCAGTAAGGGCCGAGGGGCGGCCCGGCTTGATTGGTAGCGCTAGACTGCTCGTCCGTCGAAGTGGCTGATGGGCACGGCTTCCAGGTCGATGTCCTGCAGGCAGCGGATATTGATCGCCGCCATGGCATTGCCTTGGGGGGCGCGGCCTTCGCCGTAGGGATGGATACCGCAGGTGGGGCAGAAGCGGTGCCTGATCAGGTGCTTGTTGAATTCATAGGTGGCGGCGTTGCTCTCCGGGGTCAGCAACTGCAGTTGCTCGCGGGGGACAAACCATAGCAGCGAGCCCTTGCGCTGGCAGATCGAACAATTGCACGCCATCGCCCCCTCGAGCTGGCCCTCCACCTCGAAGGCCACTCGGCCGCAGTGGCAACTGCCTTGGTATTTCATCTGGCTTCTCCTGTTGGTGACGAGAGACAACAGCTTAGACGCAGTTTTCCCCGCATGGTCCCTATGCATTGACGCCTAGGCTGCGTGTCTCTACCCTGCGGACCTTGCAACAGGTGCCCTCGACGCTGTGTGTCAGCGGGGGTGAAACAGGGAAGTCGGTGCGTTGCGCGCGTGTACGCCAACCATTCCGACGCTGCCCCCGCAACGGTAGACGAGTCAAACCAACGCTTTTTCAACCACTGTGCGTTTGGCATGGGAAGGTGCGTTTGCTGCTGTTCTAAGCCCTTAGAACAGGCTCGTAAGCCCGGAGACCGGCCTGCTGCAGTCCATGGCATCGCGGAGGGCGTTGTCTGGCGTGTGGGCTGCGCCTTTTGCAGTTCGTGCGTCTGCGCTCTCCCTATGTTTTTCCCAGCCTAGGTCGCACGGGTGAGAGCGGCGGAGCATACAACCTGATGAGCAAGTCCCTGCTAAAGCCGACAACACCGGCGCCCTGCGGTGCTGGCATAAACAGCCCGCGCCAATGTCCCGCGTTGCTGATCGCCGCGCCTGCCTCGGGCCAGGGCAAGACCACCGTGACCGCCGCCCTGGCGCGCCTGCATAGCCGCCAGGGCAAGCGGGTGCGGGTATTTAAATGCGGGCCGGACTTTCTCGACCCGATGATCCTCGCCCGCGCCAGCGGCGCGCCGGTGTACCAGCTGGATCTGTGGATGGTCGGCGAGGCCGAGAGTCGGCGCTTGCTCTGGCAGGCGGCGGGCGAGGCCGATCTGATCCTGATCGAAGGGGTGATGGGCCTGTTCGATGGCACGCCCTCGGCGGCCGATCTGGCCCGGCGTTTCGGGGTGCCGGTGCTGGCGGTGATCGACGGCTCGGCCATGGCCCAGACCTTCGGCGCGCTGGCCCATGGCCTGGCGACCTTTCAGGCGGATTTGCCGTTCTCCGGGGTGCTGGGCAACCGGGTCGGCAGCGTTCGTCATGGCGAGATACTGCGCGATGCGCTGCCGGCGTCGATCCGCTGGTACGGCGCCTTGCCGCGCAGCGTCGAGGTGGAGTTGCCCAGCCGTCACCTGGGCCTGATCCAGGCCGCCGAACTCGGCGATCTGGATGCCCGCCTGGATGCCGCCGCCGATGCCCTGGCCGCCAGCGCCGATACCAGCTTGCCGCCGCCGGTCAGCTTTGCCGCCCCCGAGCAGCCAAGACCCGCGCCGCTGTTGAGTGGAGTACGGATTGGTGTGGCCCGCGACAGCGCCTTCGCCTTTCTCTACCAGGCCAATCTGGATCTGCTGCGCGAATTAGGCGCCGAGCTTAAGTTCTTCTCGCCCTTGACCGACAGCCAGCTGCCGGAGGTCGATAGCCTGTATTTGCCCGGCGGCTATCCCGAGCTGCACCTGGCGCAGCTTGAAGCCAACCAGGCCATGGCAGAGTCGATTCGCGCCCACCACGGCGCCGGCAAACCGATCCATGCCGAGTGCGGCGGTATGCTCTATCTGCTCGACAAGCTGACCGACAAGCAGGGCGCCAGCGGCCAGATGCTCGGCTTGCTTAAGGGCGAGGCGACCCTGCAACCCCGTATGACCGCCATGGCCTTGCAGCAGGCCGAGCTGCCGGAAGGCTTGCTGCGCGGTCATAGCTTTCACTACTCGGCGCTGAGCAGCGAACTGCAGCCGCTGACCCGTGGCGAGTGCCCGAACTATAAGCGCACCGCCGAGGCGGTCTATCGCAACGGCCGGCTGACCGCCTCCTATATCCACTTCTACCTGCCGTCCGATCCCGCTGCCGCTGCCTCGCTGTTTCAGCCCGGTGAGCGCCTATGAGTGAGCAGGCCTTTAGCGCCGCCGAGCGCGCCGCGGTCTATCGCGCCATCGCCGAGCGCCGCGATATGCGTCACTTCAGTGGCGGCGAGGTGGCTCCCGAGCTGTTGGCGCGCCTGCTCGAGGCGGCGCACCAGGCCCCCAGCGTCGGCCTGATGCAGCCCTGGCGGTTTATCCGCATCACTCGCCCTGCTTTGCGCGAGGCGATCCATGGCCTGGTGGAGGAGGAGCGGGTGCGCACCGCCGAGGCCTTGGGCGAGCGCAGCGATGACTTTATGCGGCTCAAGGTCGAGGGCATTCGCGACTGCGCCGAGCTGCTGGTGGTGGCCCTGATGGACGGCCGCGAGGCCCATATGTTCGGCCGCCGCACCTTGCCGGAAATGGATCTGGCGTCATTGGCCTGCGCCATTCAGAATCTCTGGCTGGCCGCCCGCGCCGAAGGTCTGGGCATGGGCTGGGTGTCGCTGTTCGAGCCCGAGGCTCTGGCCGAGTTGCTGGCCATGCCGGCCGGCAGCAAGCCCTTGGCGGTGCTGTGTCTGGGCCCGGTCGCGGCGTTTTATGCCGCCCCCATGCTGGTGCAGCAAGGCTGGGCCGAGCCGCGGCCGCTCAGCGAGCTGCTGTTTCAGGATCAATGGGGCACGCCATGAGCCTGATTCTTAGCACCTGCGCCGGGGTCGCCCTGGATGCGGTTTTTGGCGAGTCCAAGGGCTGGCACCCGCTGGTGGCCTTCGGGCGCATGGCCGAGCGCATCGAGCAGCGCTTCAACCCGGCCGGTGGCGGTTGGCGCAGCCATGGGCTGAGCGCCTGGTGCCTGGCGGTGCTGCCGCTGACCCTGCTGACCTGGCTGTTGAGCCAGGTCTCGCTGCTCGGCTGGGCGGTGGAGATTGTCGCGCTGTATGCCGCATTGGGGCTGAAGAGCCTGGGCGAGCATGCGCTGCCGGTGGCCCAGGCGCTGCGCCTGGGCGACTTGCCCCTGGCGCGGCAGCGGGTCGGCTATATGGTCAGCCGCAATACCGCGCAGCTGGATGCCGCCGGCGTGGCCCGCGCCGGCAGCGAGTCGGTGCTGGAAAACGGCTCGGATGCGGTGTTCGCCGCGCTGTTCTGGTTTCTCGTCGCCGGCGCCCCCGGGGTGGTGCTGTATCGCCTGAGCAATACCCTGGATGCCATGTGGGGCTACCGCAACGAGCGTTTCGAGCGCTTCGGCTGGGCCGCGGCGAAGATCGACGACGTGCTCAATTATCTGCCGGCGCGTTTAGTCGCACTGACCTATGCGCTGCTCGGGCGTACCTGGTTGGCGCTGCACTGCTGGCGCACCCAGGCGCCGCAATGGGACAGCCCCAACGCCGGGCCGGTGATGGCCGCGGGTGCCGGCGCCCTGGGTATCAGCCTGGGCGGCGCGGCGGAGTATCACGGCGAGCAACACCTGCGTCCGCAACTGGGCCAGGGCCCGCAGCCCAAGGCGCGGGATATCGAGCGAGCGCTCAATCTGGTGTACGGCGGTGTGCTGCTGTGGCTGGCGCTGTTGCTGCTGTGGGGGCTTCTTTATGCTTGAACATGGCGGCCGCCTGCGCGCCGCGGCGCAGCGTTATGCCATTGCCTTGGAGCATTGGCTGGACCTGTCCACCGGTATCGCCCCCTATGGTTGGACGTTGCCGGCGATTCCAGCCGAAGCCTGGACGCGTCTGCCGGAACAGGATGACGGCCTGGAAATCGCCGCCCGCGACTACTACGGCGTGGCCAATCTGCTGCCGGTGGCCGGTTCCCAGGCGGCGATCCAGGCCCTGCCGCGCCTGGTGCGCAACGCCACGGTCGGCATAGTTGCGCCGGCCTATGCCGAGCATGCCGCGGCCTGGCAGCGTGAAGGCCATAAGCTGCTGGCCATCAGCGAAGCCGGGATCAATCGCGCCCTGGAACGCCTCGATGTGTTGCTGCTGATCAACCCCAACAATCCCAGCGGCCGGCGTTTCGCCCCCGAGCAACTGCTGCGCTGGCATGCGCGCCTGGCCGAGCGCGGCGGCTGGCTGGTGGTGGATGAGGCCTTTATCGACTGCACCCCCGAATACAGCCTGGCCGCTTATAGCGACTTGCCGGGGCTGATCGTATTGCGCTCGTTCGGCAAGTTTTTCGGCCTGGCCGGTATTCGCCTGGGCTTTGTCCTGGCGCAGCCCACGCTGCTCGAGCAACTGGCCGAGTTGCTCGGGCCCTGGACCGTCAGCGGGCCGAGCCGGGTGGTGGCCACCGCGCTGTTGCAGGATCAGGCGGGCCAGCAGCGCCAGCGTCAGCGCTTGCTGGCCGATGGCGAGCGCCTGGCCGCGCTGCTAAGCGCCCAGGAGTTGACTCCAACGGGCGGCTGCGCGCTGTTCCAGTTCTGCTGCACGCCCAGGGCCGCCGAGCTGCATGAGTTTCTCGCCAGCCGGGGCATCCTCACCCGGCTGTTCGACAGCCCCAGCAGCCTGCGTTTCGGCCTGCCGGCGGACGAGCCGGGCTGGCCACGTCTTGAGCAGGCCTTAGCGCTATTCGCCAAGGAATCCCTATGACTACCTTGATGGTGCAGGGCACCACCTCGGATGCCGGCAAGAGCACCTTGGTGACCGCGCTATGTCGCTGGCTCAAGCGCCAGGGCATCGCTGTGGTGCCGTTCAAGCCGCAGAATATGGCGCTGAATTCCGCGGTGACCGCCGATGGCGGCGAGATCGGCCGCGCCCAGGCGGTGCAGGCCCAGGCCGCCGGGTTGGCGCCGCACACCGATATGAACCCGGTGCTGCTCAAGCCCAATAGCGACATAGGCGCCCAGGTGATCATCCATGGCCGTGCCCTTAGCAGCATGGATGCCGTGGCCTATCACGATTACAAGAAGGTGGCGCTGCAGGCGGTGCTGCAGTCGCACCAGCGCCTGAGCGCCGCCTATCCGGTGGTGATGGTGGAGGGCGCCGGTTCGCCGGCGGAGATCAACCTGCGCGCCGGCGATATCGCCAATATGGGCTTTGCCGAGGCGGTGGATTGCCCGGTGCTACTGATCGCCGATATCGACAAGGGCGGGGTGTTCGCCCATCTGGTCGGCACACTCGAACTGCTCAGCCCATCGGAACAGGCGCGGATCAAGGGCTTTGTGATCAACCGTTTTCGCGGCGATATCGCCCTGTTGCAGCCGGGCCTGGACTGGCTGGAGCAGCGCACCGGCAAACCGGTGCTGGGCGTATTGCCCTACCTGATGGATTTCCATCTGGAAGCCGAGGACGCCATAGACCGTCGGCAGAGCGCCAAGGCCGCCGAGCGGATCAAGGTGCTGGTGCCGGTGCTGCCGCGCATCAGCAACCACACCGACTTCGACCCGCTGCGTCTGCACCCCCAGGTCGAGCTGTGCTTCGTCGGCCCCGGCCAGGCGATCCCGCCCGCCGACCTGATCATCCTGCCCGGCTCCAAGAGCGTGCGCGCCGACCTGGCCTTCCTGCGCGAGCAGGGCTGGCAGGCGGCTATCGACAAGCACCTGCGCTACGGCGGCAAGCTGCTGGGCATCTGCGGCGGGCTGCAGATGCTCGGCCGGCGCATCGACGACCCTCATGGCCTGGAGGGCGTGGCCGGCAGCAGCGCGGGCTTCGGTCTGCTGGAATTCAGCACCACCCTGGAGGCGGAAAAGCAGCTGCGCACCGTGCGTGGCCGCCTATGCCTGGAAGGCGCGCCGGTATCCGGTTACGAGATCCACGCCGGGGTCAGCAGCGGCGCGGGCCTGGAGGCGGCCGCCGTGCAGCTGGACGATGGCCGTTGCGACGGGGCCATCAGCGCCGATGGCCAGGTGCTCGGCACCTATCTGCATGGCCTGTTCGAGACCAGTGAGGCCTGCGGCGCGCTGCTGCGCTGGGCCGGGCTGCGCGAGGTGCAAACGGTGGATTACCACGCCCTGCGCGAGCGGGATATCGAGCGCCTGGCCGATCTGGTCGAGCAGCATCTGGATACCGCGAAATTGCGAACTCTATGTGGCCTGTAGGGTGGATCACGCTTTATCGATCCAGCGTTTGCGACGCGATGGTGGATGTAAAAACGACATCCACCCTCCAGGGAAAAAGGTGAGCTATGCATGAACTGATACTCGACTGGCTCTATCTGCTCCTGTATATGTTGGCGAAATGCCTCACGGCTCAGCCGCTTGCGCTGACTCACCTGACCGACACGGATACTCTCGGCAACTTGGTAAACGGACTTGGCCAAATAAATCACTATGTGCTTAATCATCGCTGTTACCCTCCGTACGCTACTGATCACTCAGCTACTGCAGGTTAGTGTGGTGCAAGGGGAGGCAATTTAAGTATTCAAGTTATTTGTTTTGCGCTCTGGGGTGTATGCTGCTGGTCATTAACTTAAATGTTAATGGTTTTCCAATATTACCCTCGTGTCACAATTTAATTTTTTAGGGATGACAGGTTATGTTGAGTAAGCTCAAGGAGCTCGCTGGGAAAGCTAAAGATGCAATTTCGTCAACCGCAGTTTTAATAGGTGATTTGAACGGTGACGGAAAAGTTGATGAAGAGGATGCGCGTATCGCTACCGAATGGGCAAAGAAAACTGCGTCAACTATAGGTGATGAAGCAGGAAGGCTTGGCAAGGAAGCAATGCGTTCTGACTTGGCAAAGGATGCCGCTTCAGGCGCGGCAATTGGTGCTGCTGTAGCTATTCCTGTTCCAGTAATTGGCCCTATCGCCGGGGCTGCAATTGGTGCGGGATTGGGTATATACAAGAACTTCACAAAAAAGAGCCAGTCGGCACCAATATTTGTCGATCATATACCGGCTCAAAAAGATGTTCATGCTGAACTTATTAAGCTTGATGAATTAAGACAGAAAAATATTATTTCTGATGCAGAGTTCGAGGAGCAAAAGAAGAAAGTTCTCAATGCTAGCGCCTGACAACGTATATGAAATCTCCCGCTAGTAATTACCCTGCCGTCAGTGCGATTGCATGCGTATATCCGGTCTGTAGTTGGCACTGACGGCCTAATAGACACTAAATAGTAATCCCCAGAAATACCAATCCCTAAGCGCTCTCGGAGAAATCCAAGGGCGTTTTTTTTTGTTAAAAAGGAGGTTGTATGCAGATATTGCATGATTCAAAAACGATAGAGGAGGGCGCTCGATTATGTCCTTATCGTGATGTCCGTCAACTGCTGGCGGCTTATGTTGAACGCCTCGGTGAGTACGAGGTGGATGACTTGAGCAAGCTGGTGCGTTTCATAGTGTTTGAGCATGGTGATGCCGTAACTGATTTGGATGCCGCCCTAGGTTTTCCAATCATGACCAATCGCTTTGACGGTACACACTTTGGCGAGCCTGATTTCAGCCCGTCGTGGGAGGTGGCCGAGGAACATTCGCATTGGTACGAATTAGTCTTCGTGCTCAGTGATGATGGCTTCGGTGTGGTGGTGTTCATACCGAAAAATACACAACCGCAATTGCTCAATATGCTCCAGCAGTACGTCCGCTAAACCCCTCGATACCCGTTGCGGCCAATCGGCCATCTTATTTGAAAGGCACTCAAGCCCTTCAATGTCTGATCCAGCAATACCCACCCTGTATCTCATCCATAACCCTGAGAGGTATCTTTATGTCCATAGAATCTGTATCCGAAATCCAACCCGTAGCTGTTGCTACAGCTGACACCAACCTAGATGAGCAGTTTTGTGTCCTGAAGGAGGGCAGCTGTGCATCCCTGACAGGTCGATCAACCTTAAGCTATCAGTTAGCGACACTTGGGGAGTCTGGGTTGCACCTGAGACTAACCGGCAACACTGGCACTGGCTTCTTCAGCAAGGACTGGATGCCTTGTTCCATGATCGAGCAATTGATCATTGGTGCCACTGAGCTGACTTCAACATCGTTCAAAACCATCTTTCCAAACAAGTCAGTCAATACCGGTGGCTTTGTTGTGGCGGTGCTCAAGGATCTGGGCTTGCTTCGAGTCAATGAGCAAAACAGCCGCTGGCACGCACACGTTGCTGATATGACGTTTGAGCGGATAGCAATTGAGCCGATGGAGGAGGAAGAGATTCAGACGGTGACGGGTACTAAGGGTAAACGTAAGTCCAAGGAGGTATGACCAATGCTGGCCATTACCTCTGCTTTGATCTCGGCTGCTGTCTTGGGCATGTGGTTTCCAGCGACTCGTTGGCTTGGCATCTCTAGTACAGCAATGTTGTGCTTCTTCTACCCTTGGATCGGTATCCCGTTGCTGCTAGCCGTGGGGTGGGCTTTCTACTACTTCCGTATCCGCTGAGGGGAGGGGCGGCCGTGAAATATCCATAGAAACTCTGATCTGACCGGATTTCGGTCGAGTTGTTATTTTCCTTACGCCGTACACCACTAATCCAGTTAATGATCCGACATTGTGCGGAGGGATAGTTGTGTCCGGCATTTTGGAACGGCAATTTTCGAGAGTGCGAATTTTTCCATGGCTATAGTGGTGCTGCCGTGTTTTGGCTATCAGAGAGAAACGGTTGTCGACTAGGGGCGGAGCGTGGACACTATGCCCATGCCCCCGTAGTGTGCGCGGCTAGTTAATGCACAGGAAAGCACTGGTTCTGCCGGGGCCAGAATTAAGTAGTGGTGTTGTATCTATGAGAGAAGCATTTTGCCAGCCTAGTTTATTGCAGTAATTCTTCGCCATTAGTTCAATTTCAGCAGCATCCTCTCTAGCTGGATTAAAGACGTCGTATTTGATTGATACGCCATCTCGGCTCGCAGCTACTATTTGAGGCGCTAGGCAGCCTGTGAGAGTGAAAGCGGTTAGAGTTAAAGATGTTAATATAAACAAATTTTTAATATTATTATTCATGCGCATGCTCTAAATCCATGAGGTTGTTGTGTAAGTACAATTCAGGAACTATATCATGAGCTCATGGGTTAAGTGCAGCGCTGAAATAATACGTCCTCAATTCGGGATTCCTTGTTCAGCGTGGTACCTATACCGGCCTATGCATGGGCCTGTCGAATCACTAAGCTGCGGTCACTAAATCGCCATGACGGCGAAAAAATAAATGGAGTTTCCCCGTGCCCTGCATAAGCCCCGCTTCTTTGCTGC
>NZ_JAUYNP010000208.1 GCF_030696055.1 Pseudomonas sp. | reverse complement strand
GCCGGCACCTGGGGCCTGGGCAAGCTGGTCGCCTTCTGGGACGACAACCACATCTCGATCGATGGCAACACCGCGGGCTGGTTCACCGATGACACCGCCGCGCGCTTCGAGGCTTACGGCTGGCAAGTGATTCGCGCCGTGAACGGCCACGACCCGGTCGAGATCTCGCAGGCCATCCGCACCGCCCAAGCGGAGACCGAACGTCCGACCCTCATCTGCTGCCGCACCGTTATCGGCTTTGGCGCGCCGAACAAGCAGGGCAAGGAAGAGTGCCACGGCGCGCCGCTGGGCCATGACGAGATCGCCCTGACCCGCGCCACCCTGGGCTGGAACCACGGCCCGTTCGAAATCCCGGCGGAGATCTATGCCGCGTGGGATGCCAAGGAGGCCGGCGCCGCGACCGAAGCCGAGTGGAACCAGCGCTTTGCCGCCTACGCCGCCGCTTATCCGGAGCTGGCCAGCGAATTCAAGCGGCGTATCGCCGGTGAGCTGCCGGCCGATTTCGCCGAGAAGGCCGCCGCCTATATCCAGGAAGTTGCCGCCAAGGGCGAAACCATCGCCAGCCGCAAGGCCAGCCAGAATGCCTTGAATGCCTTCGGCCCGTTGCTGCCGGAATTCCTCGGCGGCTCCGCCGACCTGGCCGGCTCCAACCTGACTATGTGGAAAGGCTGCAAGGGCGTCACCGCCGAAGACGCTGCCGGCAACTATATGTTCTACGGCGTGCGCGAGTTCGGCATGAGCGCGATCATGAACGGCGTGGCCCTGCACGGCGGTTTCGTGCCCTACGGCGCGACCTTCCTGGTGTTTATGGAATACGCCTGCAACGCCGTGCGCATGGCCGCGCTGATCAAGAAGCGCGTGCTGTTCGTCTACACCCACGACTCCATCGGCCTGGGCGAAGACGGCCCGACTCACCAGCCGATCGAGCAGCTGGCCAGCCTGCGCTGCACGCCGAACCTGAACACCTGGCGGCCGTGCGACGCGGTGGAGTCGGCGGTGGCCTGGAAAAGCGCGATCGAGCGCAACGACGGCCCGAGCGCGCTGATCTTCAGCCGGCAGAACCTGACGCACCAAACGCGCGACCAGGCGCAGATCGCCAATATCGCCCGCGGCGGCTATGTGCTGCGCGACTGCGCCGACGAGCCTGAGCTGATCCTGATCGCCACCGGATCGGAAGTCGGCCTGGCCGTGCAGGCTTATGACAAGCTGAGCGAGCAGGGCCGCCAGGTGCGCGTGGTGTCCATGCCGTCGACCAGCCTGTTCGATCAGCAGGACGCCGCCTACAAGCAGGCGGTGCTGCCGCTGCAAGTCGGCGCGCGGATCGCCATCGAGGCTGCCCATGCCGACTTCTGGTACAAGTACGTGGGCCTGGAAGGTCGTGTGATCGGTATGACCACCTTCGGTGAGTCGGCGCCGGCCCCGGCGCTGTTCGAACACTTTGGCTTTACCTTGGAAAATATCCTGGATACCGCCGCCGAGTTGCTGGACGCCTGACCGCGTAGGATGGGTTGAGGCGCGTAGCGCCGATACCCATCGTTGTGCAGCATGGGTATCGCTGCGCTCAACCCATCCTACGGTCGCTTTCCCTTCGAGATCGCCATGTCCAACCGCCCCTACCGAATCGCCCTTAACGGCTACGGCCGTATCGGTCGTTGTGTACTGCGCGCGCTGCATGAGCGCGGTGCCGGGGCGCGCCTGGAGATAGTGGCGCTGAACGACCTGGCCGATCAGGCCAGCATCGAATACCTGACCCGCTTCGACTCCACCCACGGGCGTTTTCCCGGTGAGGTGCGCGTCGACGGCGACTGCCTGCATATCAATGGCGACTGCGTAAAGGTGCTACGTGAGTCGAGCCCCGAGGCCATCGACTGGGCGGCGCTGGATATCGACCTGTTGCTGGAGTGCTCCGGCGCCTACCACACCCGGGCCGACGGCGAGCGTTTCCTGGCGGCCGGGGCGCCGCGGGTGCTGTTCTCCCAGCCCATGGCCAGCGAAACGGATATCGACGCCACAGTGGTCTACGGGGTCAATCAGGCGTGCCTGAGCGGCGCCGAGAAGCTGGTGTCCAACGCCTCCTGCACCACCAATTGCGGGGTGCCGCTGCTCAAGTTGCTGAATGAGGCGGTCGGGCTGGAGTACGTGTCCATCACTACCATCCACTCGGCGATGAACGACCAGCCGGTGATCGACGCCTACCACCACGAAGACCTGCGCCGCACCCGCTCGGCCTTCCAGTCGGTGATTCCGGTGTCCACCGGCCTGGCGCGGGGCATCGAGCGCCTGTTGCCGGAGTTGCACGGGCGCATCCAGGCCAAGGCCATACGGGTGCCGACGGTCAACGTGTCCTGCCTGGATATCACCCTACAGACCGCCCGCGATACCTCGGCGGCCGAGATCAACGCGGTGCTGCGCCAGGCCGCGGAAAGCGGCCCGTTGAAGGGCCTGCTGGCCTACACCGAGTTGCCCCATGCCAGCTGCGATTTCAACCATGATCCGCACTCGGCCATAGTCGATGGCAGCCAGACCCGCGTCTCCGGCCCGCGGCTGGTCAACCTGCTGGCCTGGTTCGACAACGAGTGGGGTTTCGCCAACCGTATGCTCGATGTCGCCGAACATTTCCTTTCCCTGACTACTCCAGCCCCCGTGAAGGACTGATTCTATGACCGTTCTGAAGATGACCGACCTCGACCTCCAGGGTAAGCGCGTACTGATCCGCGAAGACCTCAACGTGCCGGTAAAAGACGGCGTGGTGAAGAGCGACGCGCGCATCCTCGCCTCCCTGCCGACCATCAAGCTGGCCCTGGAGAAAGGCGCCGCGGTGATGATCTGCTCGCACCTGGGTCGCCCGAGCGAAGGCGAATTCAGCGCCGAGAACAGCCTTGCGCCTGTGGCCGACTATCTGTCCAAGGCCCTGGGCCGCGAGGTGCCGCTGCTGGCCGATTACCTGAACGGTGTCGAACTTAAGGCTGGCGACGTGGTGCTGTTCGAGAACGTGCGCTTTAACCAGGGCGAGAAAAAGAACGCTGACGAACTGGCCCAGCAATACGCCGCGCTGTGCGACGTGTTCGTTATGGACGCCTTCGGCACCGCCCACCGCGCCGAGGGTTCGACCCACGGCGTGGCCAAGTTCGCCAAGGTTGCCTGCGCCGGCCCGCTGCTGGCCGCCGAGTTGGACGCCCTGGGCAAGGCCCTGGGCAATCCGGCCAAGCCGATGGCGGCGATAGTCGCCGGCTCCAAGGTGTCGACCAAGCTGGATGTGCTCAATAGCCTGAGCCAGATCTGCGATCAGCTGATAGTCGGTGGCGGCATCGCCAACACCTTCCTCGCCGCCGCCGGCTACCCGGTGGGCAAGTCGCTGTACGAGCCCGATCTGCTGGACACCGCCAAAGCCATAGCCGCCAAGGTCAGCGTGCCGCTGCCGGTGGACGTGGTGGTGGCCAAGGCCTTCGCCGAAGACGCCGCCGCCACGGTCAAACTGGTGGCCGATGTGGCCGACGACGACATGATCCTGGATATCGGCCCGCAAACCGCGGCGCAGTTCGCCGAGCTGCTGAAATCCGCGAAGACCATCCTGTGGAACGGCCCGGTCGGCGTGTTCGAGTTCGACCAGTTCGGCAACGGCACCAAGACCCTGGCCCTGGCCATCGCCGAGAGCCCGGCGTTCTCCATCGCCGGTGGCGGCGACACCCTGGCGGCCATCGACAAATACGGCGTGGCGCAGCAGATCAGCTATATCTCCACCGGTGGCGGCGCCTTCCTCGAGTTCGTCGAGGGCAAGGTGCTGCCGGCCGTGCAGGTGCTGGAGCAGCGCGCCAAGCAGTAGGGTGGGCCGCGTAGCGGCGTAACCCGCCACTGAATCTCAAGGCAACCCGGATTTCATCCGGGCTACGGATTGAGCAAGAGACCAGGCTGACCCCCTGTCCCTAATAACTTGAATAGCACCTGCCCCTGCGGCAGGCTTGCACGATTAACCCCACCGGGAGAAAGAACACCATGGCACTTATCAGCATGCGCCAGATGCTCGACCACGCCGCCGAATTCGGCTACGGCGTGCCGGCCTTCAACGTCAACAACCTCGAGCAGATGCGCGCGATCATGGAAGCGGCCGACAAGACCGACTCCCCGGTGATAGTCCAGGCCTCCGCCGGTGCGCGCAAATACGCCGGCGCACCCTTCCTGCGCCACCTGATCCTGGCCGCCATCGAAGAGTTCCCGCATATCCCGGTGTGCATGCACCAGGACCACGGCACCAGCCCGGACGTCTGCCAGCGCTCGATCCAGCTGGGCTTCAGCTCGGTGATGATGGACGGCTCGCTGCAGGAAGACGGCAAGACCCCGGCCGACTACGACTACAACGTGCGCGTGACCCAGCAGACCGTGGCCTTCGCCCACGCCTGCGGCGTGTCGGTGGAAGGTGAGCTGGGTTGCCTGGGCAGCCTGGAAACCGGCATGGCCGGCGAAGAAGACGGCGTCGGCGCGGAAGGCGTGCTGGATCACAGCCAGATGCTGACCGACCCGGAAGAGGCCGCCGACTTCGTCAAGCGCACCCAGGTCGATGCCCTGGCCATCGCCATCGGCACCAGCCATGGCGCCTACAAGTTCACCAAGCCGCCCACCGGCGACATCCTGGCCATCGACCG
>NZ_JAUYNP010000200.1 GCF_030696055.1 Pseudomonas sp. | reverse complement strand
CTGTGGAACCTGCGCTACCCCCTGGCCGCTGGCCACAAGACCGCTGACGGCAAGGATTACCTGATAGTCGCCACCACCCGGCCGGAAACCATGCTGGGTGACGCGGCCGTGGCCGTGCACCCGGAAGACGAGCGCTATAAGGCCCTGATCGGCACTTACGTCGAGCTGCCCCTGGTAGGCCGGCGTATCCCGATCATCGCCGACGATTACTGCGACCCCGAGTTTGGCACCGGCTGCGTGAAAATCACCCCGGCCCATGACTTCAACGACTACGAAGTGGGCAAGCGTCACAACCTGCCCCTGATCAATATCCTCGACAAGGATGCGGCGATCCTCGCCAGCGCTCAGGTGTTCAACCTCGACGGCAGCGTCAACGCCGAATTCGACGGCAGCCTGCCGGCCGAATACGCCGGCCTGGACCGCTTCGAAGCGCGCAAACAGATAGTCGCCGCCTTTGAGGCTGCGGGTTTACTGGAAGGCATCGACCCTCACGCGCTGAAAGTGCCGAAGGGCGACCGCTCCGGCACCATTATCGAGCCGTGGCTGACCGACCAGTGGTACGTCTCCACCAAATCCCTGGCCGAGCCAGCCATTCAGGCGGTCGAGGATGGCCGTATCCAGTTCGTGCCCAAGCAGTACGAGAACATGTACTTCAGCTGGATGCGCGATATCCAGGACTGGTGCATCAGCCGTCAGCTGTGGTGGGGCCACCGCATCCCGGCCTGGTACGACGAGGCGGGCAACGTCTATGTCGGCCGCGACGAGGCGGAGGTGCGCGCCAAGCACAACCTCGGCACTATCGCCCTGCGCCAGGACGAGGACGTGCTGGACACCTGGTTCAGCTCCGGCCTGTGGACCTTCTCCACCCTCGGCTGGCCGCAGCAGACCGAGGCGCTGAAAACCTTCCACTCCACCGACGTGCTGGTCACCGGCTTCGATATCATCTTCTTCTGGGTCGCGCGGATGATCATGCTGACCATGCACCTGGTGAAGAACGAGGATGGCACGGCTCAGGTGCCGTTCAAGACCGTGTATGTGCATGGCCTGGTGCGCGATGGCCAGGGGCAGAAGATGTCCAAGTCCAAGGGCAACGTGCTCGACCCGCTGGACATAGTCGACGGCATCGAGCTGGACGCCCTGGTGCAGAAACGCACCAGCGGCATGATGCAACCCAAGCTCGCCGAGAAGATCGCCAAGCAGACCCGCGCCGAGTTCCCCGAAGGCATCGCCGCCTACGGCACCGACGCCCTGCGCTTCACCAACCTGGCGCTGGCTTCCACCGGTCGCGACATCAAGTTCGACATGGGCCGTGTCGAGGGTTACCGCAACTTCTGCAACAAGATCTGGAACGCCGCCAACTTCGTGCTGGAAAACACCGACGGCCAGGACACTGGCGTCAACGGTG
>NZ_JAUYNP010000196.1 GCF_030696055.1 Pseudomonas sp. | reverse complement strand
AGCCGAAGCCGATGGTGGTCTTGCAGCAGATCAGGGTCGGCTGCGCGCTCTTGCGCGCGGTGTCGATGGCGGTCTTGATCTCGTCGGCATCATGCCCGTCGACATTGCGGATCACCTGCCAGCCGTAGGCTTCGAAGCGCTTCGGCGTGTCGTCGGTAAACCAGCCTTCGACTTCGCCGTCGATGGAGATGCCGTTGTCGTCGTAGAAGGCGATCAGCTTGCCCAGGCCCAGGGTGCCGGCCAGGGAGCAGACTTCATGGCTGATGCCTTCCATCATGCAGCCATCGCCGAGGAAGGCGTAGGTGAAGTGGTCGACTATCGGGTGGCCGTCGCGGTTGAACTGCGCGCCCAGCACCTTCTCGGCGAGGGCAAAGCCCACGGCGTTGGCCAGGCCCTGGCCCAGGGGCCCGGTGGTGGTTTCCACGCCCGGGGTATAGCCGTATTCCGGGTGACCCGGGGTGCGCGAGCCGAGCTGGCGGAATTGCTTGAGGTCTTCTAGCCCTAAGTCGTAACCGGTCAGGTGCAGCAGCGAGTACACCAGCATGGAGCCGTGGCCGTTGGACATGACGAAACGGTCACGGTCGGCGAAGCTCGGGTTGCTCGGGTTGTGCTTGAGGTAGTCACGCCACAGCACTTCGGCGATATCCGCCATGCCCATAGGCGCACCGGGGTGGCCGCTGTTGGCTTTCTGCACGGCATCCATGCTCAGGGCACGAATGGCATTGGCACGCTCACGACGGCTGGGCATTACTGAATCTCCTACGGGCTGCTTGGGCGACTGGGGGTCGAAAAAGGCGGCCATTTTCGCCCAGCCAGGCCCATCGGGGCAATGACAGATAGTCGCAGGCCCAAGGTTTTCTGGCGTGAGCAGCAGCAATACCAATATCAAAACTTTTTGATATTGGTATTGCTGGATGAAAAATGACCGACTAGACTGCCCAGCCTATGAATATGCGCGCCTCCCTTCAAGCCTTCGAGCCGGTCGACGCCCTCGCTGCCCTGTGCAAGGCCAGCGGCGATCCGCTGCGCCTGAACGTGCTGCGCGCCCTCTGCAACGACTCCTTCGGCGTGCTGGAACTGGCGCAGATCTTCGCCATCGGCCAGTCGGGCATCAGCCACCACTTGAAGGTGTTGGCCCAGGCTGGCCTGGTGGCCACCCGCCGCGAAGGCAATGCGATCTTCTACCGCCGCGCCCTGGCGCAGAGCGAACAGCTGGGCGGCGCCCTGCATGCGGCCCTGCTCGAGGAAGTGGATAGCCTGCCGCTGCCCGCCGCGGTGCAGGGGCGCATCGCCGAGGTGCACAGCCAGCGGGCGGCGGCCAGCCAGGAGTTTTTCGCCCGCAGCGCGGCCAGCTTCCAGGCCCAGCAGGACTTGATCGCCGGCCTGCCGCAATACCGCGACAGCCTGCTCAGCCTGCTCGACTCCCTGGGCTTCGCCGCCACGGCAACGGCCCTGGAAATCGGCCCCGGCGATGGCGGCTTTCTGCCCGAACTGGCGCGGCGCTTCGCCCGGGTCACGGCCCTGGATAACAGCCCGGCCATGCTCGAACTGGCGCGCCAACGCTGCGAGCAGGACGGCCTGGGCAACGTGGCGCTGCAGCTGGCCGACGCGCTGAATGACGATTACCCCGCCGCCGACTGCCTGGTGCTGAATATGGTCCTGCACCATTTCGCCGCCCCGGCCGAGGCGCTGAAACAGCTGGCCCTGCGCGTCCAACCCGGCGGCAGCCTGCTGGTCACCGAGCTGTGCAGCCATAACCAGAGCTGGGCCCGGCAGACCTGCGGCGATCTCTGGCTAGGTTTCGAACAAGAAGATTTGGCCCGCTGGGCCAGCGCGGCCGGGCTAGTGCCCAGCGAAAGCCTGTATATCGGCCTGCGCAATGGCTTCCAGATTCAGCTGCGGCATTTTGCCAAGCCCCACGACAACACCGGCCTGCGGGCCCCAGTCACCGCTAATTAATAGGAAAATCGATCGATGAGCGAATACGCCCTGTTTACCTCCGAGTCCGTGTCCGAAGGCCATCCGGACAAGATCGCCGACCAGATTTCCGATGCGGTGCTGGACGCCATCATCGCCCAGGACAAACAAGCCCGCGTGGCCTGCGAAACCCTGGTCAAGACCGGTGTGGCCATTGTCGCCGGCGAAGTCACCACCAGCGCCTGGGTCGACCTGGAAGAGCTGGTGCGCAAGGTCATAGTCGACATCGGCTACACCTCCTCGGATGTCGGCTATGACGGCCACACCTGCGGCATCATCAACATCATTGGCAAGCAGTCCCCGGACATCAACCAGGGTGTCGACCGCGCCAAGCCGGAAGACCAGGGTGCGGGCGACCAGGGCCTGATGTTCGGCTATGCCAGCAACGAAACCGACGTACTGATGCCGGCCCCGATTGTCTTCAGCCACCGCCTGGTCGAGCGCCAGGCCGAGGCGCGCAAGTCCGGCCTGCTGCCGTGGCTGCGCCCGGATGCCAAGAGCCAGGTCACTTGCCGCTATGAGCACGGCAAGGTGGTGGGCATCGACGCCGTGGTGCTGTCCACCCAGCACAACCCGGAGGTGAAATACGAAGACCTGCGCGAAGGTGTGATGGAGCTGATCGTCAAGCACGTGCTGCCGGCCGAGCTGCTGCACAAGGACACCCAGTTCCATATCAACCCGACCGGCCAGTTCATCATCGGTGGCCCGGTGGGCGACTGCGGCCTGACCGGGCGCAAGATCATAGTCGACTCCTACGGCGGCATGGCCCGCCACGGCGGCGGCGCCTTCTCCGGCAAGGACCCATCCAAGGTCGACCGTTCGGCCGCCTACGCCGGTCGTTACGTGGCGAAGAACATAGTCGCCGCCGGCCTGGCCGAACGCTGCGAAATCCAGGTGTCCTACGCCATCGGCGTGGCCCAGCCGACCTCGATCTCGATCAACACCTTCGGCACCAACAGGGTCAGCGAAGACAGCATCATCAAGCTGGTGCGCGAAGTCTTCGACCTGCGCCCCTACGCCATCACCAAGATGCTCGACCTGCTGCACCCCATGTACCAGCCGACCGCCTCCTACGGCCACTTCGGCCGCACCCCGGTGGAAATGACGGTAGGCGACGACACCTTCACCGCCTTCACCTGGGAAAAAACCGACAAGGTCGCCGACCTGCGCGCCGCTGCCGGTCTCTAGGGCGGCTCAAATGCAAAAAGCCCCGCAAGTGCGGGGCTTTTTGTTTTCGTCAGAATTAGCTGCCGATCTGCAAACCGCCACCGACATACATCAGCCCCAACCCTATAGCTAAAACAAACAATGGTGGGCGGATAGCCGGCTCATAGGTCGAGTAGATCAACTGGGAAATCGGTGGAAAGATAAAATTCAAGACAACGCAAAGCATCGAAACCTGTATACCTCGGGAGACCGACCAGATAAATCCAGCCAGCGCGATAAGAAATCCAGCAGTGTTCATGCGTAACAATCCTTGTCTGAAATACAGGCCACATTGATCGACGCGGCATAGTGCCATGCAGTTACCCGTACTGTAACCCCAGCAAAAACAATCAACCCAAGCTAAGACACCTGCTAATGCTCAAATGCAGAAAACCCGCTACAGCGGTTTTTATTGCTAGTCTGCCGCCCCGCCCCACCCGTGACTCAGGACTCGACATGAGCAGCCCTTTGCCCCTGCTGGCCTTCCATAGCTACCAGACCCTGCGCCTAAGCCGCACGCCGATTCTCTCGCCCCTGCTGATAGTGGTGACCGAAGGCAGCAAGCGGATTCGCCTGGGCGAGCGAGTACTCACGGCCCCCGCGGGCGATTGGTTGGTGCTGCCGGGGCGGCAGCGGGTCGAGATGATCAACCAGCCGGACCCGCACAGCGGCCATTACCATGCCTGGGCGCTTGGCGAGCTGGACGGCTGGCAACAACGCCTGCATGAGCTGTACGCCGCACAACTGGCAGGCGTGCCGCTGCGCCCCAGCGCCGATGCTTTCGCACCGACGCCAGAGGCCCGCGAAGCCTTCGCCAACCTGCTCGCCCTGCTGCCCAGCGCCGCGCAAGGCAGCCTGCAAGCCGCCCAGGCCGAGCACGCCTGGCAGGGGCTGATGCTCGCCCTGGCCGCCACGGGTCGAGGCGGCGCGCTGCTGGCCCGGGACCATCGACACAACACCGAGCGCGTGCTGCAACTGCTGCGCGGCGACCTCAGCCGCGATTGGCAGGCCGAAGAAATCGCCGCGCAGCTGGCCATGAGCGGGGCGACCCTGCGGCGCAAACTGGCCGCCGAAAGCTTGTCGTTCCGCCGCTTGCTGCAGGATGCGCGGATGGAGCAGGCACTGGGCCTGATCAGCTGCAGCCTGCAGCCCCTGGGCGAAGTCGCAGCCGCCTGCGGTTACCAGTCGCCCTCGCGTTTTGCCGCGGCCTTCCAGCGCCAGTTCGGCTGTGCGCCGAGCGCGCTGCGTCAGATGAGCAACGCGGGCGATAGATTGCGCGAAACGGGCGCGCCGGCCTGAGACGCTTGACCAATACTCGAGGCCCACCCCAAGGAGCCTCGTCATGCGTCTATCTCCCCTCGCCCTGTGCTGCGCCAGCCTGCTGAGCTGCAGCCTCAGTCAGGCCTTCGAACTCAGCAGCCCGACTATTCAGAACGGCCAGCCCCTGAGCAAAACCGAGGAATTTTCCGGCTTCGGCTGCAACGGAGCAAACCGCGCACCCGCCTTGAACTGGCGGGACGCCCCCGCCGGCACCCGCAGTTTCGCCGTCACCCTCTACGACCCGGATGCGCCGACCGGCAGCGGTTGGTGGCATTGGCTGCTGTTCAATCTACCGGAGTCCACCACCGCCCTAGCTGCCGCCGCGGGCCAGGCGAAGGGTCCCGAGCTGCCGGCCGGCAGCGTGCAAAGCCTGACCGATTACGGCGCCCCGGGCTTCGGCGGGGCCTGTCCGCCACCAGGCGATAAACCGCATCGCTACATTTTCACCGTGCATGCGCTGAGCGTGGAAAAACTCGATCTGGATGCCACGGCCATGCCCGCCCTGGTGGGCTATATGCTCAACGCCAACAGCCTCGGCACGGCCACGCTGACGGCGACCTACAGCCGCCCCGCGCGCGACTGAGCCCAGCTCGCCGAGGAGGCCAGCCGGCGCAGCAGGCGAGCGGCTATTGGCCTGGGTGCAACCCAGGGCTCGGCCGCAAGGCAGCCCGGAGCAGAAAACCACCCTGGCGGTTTTCTGCTTGCTCGATCGAGCAGTGGAGGCAGCCACTCAGAAGCCCTCGATGCCCGGGTCGAACCAATAGGCCTTATTGTCGAAGGGCTGCCCTGGCGGCAGAGCGGGATTGGCAATCCGCAACATGCGCCGTTCACGCAGACCTAGGCTCTCGATGGTGGCGCCATATTCTTCGACGAACAGGCGATCCAGCGTGCCATCGGCGATCAGCGCGAGCATCCCCTCCTCGACTCGCTGCACATGGCGGCTGCCTTCTGGGGTGCGCGGAAACCAGAAGTACACCGGCAACGGGTAATAGAGCAGCAGCTCGTTCTCTATGGCCATCTGCGGGTATTTCGCGCGCCAATGCGCGAGCTCCCCGCTCACTTCGGTCACGCCGCGGCCAAAGGCATCGAAACGCCGCGCCATCAGCATGCGAAACAGCCCTTCATAGCTGCTGCCCGTCACCACCGGCAAGCCGGCCGCCTTGTAGATAGCCACATCGGACCAGTCACGCTGCTGACCGAAGCTGAACTGACGCAGCTGCTCGAGCGACTGTACGGCGGCAAAACGCGGCTGGTCCTCGGCCTGGATAAGGAAGACCCGGTAACCGAGCAAGCCCTTGTCGATGGGGATTCTAATCGGCAGCAGCGCCTCTTCCAACGCCTGCGTGGCGTCCAGCACCAGGGTATTC
>NZ_JAUYNP010000188.1 GCF_030696055.1 Pseudomonas sp. | reverse complement strand
GCTCTGCGCCGAGAGTGCACGCAAGGCATCTGCCCCGGAACCGAGGATGGCCTGGGCGAACGGCAGCAACACATGGCCGGCCTGGGTCAGCTTCACCCCGCGCGGCGAACGGTCCAGCAGGCGCTGCTCGAGGTCTTCTTCCAGGCGGCGCAATTGCATGCTCACCGCCGCCTGGGTGCGCGACAGCTTGAGCGCCGCGGCGCTGACGCTGCCGGCTTCGATCACTGTGACGAAGGTGCGCAGCAGGTTGCTGTCCGGATCTCGCACTATAAGAATTCCTGAATCAAGGATAAGTATTATCAGCTTATACGCGGTGCTGCGCTTTGTTTAGCATAGGGCTCGAGAATCAATGGAGCGGGCCCATGAACGACAACAGCGCAGCGCTTCAAGCTGCTGCATTGACAGCCGAACAGTCGCAGGCCGCTGGCCCTCGGGCGGTGACCCGGACGCCGCTATTTGCCGCCGGGCTGGCGCTCGCCGCGATGTTCAGCATCCAGTTCGGCGCGGCCCTGTCGGCGCCGGTGATGGCGCTCTATGGCGCGTCCAGCACCACCTGGTTACGCCTGTGCCTGGCGGCCATGGTGCTGGCGCTGGTGGTGCGCCCGCCGCTGCATCGCTATGGCCGCCAGCAGTGGCTGATTGCCCTGGCCTTGGGTGCGGCGATGGCCTGCATGACCCTGAGCTTCTTCGCCGCCCTGGAGCGCATTCCGCTGGGCCTGGCGGTGGCCATCGAATTCCTCGGCCCGCTGGGAGTGGCCGTACTCGGTGCGCGCAGTGCCGTGCAGCTGATCTGGCCGCTGCTCGCCGGCGGCGGCGTGCTGTTGCTGGCGCGTCAGGGCGGCGCGTGGAACGTCGACGGCCTGGGCCTGCTGCTGGCTTTTGCGGCCGCCCTCGGCTGGGCCAGCTATATCCTCCTGATGAAAAAGGCCGGCGCCCAGTTCAAGGGCCTGCAAGGCCTCAGCGTGTCGCTGCTGGTGGCGGCCGTGCTGGCCACCCCCTTGGGCCTGTCGGCCAGTAGCGCGGCGCTGTCCCTGCAGCAGCTCTACCTGACCGCGGGGCTGGCGCTGCTGGTGCCCCTGCTGCCCTATGTGCTGGAGCTGACCGCGCTGCGGCGGATGTCGACCGCCGCCTTCGGCATTCTGATGAGCGCGGAACCGGCGATCGGCGCCCTGGCCGGCTTTGTCGTGCTGCAGCAGTCGCTGAGCCTGCTGCAGTGCCTGGGCACCCTGTGCGTGGTGGCGGCGAGCATTGGCGCGCTACTGCATGGCGCTCGCGCCAGCGCCACCAGCCAGGGTCAGCCCTGAGGCTCAGAACAGATTCTCAGGCGAGCAGGGGGCGGAAGAAGCTGCGCTCGTAACTGATGATGCAGCGCGTGTCCTGGGCGTATTGGAACGCCGCCTGACAGTCTGGATCGCTCTGCGACTTGAGCCGATAGTCCTCATACAACGCCAGGCTGGGGAAGCTGAACAGGGCCAGGGCCAGGTTATTGGCCCCCTCCGACGGCAGGAAGTAGCCGTGGTGCTGGCCGCCGAAGCGCTCTACCAGTGGAATCCAGAGTTTTGCGTAGTGCTCGAATTCCTGCAGCTTGTAGGGATCCAGGGTATAGCGCAGATAACAGGTCACCATCTAAAGAAGTCCTTGTCGGCCAGGAGGATGTTTACACCAAGCGCCCTAGGCGCATGGCGCGTTATAACAGGACCGCCAGCGCATTGCCTAAAGGCGCAGCAAGCCTGTAGCTACTGCAACGCCCGCCCTCGATCATCCAGCGGCTCTGCGCCTGGCGCAGGCGCTAGCTGCGCGCCGCGGCCTCGGCCCAGTTGCCGGTCTGCAGGCTGTACGGCGAATAGCCCTGGAATTGCCAGCGCAGGGCCAGCGCCGCGGGGCGGCGCACCAGGCGCTCGACCTGCAGTTGCCAGAGCCGCTCGGCGCCCTGGAAGGCCTGAATCTCCGGGCCCTCGAGAATCAGCCGGGTACTGCCGGATAGCTGCAACAGCTCGCCCGTGGCGAAATCGATCAACAGCAAGCCGGCCCGCGGGTTGAGCAGCAGATTGCCGAGGGTATTGAAGTGCAGGTTGCCGGCGAAATCGGGGAGGGTCAGGCAATCGCCCTCGACCCGGATAAAACCGGCCTGGCCGCCACGGTGGGAGACATCCACGGCGCGGCTACCGTCCTGATGTTCGATATAGCTGGCGACGAAGCAGGTGTCGGCGCCGGCGATCAACGCCCGCGCGGCCTGATCCAGGCCATCCAGGCGCTCGGTCTGCGCTGGCGTGGAAGGCGCTGCGGCGTGGCTAAATTCGTATTGGCGCAGCTGGATATATTTCGGGCAGTTGCCGAAGGCCTGCTCGACCTCGAGTGTCAAACCCTGCTGGTCGGCCTGGCGGATATGGCCGTTAAGGCGGTTGCGCCGCCGCGTATGCAGCTCGATGCCGAGCAGGCCGACAGCGGCGCCCGCGGATAGCGCGGCGGTGGCCGGATCGCCGGCCTGCAGGCGGCTGTCCAGGCGCAACAGACGGGGTTCGGGGGAATGGGCAAAACCCGGCGCGCCTTCGACCAGGCTGGCCCAGGGACGGCCCTCGGCATCCACGCTGCCGAGCAGGACGAAGGGCAGCTGGCGGTAGAAGTCACGGTGCTGCTCGGGCATATGGTCGCGGATCACCTTGCGCCCGAACGCCTCCATTCGCTCGGCCACGCCGGTGCGTTGCTGCAGCTGCTGTTCGCCGGCATGCCAGGGTGAGGCAGTGGGATCGACAGGGGACATGGTTATGGACTCCGCGCAATCAAGGGCAGAAACCCGGCCTGCGGCTGCAGGCCGGGGCTGGCGTCAGGCGCTTTGCAGGCCGACGGCCGTACGTTGCATCGGCACGAAACCGGGCAGGGCCTCGATGCGGCTCAGCCAGGCGCGCACCTGGGGGTAGTCGGCCAGCGACACATTGCCTTCCGGGGCATGGGCGATATAGGTGTAGCCGGCCACATCGGCGATAGTCGGCTCGTTGCCGGCCAGGAAGTGGCTATGGCCCAGTTGCTGTTCGACCAGCTTGAGCAGGGCATGGGAACGGGCGATGACCTCCGCGGCGTTATAGGGCGCGCCGAATACCGTGATCAGCCGTGCCGTGGCCGGGCCCGCGGCGATCTGCCCGGCGGCGACCGACAACCAGCGTTGCACCTTGGCGGCGGCGAGCGGCTCGGTCGGCAGCCAGCGGCCCTTGCCGTACTTCTGCGCCAGGTAGACCAGGATGGCGTTGGAGTCGCTGAGCAGCGTGCCGTTGTCGTCGATCACCGGCACCTGGCCGAAGGGATTGATGGCGAGGAATTCCGCCTGCTTGTGCGCGCCCTTGGCCAGGTCGACGAATACCAGTTCGGTCGGCAAGCCCAGCAGCGAGAGCAGCAGTTCGACGCGGTGGGCATGGCCGGACAGCGGGTGGCGGAAGAGTTTGATGGCGGTCTGCGACATGGTCGGCTCCAGAGCAAGTTAACTGACTCAGCGGCGGCTTGGCGGGCTGCCAGGCTGGGGCCGCGCTGATGGCAGCCATAGTCCGCTCAATCTGCAATCGGCAGAATCGCCATAAATGGCAATCCTTTATTTCAGCTGCTGCAACAAAGTGCGTTCAGGCAGATGCAGCAGGCGTAGCCCGGATGCAATCCGGGGCAGGGCAGGTGAGGGGCGCTGCCTTAGCGCAGCGCCGGGTGCTCGCGCAGGCGGGCCGCGGCGAAGTCGACGAAGCTGCGCACCCGCGCGGCGGCCCGGCGCCCCTCGCGGTAGAGCAGATACACCGGCAGCACCGGCGGCTCGAAGTCGTGCAGCACGCGGCTCAGGCGGCCCTGTTCGAGCAGCTCGTGCACCTGATAGCTCAGGCAGCGGGTCAGCCCGGCGCCACGGCACACGGCGGCAATGGCCGCCTGGTGGGTGGCGCAACTTAGGCGTGGCTGGAAGGCAATGCTGAGCAGGTGGTTCTGCTGCTGGAAGCGCCATTCGGGCAGGCGCGTGTCGGCCGTGCAATGCAGCAGGCGGTGCTGGATCAGATCCTGCGGCCGCTGTGGCGTGCCGTAACGGGCCAGATAGGCCGGGCTGGCGCAGACCACCCGGCGGATGCTGCCGACCTGGAGGGCGAACAGGGAGGAATCGGGCAGCTTGCCGACCAGTACGGCCACGTCCACGCCTTCCTCATGCAGGTTGGGCACGTGCTCGAGAAAGCGCGCGACTATCTGCACCTCGGGGTAGGCATCCAGATAGTCCAGCAGAATCGGCGTCAGCAGCTGTTGGCCGAACAGCAGCGGCATGGCCAGGTTGAGCCGGCCGCGCGCCTGCCCATGCAGGCCGCTGGCCGAGGCCTCGGCTTCCTCGACCTCCTGCAGGATGCGCCGGCAGTCGCCGGCAAAGCGCTCGCCGGCGGCGGTCAATTGCACCCCGCGGGTGCTGCGTTCGAGCAGGGCTACGCCGAGGTGGCTCTCCAGGGCGGCGATGGCGCGGCTTACGCTCGGCGCGGACATCTGCAAACGCCGTGCGGCGGCGGCCAGGCTGAGGTCTGCGGCCACGGCCTGGAACACGCGCATGGCATGCTGGCGATCCACGGTCTCAGGCCTGGCGCCGTGGATTGAGCGCCGGGTCCCGGCCCAGCTGCGCGGCGCAGAAATCGACAAAAGTGCGCACCTTGGCCGCTACCTTGCGCCCGCCCTGGTAGACCACATGGATGGGCAGCGGCGGCAGCTCGAAATCCTCCAGCACCAGCTCCAGCTCGCCGGCCGCCACCTGACTGGCTACCTGGTAGGACAGCACCCGGGTCAGGCCCCAGCCCAGGCTGGCGGCATTGATCGCGGCCTGGTTGGCGGTGACGATCAGGCGCGGCTCCAGGCGCACGCCGATCGGCCCGGCGGGGCCGGCGAACTGCCAGTCGCTGACCAGGGCGCTGCTGGCCGACAGCACTATACGTTGCTCGCGCAAGTCGTCCGGATGCTGCGGCCGACCCTGCTGGGCCAGGTAGCTGGGCGCGGCGCAGATCACCCGCCGTACCTCGCCGACCTTGACGCTGTGCAGGCCGCTGTCGGGCAGGTTGCCGATGCGCACCGCCACGTCTATGCCCTCGTCGAGCATGCTGACCACCCGGTCGACCAGCAGCGCCTTGATGTTGACCGCCGGGTGCTGCTCCAGGTAGTCGACCACTATGGGGGTGACGTACAGCTCGCCGAACAGCACCGGTGCGGTGAGGCACAGCTGGCCGCGGGCGCTGGCGTGGCTGCCGGCGACGGATTCCTCGGCTTCTTCCAGTTCGGCGAGGATGCGCCGGCAGTCTTCCGCATAGCGCTGGCCGGCCTCGGTGATATGCACGCTGCGCGTGGTGCGGGCCAGCAGCAGGGTGCCGATGCGCTCTTCCAGGGCCGCCACGGCGCGGGTCACGCTGGGCGGCGACAGGTTCAGGCGGCGCGCGGCGGCGGCGAAGCTCTGCGCCTCGGCGACGGCGAGAAACACCTGCATTTCCTGGAATCTGTCCATCGAGCGGCTCCTGTGCACGAGGCAGGAGTCTGGACGATCAATTGCATTTTCTGCAATAGAGCTGGCTCGGTAACGTGGATTGTTCCTGCTTATGCGGCGTAGCCCTTACTCGGTCTGTCGCACCTGGTTGCGCCCGCCCTGTTTGGCCGTGTAGAGGGCGCGGTCGGCCTGCTCCATCAGCTCGCTGGCGGCGCTGCCATTGCTGCTGGCGATACCGGCGCTGAGGCTGACGCTGAACTCGCAGCCGGCGGCGCTGAAGCGGATGGCGGAAAACTGCTGGCGAATCTCATCGAGGATGCGCAGGGCCTGCTCGGCCGAGCAATCGGGCAGCACCGCGAGGAATTCCTCGCCGCCATAGCGGCCCAGGCTGTCGATGCGCCGCAGGCGCTGGCGCAGCAGGTTGGCCAGGGCGCGGATCACCGTGTCGCCGACCCCGTGGCCATGGGTGTCGTTGACCCGCTTGAAGTGGTCGATATCCAGCATCACCACGCTGACCGGCTTGCCGCTGCGCAGGGCGCGCTCCTGTTCGAGGAGCACCTGCTCCTTGATATCGGCGTGTTTCAGCAGGCCGGTCAGGCTGTCCCGCGCCAAGGCCTGGCTGAGCAGGCGCGCGCGCTGGGCGCGGGCGAATACCGTGGTGATCAGGCGGTTGTCGGAGATCGGCTTGGCGATAAAGTCGTCGCCGGCCTTGATCAGCGCATTCATCTGCCGGGCGATATCGGTTTCCGCCGACAGGTAGATGATCGGCACGCGCAGCCAGTCGTCATTGAAACGGATGATCTGCGCCAGTTCCGGGCCCGCATAGTTGGGCATATTGATGTCCAGCAGCAGCACTTCCGGGTTGAAACTGGCCATGGCGTCGAGAATCTGCGCCGGGTCGTTGAGCACGTCCACCCGCATATTGGCGCTGCGCAGCACCAGGCTGTAGCGGCTGGAGAGGTCGCGGTCGTCGTCGACTATCAGCACCCGGTAGGGCTCGCCGTGCTGCTGGGTGAAGCAGCGCTCCAGGCGGTTTTCCAGCTTGGCGATATCCAGGGGCTTGCCGAAGAAGCCCATGGCGCCGGCGCGGGCGGCCTGCAACTGGGTGGCGAAGTCATTCTGGGTGGTCAGCACCAGCAGGGGCAGGGCGCTCTCCAGGTTGTGGTTGAGGGCGGTGGCGTAGTCCAGGCCGGTCTGGCTTTCATTGGGCAGGTTGACGTCGACGATCAGCGCGTCGGGCAACTGGAGCGCGATGGCGGCATCCAGCTCGGCGATGTTGCTGAAGTGCGCGGCCTGGTAGCCGAAGGTATTCAGGGTCAGGCGGATGTTCTCGCCTATGCCGAGGTCATCCTCGAGGATATAGATGACCCGCGCCTCGACCTCGGGGCTGTGTTTGGCGGCCTTGCGCCGGCTCTTCTGCGCCGGCGCGGCCTCGACCTGGGCCTGGTGTGGCTGCTCGGCCAGCTGTTGCAGCTGCTGGATAAAGTCCTGCAGACCCTGCTGCCGCTGCTGCAGGCTGTCCAGCCAGTGTTGCGCCTGCTGCTCCAGCGCGCGGGCGCGCTGGCCGAGGTCGGCGAAGCCGAAGGTGCCGGCGCTGCCGGCCAGTTTGTGCAGCTGGTCGCGCAGCTGGCCGAGCAGCAGCTGGCTCTCGCCATCGCTGGCCTGCAGCAGCTGCCGGGCTTGCGCGGCGAGTGGCGGCAGCTCCGCCTGCAGGCGCTGGGCAAACTGCGTGCTGAGCTGCCGCAGATGGGCCTGCAGCTGCAAGTGCGCCTGGTGTTTATCCATGGCGCTGGTCCCAGATGGCGCGGATCTGTGCGGCCAGTTGCATGGGGTCGAAGGGTTTGACTATCACGTCGCGGGCGCCCAGGCGGCGGTACAGTTCGATCTCGCTGGGCTGCACCTTGGCCGTCATAAAGGCCACCGGAATCTCCCCGATATCCACCAGTTCGCGGAGTTTCTCCAGGGTTTGCGGGCCGTCCATGCCCGGCATCATCACATCCAGCAGGATAAAGTCGGGGGCGAAGCCCTGTACCTGGTCCAGGGCTTCCTGGCCGGACATGCAACTCAAGACGCTGAAGCCGCCTACCACCTCCAGGGCGACCCTGGCCACGGCCTGGATCGAGGGGTCGTCTTCCACATGCAGAATGCGTCTGAGTTCAGGCATCGGGAGTCTCCTTGGCTGGCAGCAGGCGCGCCAGCACGTTGAGGAAGTGTTGCGTATCGGTACGGGATTTGGCCAGTGCCGCTTGCACCAGATTGAGCTGCTCGCTGCTCAGTTCCACCGAGGACAGCGCCACCACCGGCAGGCCGGGGTATTGCCGATGGATCTCCTCGATCAGCTCCAGGCCATTGCCGTCGGGCAGGCTTAGGTCTAGCAGAACCAGGTCGAAGCCGCCCTGGGCGAGGATCTGCCGGGCCTGGGCCAGGCTGCCGGCCGGAATAAAGTCGGCCAGGGCGCGGCCCTGCTCGGCTATCACCCGGTGCAGGTCGAGGTCGTCTTCGACATGCAGCACCCGGGGCTTGCTGGGCAGGCCGTGCAGGGCGCGCTGCAGGCTGTCGATCAGGCGTTGCGGGTCGATCGGCTTGGCCAGCCAGTCGATGGCCTGGAATGCTTCCTGCGGCAACTGGCCCGCCGCGCTGGCGGCGCCCAGCACCAGGATCGGCAGGCGGCGGCTGGCCGGGCTGGCGCGCAGTTCGCGCAGCAACTGCAGGCCGTCGCCGTCCGGCAGGTCGAGGTCGAGGGTCAGCGCGGCCACCGGCTCGCTGGCCAGCAGGGCGCGGGCCTGCTCCAGGTTGTTGGCCTGCAGCACCCGGTAACCGGCGCGCTGCAGCAGGTGCTGGAGCAGCCGGGCGATGCTCGGCTCGGCTTCTACCACCAGGATGCTGGCGGGCGTGGGCAGGGGGTTGGGCGCGGGGCCGTCCTGCAGCGGCAGTTCGAACCAGAAGGTGGCGCCCTGGCCTTCGATCGAGTCGAAGCCGATCTGCCCGCCCATGCGTTCGATCAGTTCCTTGCTGATCGCCAGGCCCAGGCCGGTGCCGCCTTTCTCGCGGTGGTCGCTGCTGTCGGCCTGGGAGAACTTCTCGAAGATGCGCCCGCGGAAGTTGGCCGCGATGCCCACGCCCTGGTCGCTGACGCTGACCCTGACCTGCTGGTCGCGCAGGGTGCTGTGCAGGCGCACCTGGGCCCCGGCGGGGGAGAATTTGATGGCGTTGGAGAGGAAATTGGCCAGCACCTGCTGCAGGCGCATGGCATCGGCGCGCACCCACAGCGGCAGGCAGGGGGCTTGCACCAGCTGCACCCGATGCTGCGCGGCGTAGGCCTGGTTGCTGCGCAGGCTCTCGTCGAGTTGCCCGGCCAGTTCCAGGCTGCGCAGCTCGAAGTTGACCTTGCCGGCCACCAGTTTGTCCATGTCCAGCAGGTCGTTGATCAGGTGGTTGAGGCGCGCGCTGTTGTGCTGGGCGATCTCCAGCATCGGCCGCAGCGCGGCGGGCACCTCGCCGAAGGCGCCGCCATTGATCAGGCCGAGGGAGCCGGCGATCGAGGTGAGCGGGGTGCGCAACTCGTGGCTGACGGTGGAGACGAACTCGTTCTTCATCTGCTCCAGGCGCTTGCGCTCGGTCAGGTCCATGCAGGTGCCGCTGACCCGCTGCAGCTTGCCCCGCGGGTCGCACTGCAGGAAGCCGCGCAGCAACACCGGCACGGCATGTCCGTCGCGGTGCAGCAGGCGGCATTCATGGGCCATATAGCGCTCCGCGGCGGCGCGGGGCTGGCGCAGCAGGTGATTGATCCCCATGCGGTCATCGGGGTGGATCAGGCGCACCCAGCTTTTCAGCGGTTGATCGCGATTCTTCGGCGTATAGCCGAGCATCTGCCAGGCCCGCTCGGAGGCGAAGAAGTGCTTGGCCCGCAGGTCCAGGTCCCACCAGCCGTCGTTACCGCCCTTGAGCACCAGGCTCAGGCGCTCTTCGCTGCGGCGCAGTTCCTGCTCCTGCTCGCGCAATTGCGCGGTGCTCTGCTTGGCCAGGGCGACCGCCTGCTGCTGGCTCTGCGACAGGCTGCTGGCGAGAAAGAACAGCAGCAGGCTGATGGTGCTGCCGAGCAGCAGCAGGCCGGCCTGGCCCTGGGCGAAGCTGTTGGCGAAGCCGGGTTGGCGGTAGAAATTCAGGGTCCAGCTTTGCCCGAACAGCTGCAGCTGTTGTTGCAGGTCTGCCGCTTGGCGCGGGTCGACCCGCCGCTGGCTGGCGAACAGCAGCTGCTCGGGCTGGCCCGGGGGGTTGGCGAGCAGGGCGAAATCGAGCTGCAGTTCGGCGCCGCCGAGTATGTCGCGCATCAGGTCGGTGACCCGGTAGGGGCTGTAGACGAAGCCGCGCAGGGCGCGCAGGCGTTGCTCCGGGCTGTCCAGGGGCTGCCCGGGGCGGTAGATCGGCACAAACATCAGCAGGTCGGCCTGCACCTCGCCGTGGGTCGCCTGAAGCAGGCTGGTCTTGCCGCTGAGCTGGGTCTGCCCGCTGCGCGCGGCCTCCAGCATGGCGGCGCGGCGGGTCGGTTCGGCCAGCATGTCGAAGCCGAAGGCGGCCAGGTTGCGCCCGGCGAAGGGCTCCAGGTAGAGCACCGCGCTATAGCGCTCGCGCGCGCCGGCGGGGTGCACCCGGAAGTCGGCGAAGCCCTCGGCGCGCACCCGGGCCTCGAAGCTGGGCAGCTCGTCAGGCTGGATGAGCTGGCTGAACCCCACGCCCTGCACGCCGGGGTAGTTTTCGGCCAGATCCAGGCGGCGCACATAGGTGGCCCATTCCTGGCGGTTGACCCGTTCGCTGGCGTCGAACAGCCCGGCCGCGCCGAGCAGCACCTGGCGATGGT
>NZ_JAUYNP010000183.1 GCF_030696055.1 Pseudomonas sp. | reverse complement strand
CGGTTGACGTCGGCGAACCAGTCGTCGGTGACCGAGATGGCCTTGGTGCCGAGGCGGGCGTCGGCCAGGTTGACGTATTTCTCGAAGGGTACGGCGTAAGCTTTCATGTCGTATCTGCCTTAGTTGATGGCGTAGGGGAGGCGGTGGGCTTGCGGCTTAGAGCTGCTGCAAGCGCAGCAGCGCGATCTTGTTGATCTCGGCCAGGGCGCAGGCGAATTCCTGCTCCGGGGAGTTATGAATGCGCTCCTCGAAGGCCGCCAGAATCTGGTGCCGGTTGCTGCCTTTCACCGCCATGATGAAGGGGAAGCCGAACTTGGCCTTGTAGGCGTCATTCAGTTCGGTGAAGCGGGCGAATTCGTCGGCGGTGCATGCGTGAATGCCCGCGCCTGCCTGCTCCGAGGTGCTGGATGCGGTCAACTCACCCCGTACGGCGGCCTTGCCGGCGAGGTCCGGGTGAGCGTTGATCAGGGCCAGCTGAGCGTCGTGGTTGGCGCTCAGCAGGATGTCGGCCATGCGCTGATGCAGGCCGTCCACTGCATTGATGCTGTCGTCCTGGCCCAGGTCGAAGGCTTTCTCGGCGACCCAAGGCGAATGCTCATAGGTGTCGGCGAAGACTTTAACGAAGTCTGCGCGGCTGAGGCGGGACGGGGTCAGGGTCTGAAAGCGGCTCATTGCGCGCGTTCCTCTTGAATAGGCTGCGGTTGAAACGGATGGGTCGCGTGCCAATGGCGGGCGATGTCGGCGCGGCGGGCGCACCAGACCTTGTCGTGGCTTTTGACGTATTCGATAAAGCGCGCCAGCGAGGCCAGGCGCGCCGGGCGGCCGAGCAGGCGGCAGTGCATGCCGATCGAGAGCATCTTCGGTGCGCCTTCCACGCCTTCAGCGTAGAGCACATCGAAGGCGTCTTTGAGGTACTCGAAGAAGTCGTCGCCCTTGTTGAAGCCCTGCACCTGGGTGAAGCGCATGTCGTTGGTGTCCAGGGTGTAGGGGATCACCAGGTGGGGTTTTTCCGCGGTGCTGGCCGGGTCCCAGTAGGGCAGGTCGTCGTCGTAGGTGTCGCAGTCGTAGAGGAAGCCGCCTTCCTCCATCACCAGGCGCCGGGTGTTCGGGCCGGTGCGGCCGGTGTACCAGCCCACTGGGCGTTCGCCGGTGAGGTCGGTGAGGATGCGGATGGCTTCGAGCATGTGCTCGCGCTCCTGGGCCTCATCCATGTACTGGTAGTCGATCCAGCGGTAACCGTGGCTGCAGATCTCGTGGCCGGCGGCAACCATGGCCTTGATCGCCTGGGGATGGCGCTGGGCGGCCATGGCCACGGCGA
The DNA here is from genome assembly GCF_030696055.1 of Pseudomonas sp. GTDB lineage: Bacteria > Pseudomonadota > Gammaproteobacteria > Pseudomonadales > Pseudomonadaceae > Aquipseudomonas. The sequence goes on along the minus strand of NZ_JAUYNP010000183.1, from coordinate 14,376 downwards.
AGATGGTCATGGGGATATCGTGTTTCTGGAACAGCTTGAGCAGGCGCCAGACGCCGGCGCGGCTGCCGTATTCGTAGAGCGATTCCATGCTCATATTGCGCGCGCCTTGTAGCGGCTGCGCGGAGACCATTTCGGAGAGAAACGCCTCGGATTCCTTGTCGCCGTGCAACACGTTGCGTTCGCCGCCCTCTTCATAGTTGAGGACAAACGACAGGGCGATACGGGCGTCACCCGGCCAGTGCGGGTGCGGCGGGTTGTTGGCGTAACCGATCAGGTCGCGAGGGTAGTCAGCGCTCACTGCAGTCTTCCTTCTTAGCGTTGTGGCGGTCACTGGGTTGGCCCTGAGGCAGGGGTGGGCGACCGCGATGGGCTAATTGTATACAAAGTGTATTGCATTTTGTAAATCGAAAATTTGCCTATTTTGTAAAAATACGCCGCTACAACAAACCGGACTGGCCAGGGTGCCCTAGTTGCCGGGTGCTAGGCTTAGCCACGACTTCAAGTGTTGCCCGACCTGTGGCTGGGTTGGCGGCGAGAGATGTTTGTCGTAGGCATTGTGTACAATATTATAAAAAACTGTCTTATATTTTTCTTTCGACATGCTATGCTGCTGGCAAGTCAGGGCCGCCAGCGCCTGAGTAATCTGTCGAATTCATTAATAGTAGAGGAGGTGTGGTGTCGGTCTGGGCTTTTGCTCAGCGTAGACGCCCATAACCGATGGGACGATTGACTACACATGTTCTAGATGCCGCGCACGGCTGCCCAGGCAGCGCCCTGAAGATCGAGCTGTATCGCGTCGAAGGGGCTCAGCTGGAGCTGATCACCAGCGTGCTGACCAACAGCGATGGCCGTTGCGATGCGCCGGTACTGCAGGGCGATGATTACCGCACCGGGGTCTATCAGCTGCATTTCCATGCCGGCGACTACTACCGCGCCCGTGGCGTTGCGCTGCCCGATCCGGCTTTTCTCGATGTCGTGGTGCTGCGCTTCGGTATCGACGCAGGCCAGGAGCACTACCATGTGCCTCTGCTGATTTCCCCTTACAGCTACTCCACCTATCGCGGTAGCTAAGCCGAATGTTTGTCACCCTCTGACTCATTTTTAGAGTCTTTAGCCCGATCACACTGCGGGCTTTTTTTTGCCTGCAATTTGGGCTACTTGCGCGGCTGACATAGGTTGGGCTGAGCTGCGCGAAACCCAATCACCCGGGCGTTGAGCGTTGAGCGTCGGGCGGAGCCGCGGGCGGCTCCCTGTTGGGCTTCGCAGGCTCAGCGCCAACCTACCGGCTAAGCAGCGAAGCGGCGCCGGCACCGCCAAACAGGGCCGCGCTGATCCGGTTAAACCAGACCTGGCCCTTGCCCGAGCGCAGATAGCGCGCGGCGCCCTGGGCGCTAAGGCCATAGAAGAGTTTGCAGCCCAGGTCGAGCACCGCCCAGGTGGCGATCATCACCAGCAGCTGGCCCAGCATCGGCCGTTCGGCGCTGATAAATTGCGGCAAGAAGGCGGCGAAGAACAGGATGTCTTTGGGATTGCTGGCGCCCAGGCCGAAGGCTTTCCAGAACATGGCGCGGAAGCTCGGGTTGACCGGCTGCTCCTCGGCCTGTGCCGGTTTGGCGGCCTGGCGCGAGGCCTGCCAGCTCTGCCAGGCGAGATAGAACAGATACAGCGCACCGACAAGCTTGAGGATGCTGAACAGTCGTTCGGACGCCAGCAGCAGTGCGCCCAAGCCCAGGGCCGAGGCGCTGAGCAGGCAGATCGAGGCCGACACGCCGCCGATAAACGCCGGTAGTGAGCGGCGCAGCCCATAGTTGAGGCTGTTGCTGACCATCAGCAGCGACAGCGGACCGGGGATCAGTATCACTATCAGTGCGGCGCTGCTGAATAGCAGCCAGGTTTCCAGGCTCATTTATCCATTCTCCAGATGTGGAAAAGCCCCGGCGTCGAAACGCCGGGGCCGGGTACAGCTCAAACTGACTTTACAGGAAGATGAACTTGGCCAGGCAGATCGCAGCCAGCGCGTAGAGGCTGACGGTGATTTCCTTGTGGCGGCCGGTGAACAGCTTCAGGGCGACGAAGGTGATGAAACCCAGGGCCAGACCATCGGTGACCGAGAAGGTCAGCGGCATCATCACCACGGTGATGATGGCCGGGATGGTGTTGGTGTGGTCTTCCCAGTCGATGTGCGCCATGCCGCTCATCATCAGCATCGCTACATAGATCAGGGCGCCAGCGGTAGCGTAGGCCGGGATCATGCCAGCCAGCGGAGCGAAGAACATCGCCGCGACGAACAACACGCCCACGGTGACGGCGGTCAGGCCGGTACGGCCACCGGCGGCGACGCCAGCGGCACTTTCCACATAGCTGGTCACGGGCGGGCAGCCGACCAGAGCACCCAGTGCGCTGGAAGTACTGTCGGCTTTCATGGCCTTGCTCAGGTTTTCGATATGACCGTTCTCATCCACCAGCTTGGCGCGTTGCGCCACGCCCATCAGGGTGCCGGCGGTGTCGAACATGTGCACGAAGAGGAAGGCCAGGATCACGCTGATCATGCCAACCTCGAAGGCACCGGCTACGTCCATCGCCAGCCAGGTCGGCGCCAGGCTCGGTGGCATGGCGAAGATGCCGCCGTACTCGACCAGACCCAGACCCCAGCCCGCCAGGGTGACGGTGAGGATGCTGATCAGGATGCCGCCAAATACGCGGTGGTATTCGAGCACGGCGATCATCAGGAAGCAGATGGCGGCCAGCAGGGGCGCGGCGGAGGTCAGGTCACCCAGCTTGATCAGGGTGGCGGGGCTGGCAACTACTATGCCGGCGGTTTTCAAACCGATCAGACCGAGGAACAGGCCGACCCCGGCGCCCATGGCGAAGCGCAGGCTGCTGGGGATGCTGTTGAGCAGCCATTCACGAATCCTGGAGAAGGTCAGGATCATAAACAGCACGCCGGAGAGGAATACCGCACCGAGGGCGGTCTCCCAGCTGTAGCCCATCTCACCGACTACGGTGTAGGTGAAGAAGGCGTTCAGACCCATGCCTGGAGCCAGGCCGACTGGCCAGTTGGCGTACAGACCCATCAGGAAGCAACCCAGGGCGGCGGCCAGGCAGGTGGCGACGAATGCCGCACCGTGATCGATGCCCGCATCGGCCATGATGTTGGGGTTGACGAAGATGATGTAGGCCATGGTGATGAAGGTGGTCAGGCCGGCGGCCAGCTCGGTCTTGATCGTGGTGCGGTGCAGGCTGAGCTTGAACAGACGCTCAAGCAGGCCAGAACCAGCAGCAGGGCTCGCGGCATATGTTTGTTCTTGTTTAATGCTTTCCACAGCGGGTACTCCTCATCTCTCTTGTTGTGTACCACCCAGAGTCGCTGCTAGGCAGGTTCGGCTCTCTGAGGTAGGTGGTGCGTTGGGGTGCGCTTGCTGGCGTGGTTGTTGACTCTTTGGTCAAGAAGTTACGCTGGGGCCGATTATGCGTTTGTATACAAAAAAAGCAAATAATGTTTTTCGATCTGTGCTGAGGTTTTCTGCAGATTGTCTTGAGTGATCAGAGAGAGGGGAATTTATCCCGATGGATCGCGCTTATTTATAAAAAAGTTAATAAAAACATAAAGTTAGGTATTTTTAATAAGAAATATAGACGCCGAGTAGAGGCTGGAGAGGGGCGTAAGAGGCGGTGCGCAAGCCCTGCTAAGCAGATTCTTAAGCAAAGAAGCGACTGCTTAGAAGAAATAAATTTACCCGGCGGCTGCCGGCTAAATGCAGGTGGGCGCCGAGACAATGCTGGCGGCGCCGTGTGGGCGCTGAGAAGACTGCGCCGATGCTGTACCTGTTGATCATATTGTGTACAATGTCCAGGAGTTTTATCTGCGACTTTTGTGTTTTTCTACTTGCCAGCCGCTAGGTAGTAAGCAGTAGAGTTGCCGCAGTCGCACCCGCCGAACTTTTTTCACGCGAGCCAGAATGAACGAACTATTGCAGCCCCTTAAGAAGCAGCCGCGCGATGGCAAAAGCACTCGCAGCGGGACTCAGGATGATGTCGTCTACGCGCATATCTTCGATGCCATCCTCGAACAACGTCTGGCCCCCGCCACCAAGCTCAGCGAAGAAGCTCTGGGCGAGATTTTCGGGGTTAGCCGCACCATCATCCGTCGCGCCCTGTCGCGCCTGGCCCATGAGGGCGTGGTGCTGCTGCGCCCCAACCGCGGCGCGGTAGTCGCCAGTCCTGGGGCGGAAGAGGCCAAACAGATTTTCTATGTGCGGCGCATGATCGAGCGCGCGATCACCGAACTGGCCTGCAAGAACGCCAGCGCAGAGCAGATCGCCGGCCTGCGCCAGATGGTGATCGACGAGCGCGAATGCTTCGCCCGGGGTGATCGCGGCATGGGCATCCGCTTGTCCGGGGAATTCCACCTCAAGCTGGCCGAGGCGGCGGGCAACCTGACTTTGCTGGGCTTTCTGCGCAGCCTGATTTCGCAGACCTCGCTGATCATCGCGCTCTATGAAAGCAACAGCCGCACCCACTGCTCGGACGAGGAGCACGACAAGGTCATCGATGCCATCGAGGCCGGTGATGTGGAAGTGGCCGTCGACCTGATGATGCGCCATATGGACAGCGTGGATGCCAAGCTCAATCTGGATGGCGAAACAGCCTCCGATGACCTGCACGCGGTGTTCTCCCACCTGCTGCCGAGCAATAAGAAGAAGTCCGGGCGCAATAACGTTACGCGCTGATAGTTGCGGCTACAAAAAAGCCCCGTGGCCTGAGCCCCGGGGCTTTTTTCTGTGCGAAGGATTTGTTGCTGTGCAGGTTGGGCGGCGCTGCGCTTGGCCCAACCTGCAGCAGTCGCCTCAATCGCGGCGATGTACCGACTGGCCTGCGGCGAAGGTTTCCTTGATCGCGCGGTCGTCGCCGAGCATGGTCAGGGCGAACAGCTTCTCGTCCAGGGTCTTGGCCTGCTGCATGCGATAGCTCATCAATGGCGTGGCGTTGTAGTCCAGCACCACGAAGTCGGCGTCTTTGCCGCTCTCGAAGTTGCCGATCTTGTCGTCCAGGTACAACGCATGGGCGCTGCCCAAGGTGGCCAGGTACAGCGACTTGAACGGATCGAGCTTCTTGCCCTGCAGCTGCATGACCTTGTACGCCTCGTTCAGCGACTGCAGCTGGCTGAAGCTGGTGCCGGCACCCACGTCGGTGCCCAGGCCGACGCGTACGCCGTGTTGTTCCAGCTTGTTCAGGTCGAACAGGCCGCTACCGAGGAACAGGTTGGAGGTCGGGCAGAAGGCCACGGCCGAGCCAGTTTCGGCCAGGCGTTTGCATTCGTCGTCGCACAGGTGCACGCCGTGGGCGAATACCGAGCGCGCGCCGATCAGCTGGTAGTGGTCGTACACATCCAGGTAGCCCTTGCGCTCGGGGAACAGCGCCTTGACCCATTCGATTTCCTTGAGGTTCTCGGACAGGTGGGTGTGCATATACAGGTCCGGGTACTCACCCAGCAGTTTGCCGGCCAGCGTCAGTTGTTCCGGGGTGCTGGTCGGGGCGAAGCGCGGGGTCACGGCGTAGTGCAGGCGACCTTTGCCGTGCCAGCGCTCGATCAGCTCCTTGCTATCGGCGTAGCCGGATTCCGGGGTGTCGGTCAGGTAGTCCGGGGCGTTGCGGTCCATCAGCACCTTGCCGGCGATCATGCGCAGGTTCAGCGCCTCGGCGGCTTCGAAGAAGGCGTCCACCGATTGCTTGTGCACGGTGCCGAACACCAAGGCGGTGGTGGTGCCGTTGCGCAGCAGTTCCTTAAGGAAGATACCGGCCACGTCGGCGGCGTGGGCCTTGTCGGCGAATTGCTGCTCGGTGGGGAAGGTGTAGGTGTTCAGCCAATCCAGCAGCTGCTCGCCGTAGGAGGCGATCATCCCGGTCTGCGGGTAGTGGATATGGGTGTCGATAAAGCCGGGGGTGATCAGGGCATTGGCGTAGTGCTTGATCTCCACACTCTTGAGTGTGGGCAGCAGATCGGCGGCATGGCCGACCTGGGCGACCTGGCCGTTTTCGATGACCAGCACACCATCTTCGAAATACTCATAGGATTTCTCGACGCCGACCACGGCGGGGTCGGCGATGCTGTGCAGGATGGCGGCGCGGTAGGCTTTTATATTCGTAGTCATGGAACTCTCGTGCAATCAGTTGATTCGGCGTACGGATGTAGGTTGGTGCTGAGCCTGCGAAGCCCAACACAGCGTTCGCGAGCCTGGCGCTGTCACAAACCAGGCCGCCGGGCGGAGTGCTGCGCACTCCCTGTTGGGCTTCGCTGCGCTCAACACCAACCTACGAGTGTTCGGCTCCGCTTCGGCGTGAAGCCGGCAGCAGCTTGGCGACGCTGGTTGCCACCTTTTTCACGTCCTGGCCGCTCTCTTTTGTACCGAAAGTGGCGTTATAGGTGGCGATCACTTCGCCGGCGATGGAGACGGCGATCTCCACCGGCAGCTTGCCTTTGACTTCCGCCAGGCCCATGGGGCAGCGCATGCGCGCCACCACGGCCGGGTCGAAGCCACGGTCACGCAGGCGGTGTTCGAACTTGGCGCGTTTGGTTTGCGAACCGATCAGGCCGTAATAGGCGAAATCGTTACGCTTGAGTATTTCTGCGGTCAGCTCCAGGTCGAGCTGGTGGTTGTGGGTCATGACGATAAAGTAGCTGCCGGCCGGCATCTGCTCGATCTCGTCTATGACTTCCTCATTGACCACCTTGTCCACCCCGGCCGGGATGTGCTCGGGGAATTCATTCTCCCGCGAGTCGATCCAGCGCACCTTGCACGGCAGGCTGGCGAGCAGCGGCACCAAGGCGCGGCCCACATGGCCGGCGCCGAATACGGCGATCTGCGCCTGGGGCTGACCCATGGGTTCGAACAGCAGCACGGTGGCGCCGCCGCAGCACTGGCCGAGGCTGGCGCCCAGGCTGAAGCGCTCCAGGCGGGTGTCCTGGCTGCGGCTGCTGAGCATTTCGCGGGCCAGCTCCATCGCCTTGTATTCCAAATGACCACCACCTATGGTCTCGAAAATGCGGTCGGCGGTGACCACCATTTTCGAGCCGGCGTTGCGCGGCGTGGAGCCGCGTTCTTCGATGATGGTCACCAGCACGCAAGGCTGGCCTTGCTGCTGCAGTTCGGCGAGGGCGCTGATCCAGCTCATTTGCTCAGCCTCCAGGTCGGTGGCAGTTGTCCCGGGCGCGGTAGACGCCAGTTGCTCGGCGAAGGGTCCAGTATGGGAACCGGAATCGGCCGCGGTGTTTGGGGTTTCGCTTCGGTGTGTTTTGTCATTGTTGTACACCTGTTAGGGTCAGATCGTAGCCCGGATGCAATCCGGGAGAGGACTCCCCGGATTTCATCCGGGCTACGGTTTAGGCCGGTTCGACCTCTGCAGTGGCGGACTTGGCCGTTTGCTGCAGTTTCTTCATTTGTTCCACACCCCAGAGCACGCGCTCAGGCGTGGCCGGGGCGTCGATCAGCGGTTGCACGCGGTAATCGGCCAGGCTGGCCACGGCGTCCTTGATCGCGCACCACACGGCGATGCCGAGCATAAACGGCGGCTCGCCGACGGCCTTGGAGTGGAACACCGTGTCTTCCGGGTTCTTGCGGTTCTCCACCAGCTTGACGCGCAGGTCCAGCGGCATGTCGGCGATGGCCGGGATCTTGTAGCTGGCCGGACCGTTGGTCATCAGCTTGCCTTTGCCGTTCCACACCAGCTCTTCCATGGTCAACCAACCCATGCCCTGAACGAAGGCACCTTCGACCTGGCCGATGTCGATGGCCGGGTTCAGCGAGGCGCCGACGTCGTGCAGGATGTCGGTACGCAGCATCTTGTACTCACCGGTCAGGGTGTCGACTATCACTTCGGAACAGGCGGCGCCGTAGGCGAAGTAGTAGAAGGGACGGCCGGCAGCCTTGTCACGGTCGTAGAAGATCTTCGGCGTGCGGTAGAAGCCGGTGCTGGACAGCGACACCTGGCCGAAATAGGCCTTCTGGATCACTTCCTCGAAGGACAGGAACTGGTTACGCACGCGCACCTGGCCGTTGCGGAACTCGACGTCTTCCGGGGTGACCTTGTATTCGCGCACCAGGAAGTCGACCAGGCGCTGCTTGATGATTTCGGCGGCGTTCTGCGCGGCCTTGCCGTTCAGGTCGGTACCCGAGGAGGCGGCGGTCGGCGAGGTGTTCGGCACCTTGTCGGTGTTGGTCGCGGTGATCTGGATGCGCGAGATATCCACCTTGAACACTTCGGCGACGATCTGCGCCACCTTGGTATTCAGGCCTTGGCCCATCTCGGTGCCACCGTGGTTCAGGTGGATGCTGCCGTCGGTGTAGATGTGGATCAGCGCGCCGGCCTGGTTGAGGAAGGTGGCGGTAAAGCTGATGCCGAATTTAACCGGGGTCAGCGCCAGGCCTTTCTTCAGCACCGGGCTCCCCGCGTTAAAGGCGCGGATTTCTTCGCGGCGCTTGCTGTACTCACTGCTTTCTTCCAGCTCGGCGGTCATCTCCGCGAGCATGTTGTGCTCCACCGGCTGGTAGTAGTGGGTGACGTTACGGTCTTCCTTGCCGTAGTAGTTGAGCTTGCGCACTTCCAGCGGGTCTTTGCCCAGGTTGCGGGCGACCGCATCCATGATCTCTTCGATGGCGACCATCCCCTGCGGGCCGCCGAAGCCGCGGTAGGCGGTGTTCGAGGCGGTGTTGGTCTTGCAGCGGTGACCATTGATGGTGGCGTTGCCGAGGAAGTAGGCGTTGTCCGAGTGGAACATCGCGCGGTCGACGATGGAGCCGGACAGGTCAGGGGAATAACCGCAGTTACCGGCCAATTCGATCTGAATGCCGTGCAGCAGGCCGTTGTCGTCGAAGCCGACGTCGTATTCGACGTAGAAGGGGTGACGCTTGCCGGTGATCTGCATGTCCTCGACGCGCGGCAGGCGCATCTTGGTCGGCCGGCCGGTGAGGTGCGCGATCACCGCGCACAGGCACGCCGGGCCGGCGGCCTGGGTTTCCTTGCCGCCGAAACCACCGCCCATGCGGCGCATGTCGATAACGATCTTGTGCATCGGCACGCCGAGCACTTCGGCGACCAGTTTCTGCACTTCGGTGGCGTTCTGCGTCGAGGTGTAGACGATCATGCCGCCATCTTCGCTGGGCATCACCGAGGAGATCTGGGTTTCCAGGTAGAAGTGTTCCTGGCCGCCGATATGCAGCGAGCCTTGCAGGCGGTGCGGCGCGCTGGCCAACTGGCTGGCCGAGTCGCCGATCTTGTGCTGGTGGCTGTCCAGCACGAAGTGCTTCTTGCGCAGCGCATCGACCACGTCCAGTACCGGCTCGAGGTCTTCATACTCGATGATCGCCGCCATGGCCGCCTTGCGTGCGGTTTCCAGGCTGTCGGCGCCGACGGCTATGACCACCTGGCCGACGTATTCGACCTTGCCGTCCGCCAGCAGCGGGTCGCCGGCGACTACCGGGCCGATATCCAGCTGGCCGGGCACGTCCTTGCTGGTGATGGCGATAGCCACCCCGGGAATGGCGTAGCAGGGCGCGGTGTCGATGCTGACGATGCGGGCGTGAGCGCGGTCGCTCATGCGCGCATAGACGTGCAACTGGTTGGGGAACTCCAGGCGGTCGTCGACGTACACCGCTTCGCCGGCCACGTGCTTGTCCGCGCTCTCGTGCTTGACGCTGCGGCCGACGCCGGTGGTGATGTCGGCGCGAAACAGCTCGGCCAGCTCTTCTTGAGTCTTGAATATGTGATGGTTAGACATAGGCGGTCACCCGGGTTTCGACTTCGGGAGCGTTGAGCTCGAGGAAGAATTTACGCAGCAGGTTCTGCGCGGTGAGCAGGCGGTATTCCTTGCTGGCGCGGAAGTCGCTGAGCGGGGTGAAGTCCTCGGCCAGGGCGGTGCAGGCGCGTTCGATCGCCGCAGCATTCCAGACCGCACCTTGAATGGCGGCTTCGCAAGCGGCGGCGCGCTTCGGAATCGCGGCCATGCCGCCGAAGGCGATACGGGCTTCCTGCACCACGCCGTTTTCGATACGCAGATTAAAGGCGGCGCACACGGCGGAGATGTCGTCGTCCAGGCGCTTGGATACCTTGTACGCGCGGAACGCCAGCGTGCTCTGGGCGCGCGGCACTATGATCTTCTCGATAAATTCGGCTTCCTGACGGGCGGTCACCTTGTAATCGAGGAAGTAGTCTTCGATCGGCAGGTTGCGGGTCTCGTTGCCTTTGCGCAGGACGATCTGCGCGCCGAGGGCGATCAGCAGGGGCGGGGCGTCGCCAATCGGCGAGGCGTTGCCGATATTGCCGCCCAGGGTGCCCTGGTTGCGGATCTGCAGGGAGGCGAAGCGGTGCAGCAGTTCGCCGAAGTCCGGGTAGTCCTTGGCCAGCGCCTCGTAGCAGTCGGACAGCGCGGTGGCGGCGCCGATCTCGATGCTGTCTTTGGTGACTTCCACACGCTTCATCGATTCGATATGGCCGACGTAGATCATCACCGGCAGTTCGCGGTGGAACTGGGTGACTTCCAGGGCCAGGTCGGTGCCACCGGCCAGCAGGCGGGCTTCCGGGTTGGCAGCGTAGAGGTCGGCCAGGTCGGCGACGGTCAGCGGCAGCAGGCAACGCTTGTCGCCGCTATTCAGCTCGGCGGTTTCCCGCGGGGCTATGGCTTTCAGTTGCGCGACAGTCTCGGGCTCAAAGGCGTCGAACTGATCCGGCTGCTTCTGGCAGCAGGCCTGTTCGGCGGCATCGATGATCGGGCGGTAGCCGGTGCAGCGGCACAGGTTGCCGGCCAGGGCTTCCATGGTGTCGGCCTTGTCGAAGCCGTTGCTGTTCTTCTGCAGGGCGAACAACGACATGACGAAACCGGGGGTGCAGAAGCCGCACTGCGAACCATGGCAGTCGACCATGGCCTGTTGCACGCTGTGCAGTTGACCCTGGTGCTTGAGGTCTTCGACGCTGATCAGCTGTTTGCCGTGCAGGGAGGAAACGAAAGTCAGGCAGGAGTTCAGGGTGCGGTAGCGCACGCGATCGCCATCCAGTTCACCGACCACTACGGTGCAGGCACCGCAATCGCCGGAGGCGCAGCCTTCTTTAGTACCGGGTTTGCCGACGTGCTCACGCAGGTAGTTGAGTACGGTGACGTTAGGGTCGAGGGCATGCTCAGTACGCAGCTCCCGGTTGAGTAAAAACTGGATCAAGGACGACCTCCAGGCATTTTATTGTTCTTTACGAGTGGCTCGTATCAGGCCCCGGCAAAGCGTTTGTACAAAAGTGCGCAACCTTTTAACGGGGCTTGGCATGGGGCAAATCTAGAGTTTTCTGACTTTAGGGTCAACAAATATTTGACTCTGTAGTCAGACGCTTGTCATACGATTCGGTTATGAGCCAAGCCAGGCAGAACGGCATCAATTAAAGGCTAGTTGCTTTTCTGCCACGTGCGGCTTGGGCAGGCCGGGCCGGCAGATTGTCTGCGCAGCTGCTGCCCAGCGCCTGTGGCCTGCTCAAATCAGGCAAGCCGGTTGATCCACCATTGGTCAGCGCGAGGTGAATGGGAGGGGTATCGGCGACATATCGCGATCCAGGCAGCGTCTGTCCGGCCTGTAGCGTTCAACACCTGACTGCGACCTAGCCTTTTGCAACGGCCTGCTAACCTCAATGCTATTGCGACAGTGGAAATGGGGTTGCCCAAGCGCCGTCGGCACAATTTCCAGTTGTCAGCAGACCCTAGCGAGTCGGAAATCTTCCCCTTAACCCGGGAGCACGCGATGGATAGCCGTCACACCCAGTTGGCCAGTGTGCTAGTCGAACAGAATGGCGTAGACCTGATCAGCCTCGATCAGGATCTGCGCAGCCCATACCGGAATGCCTTTATCGGCCGCTGCAGTGACAAGGCTCAGGCGCATAACCAGTCCCCAGTCGAGGCCTTCGCCGAGAGCGATAGGCCGCGCCGACGCCCGCTAATGGACGCGGCCCGCGATCAGAGCCCGCGTTTTCGCCTGTGCCTGCCGGTCAAACAACCCGCCGTGGCGGTTGAGTCGGGAGGCCAGGCGCGATGAGCGAACGGCGACAGTCAACTCCCCGGCAGCAGCTACTGCACCGAGCTCGAACCTGCGGACTCGGGGTTGATCGAACAACTGGACGAGCGAGACGAGCATGGCCGACTACAGCGCGAGCGAACGCAAACTCTGCCTCAAGGTGGTCTATTACGGCCCCGCGCTCAGTGGCAAGACCACCAACCTGATGCAGTTGCATACCTTGCTCAACCCGCAGCGCAAGGGTGAGCTGATGGTGCTGGAAACCCGCGACGACCGCACCCTGTTCTTCGACCTGCTGCCCATCGGGCTGCGCAGCCAGAGCGGCCTCGACCTGCGCCTGAAGCTCTACACAGTGCCCGGCCAGGTGCAGCACGACAGCACGCGTAAGGCCGTGCTGTCGCGGGTCGACGGGGTGATCTTCGTCGCCGACTCGCAGCTGAGCCAGCAGGACAACAACGCCACCGCCTTCGACAACCTGGCGGAGAATCTGCAGAAGCTCGGCCTGGATATCGAACAGTTGCCCTTGGTCGTGCAGTTCAATAAGCGCGACCTGGCCGACGCGATCGACGAAGCCACCCTGCAGGCGCGCTGGGCCGACACGCCCTGGGCGCCCTTGAGCCTGGCCAGCGCGTTGCGTGGCCAGGGCGTGGTGGAAAGCTTCCAGCAGCTGCTGCGGCGCCTCTACCCGCAGGTGGATGAGGAATTCGCCCTGGCCAGCGAGCACGCCATCAGTGCCCAGGCCTTCGTCCGCCAATTGAGCGCGATCCAGGAGGCGCCCCATGCCTAGCTTTTCCATGCGCAGCTTGCAGGCGGGCGTCCAGCATGCGTAGCTTCGAGGATGACCCGCGGTTGGCCGACCTACTGCCGGCCGAGCAGCAGGCCAAGCTGCTGCGCCTGCTGAGCACCCTGAGCGGCGCCGCCGTCGAACTGGATGAGGGTCCCGGCGCCGATGCCGAAGCCCTCGAGTTCAATCTGGAGACCCTCGGCTGGCTGCGCAGCGAGCTGCCGCCGGCGCAACGCCAGGCGGCGGCGCGGCTGTTCGAGTTCATCCTGCACTACGTTGGAAAATACCGCCTGGCGGCCAGCCTGCACCTTGATACCACCGAGGCCAGCTTCGCCGAACTGCAGCGCCAGCACGCCGCCCTGCAGGCCTCGGAGGAGCGCTACCGGATACTCGCCGAACAGCTGCAGCAACGGGTCGACGAGCAGGTCGAGGTGATCGAGAAGAACCAGCGTCAACTCTACGAGAGCGCCCACCTGCGCGCGGTCGGGCAGCTGGCGGCGGGTATCGCCCATGAAATCAACAACCCCATAGGTTTTATCGCCAGCAACCTGCGGGTCGCCAGCGACTATGTTGACGAACTCGCCACCCAGCTCACCGGGGATACGGCCAGCGAGGCGCTACTGGAGGACTTCCGCGCGCTGCTCAAGGAGTCCGAGAGCGGCACCCAGCGCATCGCCCGCATAGTCACCGACCTCAAGATCTTCTCCAATATCAACCAGGCCGACTTCGCCCCCTGCGACCTCAACGCCCTGCTCAGCACCACCTGCCATCTGCTCGAGACCGAAGGGCGTCAGGGGTTGAGCCTGCGCCTGCGCCTGGGCGAGCTGCCCAGATTGGCGGGCTATCCGGCGAAGCTGTCCCAGGCCTTCTACAACGTGCTGGACAACGCCGCCAAGGCCCTGGGGCCCGAAGGTGGCGTGGTCGAGGTGCAAAGCCGGGTGCAGGACGGCGTGCTGGAAGTCTGCATCATCGACAATGGCTGCGGCATAGCCGAAGAGACGCTGGCGCAGGTCTTTGAACCCTTCTTCACCACCCGCGAGGTCGGCGCCGGCACCGGCCTGGGCCTCTCGGTGGCGCGCGACATCCTCGCCGCGCACCAGGGCCAGATCCTGATCGACAGCCGCTTGGGCAGCGGCACCCGGGTGACGCTGCGCTTCGCTCAGGAGGGCCAGGCATGAGCAAGAAGTACGCCTCGCTGTTCGTCGGCGGCGACACGCCGGAGGAAGATTCCGCCGCCGCCGCGCCGGCCACCCCCTATCGACTGCTCCTGGTGGATGACGAGCCGGGCATCCTGGCGGCCCTGCGGCGGGTGTTCCAGCGCGAGAACTACGAGCTGCTGTTCGCCCGCAACGCCGAGGAGGCGCTGCAGTTGCTCGAGGCCAAACCGGTCGAACTGATCGTCAGCGACTTTATGATGCCCGGCATAAACGGCAGTGAACTGCTGCGCCGGGTGCGCGAACGCTGGCCGGACATCATCCGCATCATGCTCACCGGCCAGGCCAGCACCGAGGCGGTGATGGGCTCGGTGAAGGACGGCGCGGTCTACCG
>NZ_JAUYNP010000173.1 GCF_030696055.1 Pseudomonas sp. | reverse complement strand
GCGCGCCCATGAAGTACCGCCTGCCAGCCTGAGCGCGATGGATGTCTACTGCGACTACCGCGCCACCACCCCGGACAGCGCCGGCGAGATGCTGCTGGCCGGCGAACTGGGCTGGAGCAGTGCGGCGATCCAGGGCGATCTGGCCGAACTGTTGAGCGGCAAGGCGCGGCGCCCGGACTACACTCGCCATGCCTTCTTCCGCTCCATCGGCCTGGGCCTGGAAGACGTCGCCCTGGCCAATGCCCTCTACCAGCTCAAGCACAGCGACCAGGGAGCGCACTGATGCAACAGACCCACTACCTGATCATCGGCGCCGGCATAGCCGGGGCCTCCACCGGTTACTTCCTCGCCCCCCACGGCAAGGTCATGCTGCTGGAGCGCGAGCAGCTGCCCGGCTATCACTCCACCGGGCGTTCCGCCGCGCTCTATACCCTGGCCTACGGCACGCCCCAGGTGCGCGCCCTGACCGCCGCCAGCCGCGCCTTCTTCGATACGCCGCCGGCCGGCTTCGCCGAACACCCGCTGCTGACCCCGCGTGGCGAGCTGGTGGTGGACTTCGGCGGCGACACCGCAGAACTGCAGCGCCAATATGACAGCGGCAAGGCCAGCGTCCCCGAGATGCGCCTGCTGGATGCGGACCAGGCCTGCGCCCTGGTGCCGGTGCTGCGCCGCGACAAGATCCACGGCGCCATGCTCGACCCCAGCGCCGCCGATATCGACACCGACGCCCTGCACCAGGGCTACCTGCGCGGCATCCGCCAGCAGGGCGGGGAAATTCACAACAGCCGCGAGGTCATCGCCATCAGCCGTGACGAACAAGGCTGGCTGGTCGACTGCGGCGCCGAGCAGTACCGCGCCCAGGTGCTGATCAATGCCGCCGGCGGCTGGTGCGACCGCATCGCCGAGCTGGCCGGGGTCGCGCCCATCGGCTTGGTCCCCAAGCGCCGCGCCGCCTTTACCTTCCCGGGTCCGGAAGGCGTGGACTGCCACGCCTGGCCCTGCGTGGTCAGCCTGGACGAGTCCTTCTACTTCAAGCCGGATGCCGGCCTGTTGCTCGGCTCGCCGGCCAACGCCGACCCGGTCGAGCCCCATGATGTGCAGCCCGAAGAGCTGGATATCGCCATGGGCATCTACCAGATCGAGGAGCACACCAGCCTGAGCATTCGCCGCCCGGATCACACCTGGGCCGGGCTGCGCAGCTTTGTCGCCGATGGCGACCTGGTCGGCGGTTTCGATGCCCGGGTGCCGGGTTTCTTCTGGGTCGCGGCCCAGGGCGGCTATGGCATCCAGACCTCGGCAGCCATGGGCATGGCCTGCGCCGCCCTGGCCCGCGGCGAGCCCTTGCCCGAGCAGCTGCGCCAGTTCGGCCTGAGCGCCGAGATGCTCTCGCCCGCACGTCTGGCCCAGAGTCCAGACTCTTAGTGTGCGCACCTGCGCCCGAGGATGACGCCTCGGGCGCTTTGCGGCACACTCGCAACGCCTCCCGAGCCTGAAGAGTTAGCCGCATGACGCCGCCCCGCCACGACCCCTCCCTGGACAATTACCGGGCCATAGCCGACGCCATCGCCACCCTGTTCTTCCCCCACGCCGAAGTGGTGCTGCACGACCTGCGCACGCAGAAGGTCGACTACATCGCCAACAATATTTCCAAGCGCGCCATAGGTGACGATGCGGCCCTGGAAGACATGCTCAGCGGCGAAATCGACGAGCGCACTATCGGCCCCTACGAGAAGCTCAACTGGGACGGGCAGAAGATCCGCTCGATGAGCAGCGTGCTGCGCGACGCGGGCGGCACGCCCATCGCCGTGCTGTGCATCAACCTGAATATCTCCCTGTTCGAAACCGCCAAGCAGGCCCTGGACCTGTTCCTCTCCGCAAGCAAACTGATCCCGCAGCCCGACGCGCTGTTTCGCGACGACTGGCAGGAGCGCATCAACAGCTTCCTGCACAGCTGGCTGCGCCAGCGCCAGCTCGGCCTCAACCTGCTGACCCGCGAACACAAGCGTGAACTGGTCGAGGCCCTGCACGCCGAAGGCGCGTTCAAGGGCAAGAGCGCCGCCAACTACGTGGCCAACGTGCTGAATATGGGCCGCGCCACGGTGTATAAGCACTTAAAAGAGATCAAGGGCGAGTAAGCCCGCGCTTATCCGAGGACCCGCCATGAGTACGCAACCTGTCTACGGTGTGGGCGACGCCTCCTACCAGGCCGCCGGTGGCATCGACGGCCTGCAGCGCCTGACCGGCGACTTCTACCGGCTGATGGACCAGCAACCCGAGGCCGCCGACCTGCGCCGCCTGCACGCGGAAAGCCTGGAGCGGGCGCGGGACAAGCTGGCCTGTTTTCTCAGCGGCTGGCTGGGCGGCCCCAAGCTGTTTAGCGAGAAGTACGGGAGCATCGCCATTCCGTCCTTCCACGCCCAGTGGCCCATAGACCAGCGTCTCAGCGAACTCTGGCTCAGCTGCATGGCCCAGGCCATTGCCCTGCAACCCTACGCGCCGGACTTCGCCGACTACCTGCTGACCCAACTGCGGGTGCCGGCCCAGCGCATAGTGCAGGCCAGCGCCAACCGCCACGGCGCGCCATAACAGGCCAACAAGGACGACGTTATGGATATCAAGCAGCTGAAATACCTGATCGCCTTGGAGCAGACGCATAACTTCGGCCAGGCCGCGGCGCGTTGTCATGTCACCCAGCCGACCCTGTCCATGCGCCTGCGCGGCCTGGAAGAGGAACTGGGCCTGCCCCTGGTGCGCCGCGGCCAGCGCTTCGAGGGTTTTACCGCCGAAGGCGAACGCATCCTGGCCTGGGCCCACAGCCTGCTGGCCGCCCATGACGGCCTGTATGCCGAGGCTTCGGCCTGCCGCGGGCAGCTGGTCGGCACCCTGCGCCTGGGCCTGGTGCCGCTGGGCGGGATAGACCCCATGCGCCTGCTCGGCCTGTTCGCCCGCCAGCACCCGAACCTGCGCTTTCAGCTGTTCGCCCTGAGCAGCGAAACCATTATCGAGCGCCTGGCCAGCAACCAGCTGGACCTCGGCCTGGCCTACCTGGAGCGCATCGACCGCGAGCGCTTCGACTGCCTGGAACTGGCCGATACCGGCATCGGCCTGCTGCACGACAGCCGCCACTTCGCTATCACCGAGCCCGAACTGGACTGGCAGGCGGTGGCCGCCCTGCCCCTGGGTCTGCTGTCCAGCGGCATGCATTTTCGCCAATCCATCGACCACTGTCTGCGCAGTCGCGGCCTGAGCCCCAGTCCCCTGCTGGAAACCGATGCGGTGCACAGCCTGCTGCAGGCGGTTAACGCCGGCCTGTGCTGCGCCCTGGTGCCGCTCAATAGTGGCCTGGATAACGGCAACCCGCACCTGCGCCTGACGCCGATCGGCGCCGCCCACACCCTGGCCCCCCTGGGCCTGCTGATGCGCCGCGCCGCCCCGCGCTCGCCCCTGGCCGAGGCCTGCTTTGCCGCCGCCTGGGAACTGCTCGACTAGCCGTTCTATAGCCCAGGCCCCGTAGGATGCGCAGCGCGCACTAGCGTCAGCTGTATCCGCCAGCCCCACAATGCCGCTCACTTGAGTCAAGTGAGCGGTATTTTTTGTAGCCCGGATGCAATCCGGGAAAACCCTGCGGCTGAACAACCGCTCCCGGATTACATCCGTATATGGACTCCTCCCGCCAGACACAGGCTTTCCAGCGCACTATCGAGCCGCTCTATCACAGCATCGGTAGCACTGATTAGACGCACCCGCTTATAGGGCATAGCCTGAGAACGTGTTTACGATCTCGCGAGCTAGAGCCATACAAGGCGCTACGTTAGTAACAGCCTCCGGCTGGTCAAACAGGCGAGGAAGCGGAGTTTACTGGTGTAAATGAGCATTCCGAGCCTGTTTTTAACGCAGTAGGGCCGACGCGCAGCAGATCGTAAACAGGTTCTGAGACCATCCATCAGCGCCAGAGGCCCTGCCCATGTCACGCCCGCGGATCGCCTGCGTCAGCGCCAGCCAACCTATGCCACCGCGCGACTTCCACTATGCCGAGCTGGAACACCCGCTGCAGGGCTCGCACACAGTGCTGGCCGAGGAATGCGCGCTGGCCATCAGCTACAACGGCATCACCCAGGCGGTGATGATGCTCAGCCCCGATGCCCTGGAAGATTTCGCAGTGGGCTTTAGCCTGGGCCAGGGTCTGCTGGAATCCATCGACGATATCTATGACATCCAGCTGAGCGGCACCGACAGCGCCCGCCAGGTCGAACTGAGCATCAGCAACCGCGCCTTCTGGGCGCTCAAGCAGCAGCGCCGGCAGATGGCCGGCAGCAGCGGTTGCGGCCTGTGCGGCGTGGCCGCCCTGGAGCAGGCGCTACCCGCGCTGCCGGATCTGCAACCGGCGCCCTTGCCGCCCGCCGCCCAGCTGCACGGCCTGCGCCAGCGTATCGCCCAGAGCCAGACCCTGGCCCAGTCCAGCGGCGCCCTGCACGCCGCGCTGTTCGTCGATCAGCAGGGGCAGATCCGCCTGTGCCGCGAGGATATCGGCCGCCACAACGCCCTGGACAAACTGATTGGCGCCCTGCAGCGCCAGCGCCTGGATGCCCGCGCCGGCTTCGTGGTGATCACCAGCCGCTGCAGCCTGGAGTTGATCCACAAGGCGGTACGCGCCGGCCTCGGCACCCTGGTCAGCCTGTCCGCGCCCACCGCCCTGACCGTGGACTGGGCGCGCCGCCATCGGCTCAACCTAATTCACTTGCCCCACCACAGCGCGCCACGGGTCTATAGCCCCGCCCCCGCTCCCGCCCAAGGTCAAAACCTATGAGCCTGCAACCAGTAGCCCCGCGTTACAGCCCCTATAAAGGCCCGGCCGCCGGCTGGGGGGCGCTGCGCAGCGTGACCCACGCCTGGCTGGACTCCAAGCAGCCGTTCAAGAACCTGCGCGCCCTGCTCAAGACCAACCAGCACGGCGGCTTCGACTGCCCCGGTTGCGCCTGGGGCGACTCGCCCCACGACGACCGCATCAAGTTCTGCGAGAACGGCGCCAAGGCGGTCAACTGGGAAGCCACCAAGCGCCGCGTGGATGCCGCCTTCTTCGCCCGCTACAGCGTCGCCCAGTTGCGCGAGCAGAGCGACTATTGGCTGGAATACCAGGGCCGCCTGACCCAGCCGATGCGCTACGACGCCGCCTCAGACCACTATGTACCGGTCAGCTGGGACGCCGCCTTCGCCCTGATCGCCGAGCACCTCAAGGGCCTCGATGATCCCAACCAGGCCGAGTTCTACACCTCGGGCCGGGCCAGCAACGAGGCGGCCTTCCTCTATCAGCTGTTCGTCCGCGCCTTCGGCAGCAACAACTTCCCCGACTGCTCGAACATGTGCCACGAGGCCAGCGGCATCGCCCTCAACCAGACGGTGGGGGTCGGCAAGGGCAGCGTGACCTTCGACGATTTCGCCCTGGCCGACGCCATCTTCGTGCTCGGACAGAACCCCGGCAGCAACCACCCGCGCATGCTCGAACCGCTGCGCGAGGCGGTGGCCCGCGGCGCCCAGGTGGTGTGCTGCAACCCACTGAAGGAGCGCGGTCTGGAACGTTTCCAGCATCCGCAGCACCCCCTGGAGATGCTTAGCAACGGCTCATCCGCGACCCATACCGCCTACTTCCGCCCGGCCCTGGGCGGCGACCTGGCGCTGCTGCGCGGCATGGCCAAGCAGCTGCTGGCCTGGGAACGCGAACAGCCAGGCCAGGTGTTCGACCATGCTTTTATCGCCGAACACACCCAGGGCATCGACAGTTACCTGGCCGAACTGGATGCCACCTCCTGGGAGGCTATCGAGGTCCAGGCCGGCCTCGACCTCGCCGAAATCCGCCAGATGGCCAGCCTCTACCGCAACGCCGAACGGGTGATCATGTGCTGGGCCATGGGCATCACCCAGCACCAGCACTCGGTGGCGACCATCCAGGAAATCGTCAACCTGATGCTGCTGCGCGGCAACCTTGGCCGCCCCGGTGCCGGCCTGTGTCCGGTGCGCGGCCACAGCAACGTGCAGGGCGACCGCACCATGGGCATCAACGAACGGCCACCGGCCGCCCTGCTCGATGCCCTGCAGGCACGCTTTAATTTTCAGGTGCCGCGCGCTCACGGGCACAACACGGTGGAGGCGATCAACGCCATGCTCGACGGGCGCAGCCGGGTGTTTATCGGCCTAGGCGGCAACTTCGCCCAGGCCACCCCGGACAGCCCGCGCAGCCACCAGGCCCTGAGCCAGTGCGCGCTGACCGTGCAGATCAGCACCAAGCTCAACCGCAGCCACCTGACCTGCGGCACGGATGCGCTGATCCTGCCGTGCCTCGGCCGCACCGACATCGACCATCAGGCCGGCGGCCCGCAGGCGGTGACGGTGGAAGACACCTTCAGCATGATCCACGCCTCCCACGGCCAGCTCGAACCGCTGTCGCGCGAGATGCGTTCGGAACCGGCGATCATCGCCGGCATCGCCCAGGCCACCCTGGGCCAGCACCCGGTGGACTGGGAGACGCTGATCGCCGACTACAGCCGCATCCGCGAACTGATCGCCGATTGCATTCCCGGCTTCGCCGACTTCAACCAGCGCCTCCGGCAACGCGGCGGCTTCTACCTGGGCAACGCCGCCAGCACCCGGCAATGGCGCACCGCCAGCGGCCTGGCCAATTTCAGCAGCCAGCCACTACCGGCCAGCCTGCTGCCGGCGCAGATCAGCCAGAGCGGCGCGCAGGCCGACCTGATCCTGCAGACCCTGCGCTCCCACGACCAGTACAACACCAGCCTGTACGGCCTCGACGACCGCTATCGCGGGGTCAAGGGCCAGCGCCAGGTGCTGTTTATCAATGCCGAGGATATCCGCCGCCTGGGCTTCGAGCCCGGGCAGAAGGTCGATATCGATTCGCTGTGGAATGACGGCGTGCAACGCCAGGTGCGCGGTTTTACCCTGCTGGCCTACGACATCCCCAGCGGCCAGGCCGCCGCCTACTACCCGGAGGCCAACCCCCTGGTGCCCCTGGATAGCTTCGGCATCCATAGCTTTACCCCCACCTCGAAATTTATCGGCATCAAGCTCAGTGCCCATCAGGAAAACGGCGCGGCGCGGATTATCTAAGCCAAGGGCAATGCGGCGGCGGACAAGCCTACGGCATATCCGCCCTACGCCCGTCCCGTCCCGCCCCTGCCCTGCCTTGCCTTGCCTTGCCTTGCCTTGCCTATTCAATTTGTCGCCCCTGACACTAAAAAACCTATAGCCCCAGCCTTCTGCCCTACGGATCCCGCGCTTTGCGGGCGGGCACGCTTTTACCTTGCCAGCGACTACAAAAATCATAATTTCGCCAATCCCCGGCTCCGAACAGAATGCGGCCACACCCACAGATAGCCGCAGCAGTAGAACTGCAATGTTCGGAGTCAGAGGAGGCAAGCCATGACCGACCTGAATCAAACCGCCTTTCAGAAACACACAGGCGTGACCCTTGAAGGAACAGAAATCGACACGCTGGTGGTGGGCGCCGGCCAGGCCGGCGTGGCCATCAGTGAGCACCTGAGCAAGCTCGGCGTGCCGCACCTGGTGCTGGAGCGCAACCGTATCGCCGAAGCCTGGCGCAGCGGGCGCTGGGATTCGCTGGTGGCCAATGGTCCGGCCTGGCACGACCGCTTCCCGGGCCTGGAATTCGACGATCTCGATGCCGATGCCTTTGCCCCCAAGGAGCGGGTGGCGGCCTATTTCGAAGCCTATGCGCAGAAGTTCGAGGCGCCGATCCGCACCGGTGTGGAGGTGAAGAAGGTGGTGCGCAATAGCGACCGCCCGGGCTTCCGCATTGAAACGTCCGAAGGGGTGATCCAGGCCCGCCGCGTGGTTGCCGCCACCGGACCATTCCAGCGCCCGGTTATCCCGCCTATCGCGCCCAAGGACGAGCGGCTCACCCAGATCCACTCGGCCGAGTACCGCAACCCGCAGCAGCTGCCCGAGGGCGCCGTGCTGGTGGTCGGCGCCGGCTCGTCGGGGGTGCAGATCGCCGACGAACTGCAGCGTGCCGGGCGCAAGGCCTACCTCTCGGTTGGCCCGCACGACCGCCCGCCGCGCGCCTATCGCAACCGTGATTTTTGCTGGTGGCTGGGTGTGCTCGGCCTGTGGGATGCAGAAGCCGCCCAGCCGGGCAAGGAACACGTGACCATCGCCGTCAGCGGTGCCCGTGGCGGCCACACGGTCGACTTCCGTGGCCTGGCCCATCAGGGCATGACGCTGGTCGGCCTGACCCAATCCTTCGCCGACGGCGTGGTGACTTTCCAGCAGGACGTGGCCGACAACCTGGCGCGTGGCGATGAGAACTACCTGGCGCTGCTGGATGCGGCGGACGCCTATATCGCCCGCAACGGTCTCGACCTGCCGGAAGAGCCGGAAGCCCGCGCCACCTACCCGGAGCCGGAGTGCGTGAGTAAGCCGCTGGTCGAACTGGATCTGGCCAAGGCCGGCGTGACTTCGATCATCTGGGCCACCGGCTATGCCGTGGATTTCAGCTGGCTGCAGGTGGATGCCTTCGACGCCAAGGGCAAGCCGCAGCATCAGCGCGGGGTGTCCAGCGAGCCGGGGGTCTACTTCCTCGGCCTGCCGTGGCTGGCGCGCCGGGGTTCGAGCTTTATCTGGGGCGTTTGGCACGACGCCAAACACGTCGCCGGGCATATCGCCACGCAGCGCACCTACCTGGCCTATCGCGATAGCGCGCAGCGCCAGAACGCTGACTGAACCCAGCTTTAGAGCCTGTTACAGAAACCGAATAAAGGAAGCCAGTCGATGCCTACCCATACCCGCATCCGCATGTTCAACACCAAGGTCACCTACCCCAACCAGAGCCTGGACAACGACCTGTGCCAGGCCGTGCGCGCCGGCAACACCGTCTATGTGCGCGGCCAGGTCGGCACCGACTTCGAAGGGCGCCTGGTCGGCCTCGGCGACCCGCGCGCCCAGGCCGAGCAGGCGATGAAGAACGTCAAGCAACTGCTGGAAGAAGCCGGCAGCGACCTGTCGCACATCGTCAAGACCACCACCTACCTGATCGACCCGCGCTACCGCGAGCCGGTCTACCAGGAAGTCGGCAAATGGCTAAAGGGCGTGTTCCCCATCTCCACCGGCCTGGTGGTCAGCGGCCTGGCGCAGCCGCAGTGGTTGATGGAAATCGATGTGATCGCCGTCATCCCAGACTGAAAGCTGCTGCGGGCTCCGCGCGCCATACGGCGTTGAGGGCCTTCGCTCGCGACGCTTTCAGAATTTTGTCGTCAAGGAGGCTTTATGACCTTTTCCATAGTCGGCCGCTGCGCCGAAACCGGCCAGCTGGGTATCGCCATCAGCTCCTCGAGCATCGCCGTCGGCGCGCGTTGCCCCTGGCTGCGCGCCGGGGTCGGCGCGGTGGCCAGCCAGAACATCACCCTGCCGGCCCTCGGCCCACAGATTCTCGACGCCCTGGAAGCCGGCCTGGAACCGGCGGCAGCGCTGGACCAGGCGCTCAGCCGTAACGGCTACAGCCAGTATCGCCAGGTCGCGGCGCTCGACAGCCAGGGCCGTAGCGCGCTGTTCTCCGGCAGCGAAGCCCTGGGCCAGCACAATGCCCTGGCCGGCGAGCAATGCGTGGCGGCCGGCAATCTGCTGGCCGATACCCAGGTGATAGCGGCCATGACTGAGGCCTTCGAGCATAGCCCCGGCACCCTCGCCGATAGGCTGCTGGCGGCCATGCATGCGGCCATGGCTGCCGGCGGCGAGGCAGGTCCCGTGCATTCGGCGGCGCTCAAGGTGGTCGGCGACCTCACCTGGCCGATCATCGATTTGCGCGTGGACTGGGCCGAACAGGACCCGATCGGCGAGCTGGATAAGCTCTGGCAGGCCTACCGACCGCAGATGCAGGACTACCTGATCCGCGCCCTCGACCCGACCCGCGCCCCCAGCTACGGCGTACCCGGCGATCAGTGAGATCAGCAGCCGCGGCTACCCCATCCTACGCAGCCCGTGCCAACGCAACGCTCCGTAGGATGGGTTGAGTACAGCGATACCCATCACCGCCAATCAATCAGGAGCTCCCTATATGTCCAGCAGCCGCGAACTCTTGGCCCAGCTGGTGGCCTTTCCCACCGTCAGCCGGGAGTCCAATCTGGGCCTGATCGAGTTTATCCGCGCCTACCTGGCCGGCCTGGGCGTGGCCTGCGAACTGGATTACAACGCCGAACGCAGCAAGGCCAATCTGTTCGCCACTATCGGCCCCAGCGAGCGCGGCGGCGTGCTGCTGTCCGGGCATAGCGACGTGGTGCCGGTGGAGGGCCAGGCCTGGACGCTGCCGCCTTTCGAGCTGAGCGAACGGGACGGCAAGCTCTACGGCCGCGGCAGCGCCGATATGAAAGGCTTTATCGCCTGCGTGCTGGCCGCCGTGCCGCGCTTTCTCGCCAGCCCCCTGCGCCTGCCGCTGCACCTGGCGTTTTCCTACGACGAGGAGGTCGGCTGCCTCGGCGTGCGCTCGCTATTGGCCGAGCTGCAGCAGCGCCCCAATAAACCCGTGCTGTGCATTATCGGCGAGCCCACCGAACTCAAGCCGGTGCTCGGCCATAAGGGCAAGCTGGCCATGCGCTGCCAGGTGCAGGGCGCGGCCTGCCATTCGGCCTATGCGCCCCAAGGGGTGAATGCCATCGAATACGCCGCGCGCTTGATCGGCAAGCTGGGCGAGATCGGCCAGCGCCTGACTGCCGTCGAACGCCAGGATACGCGCTTCGACCCGCCCTACTCCACGGTGCAGACCGGGCTGATCCAGGGCGGCCGGGCGTTG
The DNA here is from genome assembly GCF_030696055.1 of Pseudomonas sp. GTDB lineage: Bacteria > Pseudomonadota > Gammaproteobacteria > Pseudomonadales > Pseudomonadaceae > Aquipseudomonas. The sequence continues at coordinate 19,448 of NZ_JAUYNP010000173.1, read as the reverse complement.
AATATTGTCCCGGCCGACTGCCAGTTCGACTTCGAGGTACGCGCCCTGCCCAGCGATGATCCGCAGCGGGTCGCCGATGAGTTGCGCGCTTACGCCGAAACTGAACTGCTGCCGCAGATGCGCGAGCGCAGTGCCGCTACGCAAATCCGTTTCCAACCGCTGTCGGCCTACCCCGGCCTGGCCACCGACCCGCACAGCGAGGCGGCCGAGTTGCTGGCGCTGCTAAGCGGCAGCCGCGACTTCGGCACCGTGGCCTTTGGTACCGAAGGCGGCCTGTTCCACCAGGCCGGCATCCCGACCGTGGTCTGCGGCCCCGGCAGCATGGAGCAGGGCCACAAACCGGATGAATTCGTCAGTTGCGAGCAACTGGCCGGCTGCGACGCCATGCTGGCGCGCCTGGCCGACTGGCTGCAACTGGGTCACTGAGTCACCCTTGCCCAGCCTGCGCGGCAGAGGCGCAGGCTGGGCTTTTTTACAACCTCACACCGCACCCGGCCAACCCGCCTTGCGCAGGGCTTCGAGCAGGGTGTCGCGGTCCAGCCCCTGAACCTTATGGCCATTGCCCTCGACTGTATTGGCCGCCAGCAGGGCATTGATAATGGCTTCCTCCACGGCCTCCGAGGCGGCGAGGAACAAGTCGCCTATATGGTCGTTGTTGACCATGCGCAGGCCGTCGCAGGTGAAGTCGCCCTTGCGCTCGTAAGCGGTGGCCTCAATTTGCTGATTGCCGGTGGAGAAGGCGATAAAGATATCGCCGCTGCAGTCCTCGTTGCCGCCGCCGGTGCGGGCGATGCCGATGCTGGCGCGCTGGGCCAGGCGGGTGCATTGGTGCGGCAGCAGCGGCGCGTCGGTGGCCAGGCAGACGGCTATCGAGCCCATCCCGGGATGCGGCAGATCGGCGCGCAGAAACGGCGAGGTGGCCTTTTCCATATAGCGTCCCACCGGATAACCATCCACCCGCAGCTCGCGACGGGTGCCGTGGTTGGCCTGGACTATGGCGCCCACTGTCCAGCCGCCCTGCGCCGCGCTCAGGCGCCGCGAGGCGGTGCCGATGCCGCCCTTGTACTCATGGCAGATCATGCCGCTGCCGCCGCCAACCGCGCCTTCGGCCACCGGGCCGCCCACGGCGCGGTCCAGGGCTTCGGCCACATGCTCGGCGCGCACATGGAAGCCGTTGATGTCATTCAGCAGGCCGTCGAAGGTTTCCAGCACCACCGGCATATTCCAGTACAGGCGCCCATCGGCGGGCCGGCCCTGACGGTCCAGGGCGATCAGGGCGTCGCGCACCACACCGATGCTGTGGGTGTTGGTAAAGGCGATCGGGCTGGTCAGCAGGCCGGCCTCCCGAATCCACTCAAGGCCCGTGGCGTCGCCGTTACCGTTGAGGATATGCACGCCGGCGAAGCAGGGCTGCTCGGTGGTGGAACCCGGGCGCGGCTCGATCAGGGTGACCCCGGTGTTGATATCGCGGCCGCCCGCCGTACGGCCGCGCACATTGCTGTGGCCGACCCGTACGCCGGGTACATCGGTGATGGCGTTGAGCGGGCCGGGTTGCAGTTGACCGAACTGGATATGCAGATCGCGGGCACGTGGTTTCATCGTCTCTCTCATGGTCTTTCTCGTGGTCTTTCTCATACAGGGGTTGTTGCAGGACAAACTCGGGGATTACTGGCCGCTCTTGACCCGGCTCCACACGCGGGTGCGGATGCGCTCGGTCTTCTTCGGCAGCGGCTCCAGGGTGTACAACCTGGCCATGGTCTCTGCCGGCGGATAGACGGCCGGGTTATTGCGCGTCGCGGCGCTGACCAGGGCGGTCGCGCTGCGATTGCCGTTGGGGTAGTGCAGGTAGTCGGTAATAGGCGCGACGACTTGTGGGCGCATCAGGTAGTCGATAAAGGCCAGGCCCTGGGTGGGATGCGGCGCGTCCTTGAGCAGCACCAGGGTGTCGAACCAGACCGGCGCGCCTTCCTTGGGCAGGCTGTATTCGATCTTCACCCCGTTGCCGGCCTGCTCGGCGCTGGCTTTGGCGTCCAGCATGCCGCCGGCCCAGCCCAGCGCCACGCAGATATCGCCATTGGCCAGGTCGGTGATGAACTTGGACGAGTTGAAGTAGGCGATATGCGGGCGCAGCTTGAGCAGCAGCGCCTGGGCCTGTTCGTAATGCGCGGGGTCCTTGCTGTTGGGCGGCAGGCCCAGGTAGTGCAGCACCACCGGCAATATCTCGGAAGGCGAATCGAGCAGGGCCACACCGCACTGGCTGAGCTTGGCCAGGTTTTCCTCCTTGAACAGCAGGTCCCAGGAGTCCACCGGCGCTTGATCGCCGAGCACGGCGCGAACCTTGTCGACGTTGTAGCCGATGCCGTTGGTGCCCCACATATAGGGCACGGCATAACGGTTGCCCGGGTCGTTGCTGGCCAGTTTGGCCAGTAGCTCGGGGTCCATATGCTGGTAATTTGGCAGTTTGGCCGGGTCCAGGGGTTCGAGCACGCCGGCCTTGATCAGGGTCGGCAGGCTGAAGTTGCTGGCCACCACCACGTCGTAACCGCTGCCGCCGGTGAGCAACTTGTTCTCCAACACTTCGGCGCTGTCGAAGGTGTCGTAGACCGGGGTGATGCCCAGGTCACGCTTGAAGTCGGCCAGGGTGGTGGGGCCGATATAGTCGTACCAGTTGTACACATGCACACTGGGGCCAGCGTTGCTGGCGGCGACACTGGCCGCCAGGCCAAGGGACAAACAGGCCCCAACTGCGGTGTTGAGATACGCGCGGTGACGACGCATGATGCGGCACTCCTGGCCTGCTACAGGCCGGTTGATTCAGGAGCGCTCAGGCTAGTGCTGCGCCTGCGGCAGACCAATTCCCATCATGGGTTACCGCGAAAGGGGTAGAGAGTGGACGCCTTGTTAAAGGGGTTGCCGGTGCACCAAGGGCTGGCGCGGCTATTCGCCGCGGTGGGCCAGGACGCTTTCTGGCGCGCCCTGGTGGACTGCCTGCGTCTGCTGGTGCCGCTGGACAATGCCCTGGTGGCCCTGATGCAGCCTGGCCGGGTGCCCAGCCTGCTGGCCGACTTCGAGTTCCGCGCCGCGACCGGTGAGGGTGAGGACCTGGCCGACTACTGCGCCGGCATGTACCTGCTCGACCCCTTCTACCAGGCCGCCTGCGCCGGCATCACCGATGGCCTGCACAGCCTGGAGTCGGTGGCGCCCGACCAGTTCCAGCAGAGTGAGTACTACCTGAGTTATTTCCGCTCGGTGGTCGGCAGTGGCGAGCTGCAGTTTTTGCTCAACCACCAGGACGCCGTGCTGGGCCTGTCCCTGGGCCGACAGGCATCCTTCAGCCACGAAGAGTTCGGCCGCCTGCTCTGCGTGCGCGACTGGGTGTTGGCGGCGATGCGTCGCCACCTGCAACTCTGCGCTATCGAGGTACCCGCCACCCAACCGGTAGCGAGCGACTTTAGCGCGATGCTGGAAGGCCTCGGCGCGCGCCTGTCCGAGCGCGAAAGCGAAACCGCCCAGCTGATCCTGCAGGGCTTCTCCAGCAAGGCCATCGCCCAGCGCATGGGCATCTCACCGGAGACGGTGAAAGTGCACAGACGCAACCTCTACCACAAGCTGGGCGTCAGTGGTCACGCCGAACTCTTCGCCCTGCTGCTACAAACACCTCGACCCTCTCTCTAACCTCAGGAGCACTCCGTGACCCTTAGCATTCGCCAGGCAGTACCCAGCGACGCCGCGCTTATCCATGCCTTTATCACCGACCTGGCGACCTACGAGAAGGCCGCCCATGAAGTGCTGGCCAGCGTCGCCGACATCGAGCAGAGCCTGTTCGACGATGGCTCGCCGGCGCGCGCGCTGATCTGCAGCCGCGATGGCGTGCCGATCGGCTATGCGGTGTATTTCTTCAGCTACTCGACCTGGCTCGGCCGTCAGGGCCTGTACCTGGAGGACCTGTATATCGCCCCGGAACAGCGCGGTGGCGGCGCCGGCAAGCAGTTGCTGCGGCACCTGGCGCAACTGGCCTGCGCCAACGGCTGCGCGCGTCTGGAGTGGAGCGTGCTGGACTGGAACGAGCCGGCCATCCAGTTCTACCAGAGCCTGGGCGCCAAGCCCCAGGACGAATGGATTCGCTATCGCCTGGCTGGCGAGGCATTGCGTAGCTTCGCCGAGGGCTAGCAGGCGCATCCCAGGCAAACCCCGGCGCTTTTCTTGCTAAACTGCGCGCCTTCCTTTTCCGAGTCGCCGCGCATGCCTTCTCTCGACCAGGCGCTGCGCGCCGCCCTCGCCAATCGTCACCCCCTGCTCGCCGAACTGCACCGCCAAGGCACCGACTGCTACCGGCTGTTCCATGGCAGCCAGGAAGGCGCCGGCGGCCTGACCATTGATCGCTACGGCCCGCAGCTGCTGGTGCAGAGCTTTCACCAGAGCCTTAGCCGTGACGAGCTGCTGCAGCTGGCCGAGCGATGCCAGGTCAGCCTCGGTGAAAAGCTGCTGCTGGTCTATAACGACCGCTCCCAGGGCAACTCGCGGATCGATCGCAGCGATCCGGTCTATCAGGCCGAAGCGGCGGCGCTGGAAGATCTGATCGGCCATGAATGGGGCCTCAACTACCGGGTCCGCGGGCGCCATGCCGGCCAGGACCCATTGCTGTTTCTCGACCTGCGCAACGCCCGCGGCTGGGTCAAGCAACACAGCGCCGACAAGTCGGTGCTCAACCTGTTCGCCTACACCTGCGGCGTCGGCCTCAGCGCCGCGGCCGGTGGCGCGCGGGAAGTGCTCAATCTGGATTTCGCCGAAGGCAACCTGGCGGTGGGCCGCGAGAATGGCGAGCTCAATCCAGAACTTGCGCCCATGCAATTTGTACAATCCGATTATTTCCCGGCGATTCGCCAACTCGCCGGTCTGCCTATCAATGCGCGGCGCGGGCAGAAACTGCCGCACTACCCGCGCCTGCCGCAGCGCCAGTACGACCTGGTACTGCTCGATCCACCGGCCTGGGCCAAGAGCGCCTTCGGCACAGTCGATTTGCTGCGCGATTACCAGAGCCTGCTCAAGCCGGCGATTCTCGCCACCGCCGAGCATGGCGTGCTGATCTGCTGCAACAACCTGGCGAAAGTCGCCCTGGCCGATTGGCGCGAGCAGGTGCTGCGCTGTGCGGAAAAACTCGGCCGCCCGGTGCGCGATTGTCAGGTGCTGGCGCCGGCCAGCGACTTCCCCTCCCTGGACGGCCAGCCGCCGCTGAAGACCCTGATTCTGCAATTCTGATCGACCCCACAAAGCCATAGAAAATCCCACGCAGTGCCTCTGTGGAACCGTACGCGCGTGCCATACTCCAAGGCATTTCCGCTCGGGACAGATGACGTTTTTATGCTTAAAGGAATAAAGCGCGCCGCGTGCGCCCTGCTGATCGCCCTCGGTCTCTACAGCCTGCTGGGCTTCCTGATCTTGCCCGGCATCGGCCTGCGTATCGCCAACCAGCAACTGGCGCAATTCAGCAGCGTACCCGCCAACCTCGAACGCCTGCAGCTCAACCCCTTCAGCCTGGAACTCAGCCTGTGGGGCCTGCATATCGGCGAGACGGGCCAGGAGCAGATCGCCTTCCAGCGCTTCTACGCCAACCTGCAACTCGACAGCCTGTGGCTCGGCGCCCTGCATCTGGCCGATATCGAGCTGGATAAAGCGCACAGCGAAGTACTCTTCGGCAAAGACGGCACGCTCAATCTGACCCAGCTGTTCAAGCTGCCCGCCAGCAGCGCAGCGGTGGCCGAGGAAGCGCCGAGCCAGCCCTTTCCGCTGCGCATCGCGCGGATCAAGTTGAGTGGCGGCAACCTGCATTTCCAGGACCAGCGCCCCAGCGAACCGATCGAGTTCCTCTACGACGACCTCAACCTCGAACTGCACAACCTCAGCACCCTGCCCGATGACAAGGCCGAGCTGAACCTGGTGGCCACCGGCCCCAAAGGCGGGCGCATCGACTGGAATGGCACCCTCAGCCTGGTACCGATCAGCTCCAGCGGCAGCCTGAAGGTCAGCGATGGCCAGATGAAAGCCTTCTGGCCCTATGTGCGCGACGCCGTGCCCCTGGTGCTGGAAGAAGGTGTACTCAACCTCGCCACCGACTATCAACTGAGCCTGGCAGACAGCACCCAGCTGCTGCTGAACAATGTCCAGCTGCAAGTCGCGCCCTTCGCCATCGAGACCGTCGACGGACGGCCGCTGGTCAAGCTGGCCAATCTGCAGATCAGCGAAACCAGTGTCGACCTGGTCAAGCAGCAGGTGGTGGTCGGCAAGATTCGCAGCCAGCACCTGGAGACCTGGGCCGCCCGCGAGGCCGACGGCCAGCTGGACTGGCAAAAGTTGCTGGCCAGCCAGCCTGCCAAGCCCGCCCCTGCGCCTGCCGCGGCTCCGGCTCCGGCTCCGGCTCCGGCTCCCAACCAGGGTGGCGCAGGCTCCGCGCCAGCCCCAGCAGCAAACGAAACGCCCAGCACTACCCAACCGGCAACCAAGACCGAGGAGCCGGGCAAAGCCTGGCAGGTGCTGCTGCGCGACGTGCAACTGCGCGACTACCAGGTGCATCTGGCCGACCGCGTGCCGGAGCAGGATGTGGCCATCGACCTCGGCCCGCTCAATCTTGACCTGCAGGATTTCGACAGCCTCGGCGCCTCGCCCTTCAGCCTCAAGCTGGATACCGGCCTGGGCAAGCAGGGCAAGCTGCAGGCCGCAGGCCAGGTGCAGCTAAGCCCGACCACGGCCAGCCTGAAGGTCATCAGCCGCGATATCGACCTGCGAGTGGCCCAGGCCTATCTCAGCCCCTTCGTGCGTCTCGAACTACGCAGCGGTCTGCTCGGCAGCGACCTGGACGTCCAACTGGCCAGCACCGATCCCTTGGCTTTCAGCGTCAGCGGCAAGGCCCAGGTCAACCAGCTGCACACCCTCGACACCCTCAAGGAGCGCGACTTCCTGCGCTGGCAGCAGCTCGATTTGCTCGGCCTGAACTACCAGCACGGCGCCAGCCTGAGTATCGACAAGGTGCAGCTGAACCAACCCTATGCGCGCTTTATCATCAATGAAGACCTCAGCACCAACGTCGCCGACCTGATGATCCCGCAACCCGCCGACTCCCAGGCCGCCGCCCAGCCAGCGGGAAAGCCCTTGGCGATTTATATAGGTGAAGTGACCTTCAAGGACGGCTCGGCGAATTTTGCCGACTTCAGCCTGACCCCCAACTTCGCCACCGCCATCCAGCAGCTCAATGGCCGCATCGGCACCCTCGACAGCCTCACGCAGAAACCCGCCGACGTGGATGTCGCCGGCAAGGTCGACCGCTACGCGCCGGTCAGCGTCAGGGGCAGCCTGAACCCCTTCGACCCGCTGGACAGCCTGGACATCACCACCCAGTTCAAACAGGTCGAACTGACCACCTTGACGCCCTACTCCGGCAAGTTCGCGGGCTATCGCATCCGCAAGGGCCGGCTTAACCTGGACCTGCACTACCGCATCAGCAAGGGCCAGCTGACGGCCGAGAACAGCGTGGTGGTGGAGCAATTGCAGCTCGGGGAAAAGGTCGACAGCCCCAGCGCGGTGGACCTGCCGATCCGCCTGGCGGTGGCCCTGCTCAAGGACAGCGAGGGCAAGATAGTGATCAACCTGCCGGTCCAGGGTGACCTCAATAGCCCACAGTTCAGTGTGATGCCGATCGTCTGGCAGACCCTGCGCAACCTGGTGCTGCGCGCCGCCCAGGCGCCGTTCAAGTTTATCGGTGGCCTGGTCAGCGGCGGCTCGGAGGTGGACCTGAGCACCATGCACTTCGCGGCCGGCAGCAGCGAACTGGACGGCAGCGCGCAAAACGCCCTGGATACCCTGGCCAGCGCCCTGAAGGAACGCCCGACGCTGCGCCTGGAAGTCGAAGGCATGAGCGCGCCAAGCAGCGATGGTCTGCCCCTGGCCGAGCAGCGTCTGCAACGCGAATACCAGAGCACCTACTACCGTATCCTGCAACGCCGCGGCGATACGGTACCTGCGGAAGCCAGCCAGTTGGAGGTCCCCGAAGAGGAACAGGGCGCGCTGCTCGAAGGCATCTACCGCACCCGCCTGAAGCAACAGCCGCCGGCCGAATGGGCCGAGCTGGATGACGAACAACGCACCGCCAAACTGCGTGAAGCGGTCGTACAATCCTGGGCGCAAAGCCAATTGCTGCAACGCCAGCTGGCCCAGGACCGGGCGGCGATGATCAAGGACTATCTGGTCGATCGCGGCGGGCTGGCCGATGAACGTATCTACCTGCTGGATGTCAACTTAGGACAGGCCGAGGCCGATGGCCGAGTGGCCACGCCGCTGCATCTGGACAGTGAATAAGGCCCTCAGCCAATGCGCATCCATCATCCATTTGTGGCCCTGCTGCTGAGCTGCGCGGCCAGCCTGGCTCAGGCCGATACCCTGCGTTGCGGCAGCCAGCTGGTCAGCGTCGGCGACCGCAGCTTCGAGGTACTGCAGAAATGCGGGGAGCCGGCCTTCCGCGACCTGGTCGGCTACAGCCTCGGTCCTTACGAGCGCCGCGAATATAAGATCGAGGAATGGGTCTACGGCCCCGATGGCGGCATGCTGAGCATCCTCACCTTCGAAGGCAATCGCTTGCGCACTATCGAGCGCCAGCGTAGCGACTGACACCTGCCCCATTATCGACAGTGCTCTGGATAAGCGATGAAAACCCTGATTACCGCCCTGCTCCTGCTCCTACTCCTGCCCCTCTGCGCCCAGGCCACTTCAACCCTGCGTTGCGACAATGGGCTGATCAGCCTCAACGACTCGAGCAGCGTGGTCGCCAGCAAATGCGGCGAACCCCTGAGCCGCGACTTTCTCGGCTACCGCGAGGTGATAGATGAATACGGCTTTCGCAACGAGGTGACAGTCGAGGAATGGTCATACGGCCCGCGCAATGGCATGTACCAATTCCTGCGCTTCGAGGGCAATCGGCTGATCAAGATCGACAGTAAACGCGGCCCTTGATCGGCATACGCGAAGCTAAAGCGCTCTTAATTGCAAAAGCCCCGCAGGCACTGCCTGCGGGGCTTTTGCATTATTACTAGGCCTACACCTGCGGCTGAACAGCCGAAGGTCTTGCAGACGACAAGCAGCATTTTTCAGACAAAAAAAGAGGGCCCAGCGTGGGCCCTCTCGTTCAGCAGGCTGCGCGCTGGCGATTAAACGCCCGAGGCTTCAGCCGCGGCTACGTCTTTGATCGACAGCTTGATACGGCCGCGGTTGTCCACGTCCAGTACCAGTACCTTCACTTCCTGACCTTCTTTCAGCACGTCGGTGACTTTCTCGACCCGCTGATCGCTCAGCATCGAGATGTGCACCAGGCCGTCTTTGCCCGGCAGGATGTTGACGAAGGCGCCGAAGTCGACGATGCGCTCGACCTTGCCGACGTAGATCTTGCCGATTTCGGCCTCGGCGGTGATGCCCAGCACGCGCTGACGCGCGGCCTCGGCAGCTTCCTTGGTTTCGCCGAAGATCTTGATAGTGCCGTCGTCTTCGATATCGATCGAAGCCTTGGTCTCTTCGCAGATGGCACGGATGGTCGCGCCACCCTTGCCGATCACGTCGCGAATCTTGTCCTGGTCGATCTTCATCGCGATCATGGTCGGTGCGTTGGCCGACAGTTCGGTACGCGACTGCGCGATCACCTGGTTCATCTGGCCGAGGATATTCAGGCGCGCTTCCAGGGCCTGATTCAGGGCGATTTCCATGATTTCTTCGGTGATGCCCTGGATCTTGATGTCCATCTGCAGCGCGGTCACGCCCTTGGCGGTACCGGCTACCTTGAAGTCCATGTCGCCCAGGTGGTCTTCGTCACCGAGGATGTCGGTCAGTACGGCGAATTTCTCGCCTTCCTTGACCAGACCCATGGCGATACCGGCAACCGGCGCCTTCATCGGCACACCGGCGTCCATCAGGGCCAGGGAAGCGCCGCAGACAGAGGCCATGGAGCTGGAACCGTTGGACTCGGTGATTTCCGAGACCACGCGGATGGTGTACGGGAACACGTCAGCAGCCGGCAGCATGGCGGCGATAGAACGACGGGCCAGACGGCCGTGACCGATTTCGCGGCGACCGGTGGCGCCCATGCGACCACACTCACCGACCGAGTACGGCGGGAAGTTGTAGTGCAGCATAAAGGGGTCTTTCTTCTCACCTTCGAGGGTGTCGAGCAGCTGCGCATCACGGGCGGTGCCGAGGGTGGCAACTACCAGGGCCTGGGTTTCACCACGGGTGAACAGCGCGGAACCGTGGGTCTTGGCCAGCACCCCGACTTCGATGTTCAGACCGCGTACGGTGCGGGTGTCGCGGCCATCGATACGCGGCTTGCCGTTGACGATGTTCTCGCGCACGGTGCGGTATTCGATTTCGCCGAAAGCGTCCTTCACTTCGCCAGCGCTCGGCTGGCCTTCTTCGCCTGCGAACTTGGCAACGATTTCATTGCGCAGCTCGCCCAGACGAGCATAACGCTCGTGCTTGACGGTGATGGTGTAAGCCTGGGAAATCGCCTCGCCGAATTCGCCACGGATAGCGCTCAGCAGTGCGGTGTTTTCCGGCTTGGCTTGCCAATCCCAGGTCGGCTTGCCCGCTTCGGCAGCCAGCTCGGTAACAGCCTGGATCACGGCTTGGAATTCATCGTGGGCGAACAGCACGGCGCCCAGCATCTGGTCTTCGGTCAGCTCTTTGGCTTCCGATTCAACCATCAGCACGGCGTCTTTGGTACCGGCTACGACCATGTCCAGGCTGGAGGCCTTGAGTTGCTCATAAGTCGGGTTCAGCAGGTAGCCGGTTTCCGGGTGGAAGGCCACGCGCGCGGCACCGATCGGGCCGTTGAACGGAATGCCGGAGATGGCCAGGGCAGCCGAGGTACCGATCATCGCAGCGATGTCCGGATCGGTCTTCTTGCTGGTGGAGATCACGGTGCAGATGACCTGCACTTCGTTCTGGAAACCTTCCGGGAACAGCGGACGGATCGGACGGTCGATCAGACGCGAGGTCAGGGTTTCTTTTTCCGAAGGACGCGCTTCACGCTTGAAGAAGCCGCCGGGGATCTTGCCGGCTGCGTAGGTTTTTTCCTGGTAGTGCACGGACAGCGGGAAAAAGCCTTTGCTCGGGTCGGCAGTCTTGGCGCCGGTTACGGCGACCAATACGGCGACGTCGTCGTCAACGGTGACCAGCACTGCGCCGGAGGCTTGACGGGCGATACGGCCAGTCTCGAGGGTAACGGTCGATTGACCGAACTGGAATTTCTTGATTACCGGGTTCACGGTGTTTTCCTTCTCTTTATTGCCCTTGGGGAAAGCAGTTCTTACACCCGATTAAGCGACAGTGCCGCCAAATCGGTTCTTGCAGAATATGTGGGCGGTTACGGGAATCGGACCCGCTATCGTCCAAAACAGCTAAAGCAGAAACGCAAAAGCTGGAAGCAGGGGCAAACCCCACTTCCAGCTTCGGCAGTCAGCTACGCGTAAGCATTGCTTAGCGACGCAGACCCAGGCGACCGATCAGGGCGCTGTAACGACTGGCGTCCTTACCTTTCAGGTAATCCAGCAACTTACGACGCTGGTTAACCATACGGATCAGACCACGACGCGAGTGGTGGTCTTTACCGTTGGCCTTGAAGTGGCCTTGCAGCTTGTTGATGTTGGCGGACAGCAGTGCAACTTGCACTTCCGGGCTACCGGTGTCGCCAGCAGCTTGCTGGTAGTCAGTTACGATCTGGGCTTTTTCTTCAACGCTGAGTGCCATGTGGGCTTCCTCTCAGTTAGGCAACTGCCGAAACAGTCGCAATAGGCCGGGAATCGCTTCCCGTGTTTTAAAGTGAGGTATGACCGTGCCTATTAACAGCCACCCTCGATACGCTGGTAAGAGCCTGAGCTCTCGACCAACGCCACGGTCAAATCGACCGAATCAAACGACGCGGCGCAATGCGCCCGTCTTCGCTCACTTCACCGATACCGATAAAGCGACCGTTGTGATCTTGCACCCGCACCATGCCGAACTTCGGCGCCTCCGGTGCGCGTACCGGTTGCCCTTGCAACCAGTAAAACGAACTGTGTTCGGAGAACTGCAGCAGTGGCCAATGTTGCAGGCCGCTGTCCGCCGGCAGAAGAAACTGATCAACAGCTTCATTGCCGCCTTCGGCGTGCACCCGTTCCAGCTCATCGAGCGTCACGGTGCGGGTCAAATCGAAGGGACCGGCCTTGGTTCTGCGCAGCTCTGCTACATGGGCACCGCAGCCGAGTAACTGGCCGATATCCTCGACCAGGGTGCGGATATAGGTGCCTTTGCTGCAATCGACCGCCAGGCGCGCTTGCTCCGCCTCGCAGCCCAATAATTCCAGGCGCGCAATAGTAACAGAACGCGGCTCGCGCTCCACTACCTCACCGGCACGGGCCAGCTTGTAAAGCGGCTGACCATCACGCTTGAGCGCCGAGTACATCGGTGGTATCTGGCTGATTTCACCGCGAAAACGCGGCAACAGCGCCTCGATTTCGGCGCGACCAACGGTCACCGGGCGGCGCTCCAGCACCTCGCCTTCGGCATCGGCGGTAGTGGTGGTAACGCCCAGTTGCATCAGGGTTTCATAGCCCTTGTCGGCATCCAGCAGGTATTGGGAGAACTTGGTCGCCTCGCCGAAGCACAGCGGCAACACGCCGGTGGCCAAGGGATCGAGGCTGCCGGTATGCCCGGCCTTCTCGGCATTGAGCAACCAGCGGACCTTTTGCAACGCGGCATTGGAGCTGAAGCCCTTGGGCTTATCCAACAGGATGATGCCATCGACGGCACGACGAATACGTTTCACCTGGGCCACGCGCTTACTCCTCGGCCTCGGTCGGTTCGTCGCCATGCTGGCGATCTTCGCTGACCGCACGCTCGATCAAGGCCGACAACTGCGCGCCACGGATCACGCTGGCATCGTAATGGAAACGCAAGTTCGGCACGCTGCGCAGCTTCATCGCACGGCCCAACTGCATGCGCAGGAAACCGCTGGCGTCGTTGAGCACCTTGATGCTCTGCACGACGGGATCAACACCCTCTTCAGGCTCGCCACCCATCACGGTGACGAACACCTTGGCATGGCTGGAATCGCGGCTGACTTCCACCGCAGTCACAGTCACCAGGCCGCCAAGACGCGGGTCTTTGATTTCCATGCGGATCAACTGCGCCAGTTCGCGCTGTATCTGGTCGCCGATGCGCTGGGCCCGGCTAAATTCTTTGGCCATTTCTACTACCTTCACTCGTCACGCTGCCCAAAAAAGCAGCGGACCTAAAAGCGGCAAACGCCCGGCCACGAGAAACGGGGCCGGGCGCTGCATATTGCAACTCGCTGCTACATGCCTGTTACAGGCTGCGAGCCACTTGGACTTTTTCGTACACTTCGATCTTGTCGCCAGGCTTGACGTCGTTGTAGCTCTTCACGCCGATACCGCATTCCATGCCGTTACGCACCTCGGACATATCGTCCTTGAAGCGGCGCAGGGATTCCAGCTCGCCTTCGAAGATCACCACGTCTTCGCGCAGTACGCGGATCGGACGGTTACGGTGCACAACACCCTCGACCACCATACAACCGGCAATCGCGCCGAACTTCGGCGAGCGGAACACGTCGCGCACTTCGGCGATACCCAGGATATTCTCGCGAACATCACTGCCGAGCATGCCGGTCAGGGCCTTCTTGACGTCTTCGATGATGTCGTAGATGACGTTGTAGTAACGCATGTCCAGACCTTCCTGCTCGACTATCTTGCGCGCGCCGGCATCGGCACGCACGTTGAATCCGAACAGTACAGCGTTGGAGGCCAGCGCCAGGTTGGCATCGGATTCGGTGATACCACCGACGCCGCCACCGACCACACGCACTTGCACTTCATCGTTACCCAGGCCGCCGAGCGAGCCTTGCAGCGCTTCCAGGGAACCGCGGACGTCGGATTTGAGGACGATGTTCAGCGTCTTCTTCTCTTCCTGGCCCATGTTCTCGAAGATGTTTTCCAGCTTGCCGGCATGCGCACGGGCCAGTTTCACTTCGCGGAACTTACCTTGACGGAACAGCGCGACTTCACGGGCTTTCTTCTCGTCGGTCAGCACGCTCATCTCGTCACCCGCATCCGGGGTGCCGTCCAGGCCGAGGATCTCGACCGGAATCGACGGGCCAGCTTCTTTGATCGGCTTGCCGTTCTCGTCGAGCATGGCGCGGATACGGCCGAAGTTGGAACCGACCAGGATCATGTCGCCTTGACGCAGGGTGCCGTCTTGCACCAATACGGTGGCAACCGGACCGCGACCCTTGTCGAGACGCGACTCGACCACGACGCCACGGCCAGGAGCCGACGGAGTCGCTTTCAGTTCGAGAATTTCGGCTTGCAGCAGAACGGCTTCCAGCAACTCGTCAACGCCAGTACCCACTTTCGCGGAGACTGAGATGAACGGTGTGTCGCCGCCCCACTCTTCAGAGGTCACGCCGTGAACCGACAATTCGCTGCGGATGCGATCGAGATCGGCACCCGGCTTGTCGATCTTGTTCACTGCAACGACCAGCGGAACACCGGCGGCCTTGGCATGCTGCACGGCTTCAACGGTCTGCGGCATCACGCCGTCGTCCGCTGCCACTACCAGGATCACGATGTCAGTCGCCTTGGCGCCACGGGCACGCATGGCGGTAAACGCCGCGTGGCCCGGGGTATCGAGGAAGGTGACCATGCCGCGATCGGTTTCCACGTGGTAGGCACCGATGTGCTGGGTGATACCACCGGCTTCGCCAGCGGCCACTTTAGCGCGGCGAATATAGTCGAGCAGCGAGGTCTTACCGTGGTCGACGTGACCCATTACGGTCACCACCGGCGCACGGGAGAAGGTCTCGCCTTCGAACTTCAGCGACTCGGCCAGCTGATCTTCCAAGGCGTTATCGCTGACCAGCTTGACCTTGTGGCCCAGCTCTTCGGCGATCAACTGGGCAGTTTCCTGATCCAGCACCTGGTTGATGGTCACCGGGGTGCCCATCTTGAACATGAACTTGATGACTTCGGCGGCTTTCACCGACATCTGCTGAGCCAAATCGCCCACGGTGATGGTTTCGCCGATCGCCACGTCACGCACCACTGGCCCGGTAGGGCTCTGGAAACCGTGAGCGTTGCGCTTCTTCAGCTTGGCCTTGCCACGCCCGCCACGACGGAAGCTGTCGCTCTCTTCGTCGATGGTGCGCGGGGCAACACGCGGCGCCGGAGCCTTTTCCTTGACGGTGGGGCGGTGCTGCGTGGTCTTGCGCTCGCCGCCACGACGGTCGGCTTCATCATTGCGCGCCTTGTCTGGGCGACGCGGTTCGTCTTTCTTGCGCTCGTCGAGGGCCGGCGCCGCAACTACCGGCAGCTCTACCGCGACAGCAGGGGCAGCTGCCAGAGCAGCCTCAGCCACGGCCAGCGCTGCAGGCGCGGAGCCAGGACGCAGCGCTTCTTCTGCGGCGCGACGTTTGGCTGCTTCTTCGGCCTTCAGGCGAGCCGCTTCCGCTACCACGCGCTGTTCAGCCAGCTCACGCTGCTTTTCAGCTTCGATTTCTTCAGCACTGCGCTTAACGAAGGTCTTCTTCTTGCGCACTTCAACGCTGATGGTTTTGCTGCCGGCAACCCGCAGGGTGCTAGTGGTTTTGCGCTGCAAGGTAATCTTGCGCGGTTCTTCCGCCTTGTTGTCGCCGTGGCTGCTCTTGAGATGGGCCAACAGGGCCTGCTTCTCACTGTCGGTCACCGCTTGCTCGGCAGCGCTGTGCGGCAGACCCGCCTCACGCATTTGCTGCAGCAGGCGTTCAACCGGCGTATTGACCACTTGGGCCAGTTCTTTCACCGTGACTTGCGTCATGCATTTCTCTCCTCAGGCCGCAACTGCTTACTCGAACCAATGGGCTCGGGCGGCCATGATCAACTTGCCGGCTCGCTCAGCGTCGATACCGTCGATGTCGAGCAGGTCATCAATCGACTGCTCGGCCAGGTCTTCGCGGTTAACAACGCCGCGCACTGCCAGTTCATGCGCAAGCGCCTTATCCATCCCCTCAAGCGAGAGCAAGTCTTCGGCTGGGTGGGCATCTGCCAGCTTTTCCTCATTGGCGATGGCTTTGGTCAGCAAGCGATCCTTGGCCCGAGCGCGGAGCTCGCTGACGATATCCTCGTCGAAGCCATCAATACTGAGCATTTCTTCCATCGGCACATAGGCGATTTCTTCGAGGCTGGTGAAGCCCTCTTCGACCAATACCTGGGCCAGCTCTTCGTCAACTTCCAGCTCGTCGATAAAGTTCTGCAGGATGTCGCCTGTTTCCGCTTGCTGCTTGGCCTGGATGTCCGCTTCGGTCATCACGTTCAGCGTCCAGCCGGTCAATTGACTGGCCAAGCGCACGTTCTGACCGCCGCGGCCAATGGCCTGAGCAAGGTTGTCTGCGCCAACCGCGATGTCCATGGCATGGGCATCTTCGTCGACGATGATGGCGGCGACTTCGGCAGGCGACATGGCGTTGATCACGAACTGCGCGGGATTGTCATCCCACAGCACTATGTCAACACGCTCACCCGCCAACTCGCCGGATACGGCTTGCACACGCGAACCGCGCATGCCGATACAGGCACCTTGCGGGTCGATACGCTTATCTTTGGAACGCACGGCCAGCTTGGCGCGCGAGCCAGGATCACGGGACGCGCCCATGACTTCGATCAGCTCTTCGGCGATTTCCGGCACTTCGATGCGGAACAACTCGATCAGCATTTCCGGCGCGGTACGCGAGAGGATCAACTGCGGGCCGCGGTTCTCGGTACGGATTTCCTTGAGCAGGGCACGCAGGCGCACACCGACGCGGAAAGTCTCGCGAGAGATGATGTCTTCCCGGGCCAGCATGGCTTCGGCGTTGTTACCCAGGTCGACGATGACGCTGTCGCGGGTGACTTTCTTCACGGTGCCGGAAATGATCTCGCCCAAACGCTCGCGATAGGCCTCGACGACTTGCGCACGCTCGGCTTCACGGACCTTCTGCACTATCACTTGCTTGGCAGTTTGCGCCGCGATACGACCGAACTCGATGGATTCGATCTTTTCTTCCAGCACGTCATCGACTTTCGCATTGGCCTCAACGGCCCGCGGCATGTCGACTGTGACTTGATGCGCCGGATCATCGAAATCGCTTTCTTCCACCACTGTCCAGCAGCGGAAGGTTTCATAGTTGCCGGTCTGACGATTGATCGCCACACGCAACTCGACTTCGTCCTCAAAACGCTTCTTGGTCGCCGTCGCCAGAGCAAGCTCCAGCGCCTCAAAAATCACGCTCGCCGGTACGCCCTTTTCATTGGATACCGACTCAACAACCAGCAGTACTTCTTTGCTCATCGTACGCCTCGCCTTTCGCAATCCGTTGGATCCGCGGGATCCGCGTCTCAATCAAACCTGGGGATAATGTTGGCCTTGTCGATCATGTCGATCGGCAAGAGGAATTCGTGGTCATCCACCTGCACCACCACATCCTGCTCTTCCACACCGCGCAGAAGGCCCTGAAAGTTACGTCGCCCCTCAAAAGGCGAACGCAGCTTGATCTTCACCTGCTCACCGGCATGACTGGCGAACTGTTCGAGAGTGAACAGCGGCCTATCCATACCAGGGGAAGACACCTCGAGGGTGTACTCCGCACTGATCGGGTCCTCGACATCGAGGACACCGCTGATCTGCCGACTGACAATTTCGCAGTCTTCGATCACCACGCCATCAGGCTGTTTATCAATATAAATTCGCAGCAGAGAATGCCGCCCTTGTGACAGGAACTCGACACCCCAACATTGATAGCCAAGAGCCTCGACTACCGGGGCCACCAAGGCCTGCAACTGTTCTAGCTTGCTCGACACCTGAACCCCTCGCGCATGCTGTAAAAATAAAAAATGGGCGAAGCGCCCATCATCAAACCGCCCTCTAAAGGCCGGCAAAGCTGTCACCCAGCTAGCAAAAAGCCCCTTAAAAGGGGCTCCGCTACATCTGATTGCGGGGGCTGGACTTAACCAGCCATCATCGGGCTAACCACCCGAGGAGCGACCTTGTTGCTCTATCCCGCATCAAAGCTGGGGCCGAAGTATACGGCCGAACCCCATCAAGGGTCAACCGAAGCTCCAGCAACAAGAAAGCCCGCATGAAGCGGGCTTTGCTTGTAAATTGGTACCGAGGAGGGGACTCGAACCCCTACAGCCTATGGCCACTACCACCTCAAGGTAGCGTGTCTACCAATTCCACCACCTCGGCAAAATCGTTTGTTGCGTGTTGCGTGTTGCTTATTGCTGCACTGGTGCCTGAGGTACATCTGCCGCATCAGTAGCCGGCGTAGTGGCATCCAAAACAGGTACATCTTCAACAGCCGGAGTGGCCTGCTGTACTTCCAAGACTGCCGGATCAGGCAAACCAACCTGAGCCAGGTTATCAGCTTTGTCTTTAGCAACGTACGCTAAACCCAAGCTAGTCATGAAAAAAGTGGCGGCGAGTATAGCAGTAACGCGACTCAAAAAGGTAGAGGAGCCTTGGCTACCGAAAACAGTAGCGGATGCACCCGAACCGAAAGACGCGCCAACATCGGCACCCTTACCTTGCTGCAGCAGAACCAGTGCAACCACACCGATCGCACCCAGCAGATGAAAAACTACTACGACTGTTTCCAGCATCTTGTCAGCTTCCTGCGGCGCGACAGATCGCACCGAACTCATCCGCATTCAGAGAGGCTCCACCCACAAGCCCCCCATCGATATCCGGCATACCGAACAACTCGGCTGCACTGACGGCCTTTACACTGCCGCCATAAAGAATTCTTACCTTACTGGCCAGCTCAGCATCTTGCGCCGCAAACTGACCACGAATTGCCGCATGCACTTCCTGCGCCTGCTCGGGCGAAGCCGTCAGGCCCGTACCTATAGCCCAAACCGGCTCATAGGCAACCAGCGCATGCGCGAAAACTTCCACACCCAACTCAGTCGTAACCGCGGCCAACTGCCCGGCCACTACTGCAAGCGTCTCACCCGCCTCACGCTGCGCCAGGGTCTCCCCCACACAGAGCACCGGGATCAAACCGCAGGCTTGCACGGCGGCAAACTTACGAGTGACCAGCTCATCACTCTCACCCAGCAGCTGCCTGCGCTCGGAGTGCCCCACCAACACCAACGAGCAACCCGCGTCCAGCAACTGGACCGCAGCCACCTCACCCGTCAAAGCGCCTTGCTGCGGCTCAGTCGCGCAATCTTGCGCCCCCACCACCACAGCCTTGCCTGCCAGATCATCAACCACCTGACCTATATGCAAACTCGACGGAAACACTGCGACATCAACATCGGCAGGCAACAGCTGCCGATTAAGGCCGTTGATCAGCTCTGCGACGCTGGCGCGGGTACCGTGCATTTTCCAGTTACCAGCAACCA
>NZ_JAUYNP010000166.1 GCF_030696055.1 Pseudomonas sp. | reverse complement strand
CCCGGCGCCTTAACAGCGCGGCCAACCCGGCGACGCTCTAACAGGCCGTTGAAAAACGTAGACGAGGCAGCTGAGACAAGGCAAAAATGGCCGAAAAAGCGCAGTTTACGTGCTGTAAATGAGCATTTTTAGGCCGTTTTTAACGCCCCTTTCTTTTATCGAGAGGGGCAACGCAGGTAGTTTTTCAACGGCCTGTTACCCCGCGAGACAGGACACAACCAATAGCCCGCCAACTGGCGGGCTATTGGTTTGTCAGGCAACAACAGGCGCAGCCCTGCTAGACCGTCGTTACGCCCAGCAACCAGGCAGCCGCCAAGGCCCCCAGCACACAGAGCAGCGCACCGCCCGCGGCCTGCCAGTAGAAGTGCCGCACCAGCTCATCCTCCCCCGCGCAGGCCAGCACAAAGGGCTGGGCCTCGGCCGGCTTGCCCAGATGATGCAGCTCCGGCTGCACGCCCTGCTGGCGATGCCGATCCTCGGCCTCCAGGCCCGCGGCCAGCTGCACCCGACTCCACTCGCGCTCATCCAGCTGGCCATTGCTATCGCTGTCGAAGCGCTGCAGCAGGCCGTTAAAGTCGCCCTTCCACTCGCGGATCACCGCGCCCTTGGCCGTCCCCAGATCCAGCCCCTGACGACCGCCGCCGCTGCTGCGAAAATCCCCAATGGCATACAGCGGCTGACCGACGTGCAGACGCTCCTCGGTGTAGCGGTAGCTTTCGCCACTGCTGAAAAAGGCGCTCCAGCCCGACTTCGCCGGCCCCAGTGGATGGCGCAAACTGCCCCGCCACTGCTCACGGGTCAGCGGCCGCACTTCCGCGCCGCGCGGATCGATCATGCAACTGCCGGTGCTGTCATCCAGGCGCAGCCAGACATCGCTGCTGCCGCTCTCCAGGGTGCGCCAGCTGCGTTTCTTGCCGTCGGACTGGTACTCCTCGATCTTATAACGCCACCACAGGCAGGGGGTGTTGGTCAGCGGCCCGCTGAGCTGGCTATCCGCCGCCTCATGCAAGACGCCATAGAACTCGACATAGCCCTGGGCCGCCGAGCGGATCTTCGAGGTGGGGGTGTCGAGCAAATGCCGGGCCTGGGAGAAACGCCGGAGAAACCACCAGGCGCCAGCGCCTGAGGCGACCACGCTGCAGGCCAGCGCGATGACCTGGTCTTGAGTATCCATGGCCTAACCGAACAGCGACTTGAGATCGACATCGGCCTTTTCCGTTTCGCTGAACTCCAGCAGCACGGCCTCCTTAAAGGCGAACAGGCGCGCGACTATCAGATCGGGAAACTGCTCGATGCGCACGTTGTTCAGGTTGACCGCCTCGTTGTACAGCTCGCGGCGGTCGGCGATGCCGTTTTCCAGGCCGCTGATGCGCTGCTGCAGGTGCTGAAAGCTTTCATTGGCCTTCAGCTGCGGGTAGTTCTCCGCCAGGGCGAACAGCTGACCGAGGCCCGCGCGCAAGCCCGTCTCGGCCTTGCCCAAGGCGCCCATATCGCCTTGCTCGCGCGCCGTGGAAACCGCCTGGCGCGCGGCAATCACCCGCTCCAGGGTGGTGCGCTCATGCTGCATGTATTGCTTGCAGGTCTCCACCAGCTTGGGCAGTTCTTCATGGCGCTGCTTGAGCAGCACATCGATATTCGCCCAGGCCTTGCTCACCCCGTGCTTCAGCCGCACCAGGGCGTTGTAGAGCATCACCGCATAGGCGGCGACCAGGATCAGGATGACGATGACGGCAACACTGGTAAGGCTCATGCAGGACTCTCCCGAGGGTCTGTTAACGTTTCGCAGCGAGCGACGAAACGTCAACAGACCCTAATTGTGGATGACGCGCGTGCCGGCATTTTAGCCCTATAGATTTGCCCCAACGCAGACTTTACCCACAGCCTCAGATGAAAAAGCTGCAACCACCCTTTGCGCAAAATGCAAATCTTTCGCATTATGTTTCGGTTTTTGCACTCAACCGCATGGGTGCGTCTATCTCACAAGCAAAGGATTCCGCCATGCTTCGTATGCCCCTGGCTTCTGCCAGCCTGCTCGCCCTCGCCATTTCCCTCGCCGGTTGTGGCGAAGATAAGGCCCCGGCCAACCAAGCCGCCGCACCGGCCGCTAGCACCCCGGCAGCCGCGACCAGCCAGATCGATCCGGCCGCCGGCAAAGCCGTGGTCAGCCACTACGCCGACCTGGCCCTGGCCGTGTTCAGCGATGCCGCCAGCACCGGCAAGGCCCTGCAGAGCGCCATCGATGCCCTGCTCGCCACCCCGAACGACGCTACCCTGCAAGCCGCTCGCGCCGCCTGGTTGGCCGCCCGCGCGCCCTATATGCAGAGCGAAGTGTTCCGCTTCGGCAACGCCGTGGTCGACGACTGGGAAGGTCAGCTGAACGCCTGGCCACTGGACGAAGGCCTGATCGACTACGTCGCCCAGGACTACCAGCACGCCCTGGGCAACCCGGGCGCCAGCGCCAATATCATCGCCAACACCTCGATCCAGGTCGGCGAAGACAAGCTCGACGTGACCACCCTCAACCCCGAGTTGCTGGCCAGCCTGAACGAGCTGGGCGGCTCAGAAGCCAACGTCGCCACCGGCTACCACGCCATCGAGTTCCTCCTCTGGGGCCAGGACCTCAACGGTAGCAATCCGGGTGCCGGCGCACGTCCGGCCAGTGACTTCGTGGTCGGCGCAGGCGCCACCGGCGAACACAACGAGCGTCGTCGCGCTTACCTGAAAGCCGCGGTCGATCTGCTGGTCAGCGACCTCGACACGATGGTTCTGCAGTGGCAAGCCGGCAACGCCGACAACTACCGCGCCACCCTGGAAGCCGAATCGGCCGAGAACGGCCTGCGCAAGATGCTGTTCGGCATGGGCAGCCTGTCCCTCGGCGAACTGGCCGGCGAACGCATGAAGGTCGCGCTGGAAGCCAACTCCACCGAAGACGAGCACGACTGCTTCAGCGACAACACCCACAACTCGCACTTCTACAACGCCAAGGGTATCCGCAACGTGTACCTGGGCGAGTACAAGAAGGTCGACGGCACCAGCCTGAGCGGCCCGAGCCTGTCGTCCCTGGTGGCCAAGGCCGACGCCGCCGCCGACAGCACCCTCAAGGCCGATCTGCAAGCCAGCGAAGGCAAACTGCAGGCCCTGGTCGATAGCGCCGAGAAGAACAACCAGCACTTCGATCAACTGATCGCCGCCGACAACAAAGACGGCCAGCAGATAGTGCGCGACGCCATCGCCGCCCTGGTCAAGCAGACCGGTGCCATCGAGCAGGCCGCCGGCAAGCTGGGGATCAGCGACCTCAACCCGGATACTGCCGATCACCAGTTCTGATCCAGTGGGTCTGAAACGGGTGCGGTGCAACACCGCCCCCGTTTTTTTATTGGCCGCGACATTTCGCCCGGCGCTGCAAACGCAAATCCCTCTTATTTGAATTCCCTTAGCCTGCTAAGCTTGTCCGCCTGATTCGCCGTCCAGGATCGCCTCGATGCGCCCGCTGCTTTGCCTGCCCCCCCTGCTGCTCGCCCTCGGCCTGGCCGGCTGCGATCAATCCCCGCGCTTTACCCAGGCCGAGCCTGGCGAAGCGCTGTCCGCCGGTAGCGCCACGGTCAACAAGGCCGATCAGAACGCCTTTTCCCTGCCCTCGGCCAATCTGTCGCCCTCGCGCCGCCTGGATTTCAGCGTCGGCAACAGCTTCTTCCGCAACCCCTGGGTCCCGGCCCCGGCCACCACCACCGCGCGCGACGGCCTGGGCCCGCTGTTCAATACCAACGCCTGCCAGAATTGCCATATCAAGGACGGCCGCGGCCACCCGCCGGCGGCCGATGCGCTCAGCTCGGTGTCTATGCTGGTGCGCCTGTCGCTGCCGGCGGGCAACGAGCACGCCGCGATCATCCAGCGCCTGGGCGTGCTGGCCGACCCCAGTTACGGCGGCCAACTGCAGGATATGGCCAACCCAGGCGTCGCCCCCGAAGCCAAGGTGCGGGTCAGCTATAGCCCGCAGACCATCACTTTTGCCGATGGCGAGCAGCTTGAATTGCGCCAACCCAAGCTGGAGATCAGCCAACTGGGTTATGGCCCCCTGCATCCGGATACGCAGTTTTCCGCGCGTATAGCGCCGCCGATGATCGGCCTGGGCCTGCTCGAGGCCATTCCCGAGGCGGCCATCCTGGCCAATGCCGACCCGGATGACGCCGACGCCGATGGCATTTCCGGCCGAGCCAATAGCGTCTGGGACCGCGCGCAGCAACGCAGCGTGCTCGGCCGTTTCGGCTGGAAGGCCGGCCAGCCCAGCCTCAACCAGCAGAATGCCGAGGCCTTCGCCAACGATATGGGCCTGACCAGCCACCTGGTCAGCCAGGACAACTGCACCCCAGCGCAGGCGGACTGTCGCACCGCGCCCCATGGCGGCGAGCCCGAGGTCAGCGCCAACATTCTCGCCAGCGTGCTGCTCTACACCCGCAACCTGGGGGTGCCGGCGCGACGCGATGTGGCGGCGCCGCAGGTGCTCGAGGGCAAGGGGCTGTTCCATCGGGCCGGTTGCCAGGGCTGTCATATCCCGCAGTTCAGCACCGCCGCCGATGCCGCCGAGCCGGAACTGGCTGGCCAGACTATCCGCCCTTACACAGATCTCTTACTGCACGATATGGGCGCAGGGCTGGCGGATAACCGCCCGGAATTTCTCGCCAACGGCCGCGAATGGCGCACCCCGCCGCTCTGGGGCATAGGCCTGACCGAAGCGGTCAATGGCCACAGCCAGTTTCTGCATGACGGCCGCGCGCGCAACCTGCTGGAAGCCATTCTCTGGCACGGTGGCGAAGCCGCAGCGGCCAAGCAGGCCGTGTTGACCTTCTCCGCCGAGCAGCGCGCCGCACTGTTGGCCTTTCTGAATTCGTTGTAAGGAGCCCCCCATGATCCGTTCCCCCCTCAGCCTCGTCCTGCTCAGCCTGGCGCTTAGCGCCTGCAGCCCTGCCGACCCGCAACAGCAGGTCAGCAGCGCCCTCACCGACGGCGTGCTGCTGCCGATCTACAGCGCCTGGAGCGAGGCGGATCGGCAATTGGCCGCCAGTGGCCAAGCCTTCTGCGCGGGCAGCCAGAGCCTGGTCGAGGCACGCCAGGCCTTCAGCGGCGCGCAAAGCGCCTGGGCCGCCCTGCAGCCGGTGCTGCTCGGCCCCATGGCCGAAGGCAACCGCGCCTGGCAGGTGCAGTTCTGGCCGGACAAGAAGAACCTGGTGGCGCGCCAGGTCGAGGCCCTGCTCAAGCGCAAGCCCCACCTGACCCCGGCCGACCTGGATAAATCCAGCGTGGTGGTGCAGGGCCTGACGGCCTATGAATACCTGTTGTTCGATCCGGCCATCGACCTCGGCAATGCCGAGCAGAAAGCCCGCTACTGCCCGCTGCTAGTCGCCATCGGCCAGCACCAGCAAGCCCTCGCGGCCGATGTCCTGGCGCACTGGCACAGCCAGGACGGCATGGCCGCGCAGCTCAAGCAGTTCCCCAACGCGCGTTATGCCGAAGCCCCGGAAGCGCTGGCCGACCTGCTGCGCACCCAGGTCAACGCCATCGACGGGCTGAAAAAGAAGCTCGGCACCCCACTGGGCCGGCAGAGCAAGGGTCAGCCGCAGCCTTATCAAGCCGAGGCCTGGCGCAGCCAAGCCAGCCTGGCCAGCCTGGCCGCCAGCCTGGCCAGCGCCGAACTGATCTGGCACGGCGCCGAACAGGATGGCATCCAGGCTTTGCTGGGCGGCGAGCAAGCCGAGCTGAAAAGCCGCATCGATGCCGCCTACGGCGACACCCGTCAGCGCCTGGCCGCGGCGCAGCGTCCGCTGGGCGAGCTGCTCAGCGACGAAGCGGGCCGCGCCGAACTGAATGCGCTGTATGACAGCCTGAACAGCCTGCATCGCCTGCACACCGCCGAATTGGCCAAGGCCCTGGGCATTCAGCTGGGCTTTAACGCCAACGACGGTGACTGAATGAAGCGCAGAACCTTCCTCGGCCTCACCGGCGCGGCGCTTGCCGCCAGCGCCCTGGGCGGCTGGACGCTGCTGCACAACGGCGCGCAAGCGCTGCTGCTGTCGGCCCGCGACAACGCCGCCGGCGAGCATTTCGCCGTGGGTTATCGCCTGGATGGCAGCCAGGTGTTCGCCACTCGGGTCAGCGAACGCTGCCATGACGTGATCGCCCACCCCTTCCTGCCGCTGGCCCTGTTCGTCGGACGCCGCCCGAGCACCCAGAGCTACCTGATCGACAGCCGCGACGGCCGCCTGCTGCAGACCCTGCATGCGCCTGCGCAACGGCATTTCTATGGCCACGCGGTGTTCCACAAGGGCGGCGAATGGCTGTATGCCACCGAGAACGACACCTCAGACCCCGGCCGCGGCGTGCTCGGCGTCTATCGCCTGCAAGGCCAACGGTTGCAGCGGGTCGACGAGCTGTCCAGCCATGGCCTCGGCCCGCACCAGCTGCTCTGGCTACCGGATGGCGAAACCCTGGTGGTGGCCAACGGCGGCATCCGCACCGAAGCCGACAGCCGGGTGGAGACGAACCTCGATGCCATGGAGTCCAGCCTGGTGCTGCTCAAGCGCGACGGCAGCCTGCTGAGCAAGGAGCAGCTGCCCGAGCGGATGAACAGCGTGCGCCACCTGGCGGTGGCCAGCGACGGCACCATAGTCAGCGGCCAGCAATATATGGGCGAGGCCAGCGACCCGGTGCCGCTGCTGGCGATCAAACGTCCGGGCCAGCCGTTTCAGCCCTTCCCCCTAGGCGAGGCGCAGCGTCAGGCGATGAACCAATACACAGCCAGCCTGGCGATCCACAACGAACTGCGCCTGCTGGCGCTGACCGCGCCGCGCGGCAACCGCTTATTTATCTGGGACCTGGACAGCGCCGCCCTGCGCCTGGATGCGCCCCTGGCCGATTGCGCCGGGGTTGGCGCGGTGGCCGAGGGCTTTGTGGTCAGCAGTGGCGTGGGCCGCTGCCGCCTGTTCGACTGCCGCCGCGCAGCCATCAGCAGCCGCGCCCTGCAGCTGCCCGCGGGACTGTGGGATAACCACCTGCGCCTAGCCTAAAAAGCGCCCCTGAATAGCCGATCTATACTCACTGGTGCCATTGCTAGTCGGCTCCCGGCACCAGCAGATAGGGGGCGTCACTGACCCGGCGCGAGTTCGCGTCAGTGACCTCCCGCCATCCCATATTCAGGGGTATTCACCCATGTTTCTGCAAAAATCCTTGCGTGCGCAAATCCTTACGCTGCTGGGCGGCAGCCTGGCGCTGATCCTGATCACCGCCCTGGCCTGTTTCAGCTTCCTCTCCGGCGGCATGCAGGCCTACCGCGGCCTGCTCGACGGCCCAGTGGAAGCCACCCGCCTGATCGATTCGGCCAACGTGGAATTCAAGATCCAGGTGCAGGAATGGAAGAACGTGCTGCTGCGCGGCAGCGACAAGGAACAACTGAACAAATACTGGGGCCAGTTCGAGGAGCAGGAGCGCAAGGTGCAGGACACCCTGGGTGAACTGGTCCAGTTGGCCGCTGACGACGCGGCGCTGAAAGGCCAGATCGAACGTCTGCGCAGCGAACACCAGGCCCTCGGCGCCAACTACCGTAAGGGCCGCGACGCCTTTGCCGCCGCCAATGGCGACGCCAAGGCCGGCGACGCCGCGGTGAAAGGCATAGACCGCGCCACCAGCGAGCAGATGAGCATGCTGGTCACCCGGCTGCGCGAGCAGAGCCTGGAACAGGCCACCCAGATCAACGCCGCCGCCGAACGCACCATAGCCATCGGCACAGTGATCATGCTGGCCGCTACCCTGGTCATCGCCCTGTTCAGCCTGTGGCTGGTCAACCGCCACCTGATCATCCCGATCCGTCACCTGATCAGCCACGTCGACGAACTCAGCCACGGCCGCTTCGGCCAGCGCGTTGAAACCACCAGGAGCGACGAGCTGGGCATGCTGGCCATCGCCTCCAACACCCTGCGCGACTTCCTCGCCAGCACCACCCAGAGCCTGCAGCAGAGCAGCGGCAACCTGGATAGCGCCAGCGGCGAGCTGAAGAATATCGCCTCGCGCATGACCCAGGGTATCCAGGACCAGTTCAACCGTACCGATCAGGTCGCCACCGCCATGCATCAAATGTCCGCCACCGCCCAGGAAGTTGCGCGCCATGCCGGCGAGGCGGCGCATGCCGCAGACGCCGCCGACAGCGCCGCGCGCCAGGGCGAAACGGTGATGCAGGCGACCATCAAGACCATCACCGATATCCGCAGCGAGATCAGCAATACCGCCGACGTAATACGCCGCCTGGAAGCCGACAGCGGCCGCATCGGCAAGGTGCTGGAAGTGATTCGCGGCATCGCCGAGCAGACCAACCTGCTGGCGCTCAACGCCGCCATCGAAGCCGCCCGCGCCGGCGAGAAGGGTCGCGGCTTCGCCGTGGTGGCCGATGAGGTGCGTACCCTGG